>CAZRKU010000057.1:0-18331 GCA_964600685.1 uncultured Frigidibacter sp. | reverse complement strand
GGCGAGTTGTCCTTGTCGGAAATCCCGCGCGCCGAGTTCAGGATGCCGCGGATCAGGCTGCGGCCCATGTTGGCCCAATCCGGGCCCTTGGGGCTGTAAAGGCCGATCAGCGACCAGATCTTGCGGCGCGCATAGGGCCCGTCGACCACCGTGTATTCGGCGTCGAGATAGACCGCACCGGTCGCAGCGCGCTTGGCGAAACCGCCAGTCCAGCCCTGCGACGGATCATCAAAACCGCCGGGGCGGATGGTCAGGCGCACCTTGGCAAGTGTGCCTTTCGGGATGACGTTGGAGTTGGATTGGGCAGAGTTGAAGTCGTTCCAGATACCGGACATGGCACGGTTCCTTTCAGTTGGAGGTCTGGACGCGCAGCGGCGTCAAACGGGAAAAGCCATCGCGGGGCCCGGATCGGGACATCGGGTCTGGCGAGATGCGATCAGCCATTGACCGGCACCTCTGCAGCGGCAGGATCGGTCGTGGCGATGGCCGGATAACTCAGACGTTCAGATGCCGGGCGGATCGGGCTCTGGATCTTGGCCATCAGCCGCCCGAGGTGCGGTTCCTCGACCAAGGCCAGACGCCCCGAACGATCCTTGGCGGGGTAACCCCAGGGGTTCAGCGTCTGGCAGACGAAGGTGCGCTGGGGCTGGCCATTGGCATCGGCGATGTCGGCCATGGTGATGACCTGATCGACGATCCCCGGCAGTTCCAAGCCGGTCTTGCTGCCATCGATCTGCGGCTGGAAGACCTTGCGATTGAAATCGTCCAGCTTCTCGTCGAGGATGCCCACGAACCAGACATGCTTGCCGCGTGCATGCTGCAAGTGGGTCAACCACCCGATCATCTCGCGGCCATGGAGCCCATAAGCACCCCGGATGTCCGGCTTGCCGGTCTTGTCCGAGAAGGCTTCGGGCTGGCCCCGGCACCACTGAAAGCAGAGCCGACCGGCCACGGTGATGCTGTCGATGAAGATCGTCTCGTAGCGGTGCACCACGGCCGGATCGCCGAACCTGCCGCAGACCTCGTCGAAATGCGCCTGGCTGTAGGGCTGGTCCTCGCGCAGCGCCGGGTTCGGCCCGCCGATGAACACCGCGAAGTCGCGGCATTCCTTCCAGGTGCGGGGCCGCAGCGTGTCGCCGTCCCAGCCCTCGACCGCCAGATCCCCGGCTTCGAGATCCATGAACAATGTAGTTGGGGCATTCAACGTCCACAGCAGGCTGGTCTTGCCGATGCCCGACCGGCCGAAGATGCAGCCCTTGATGCCCTTGCGCTGCGCCAGCCGTTCGTCGGCGCTGATGATCGGGAGGGCCATCAGGGCTTCTCCCGCTTCAGGGCAGCGGCGGCGGCACGGTCAGTCCCGATGGCACCTGCCTCGCGGGCAAGGTTGTGAAGGCGCTTCAGAGCGGAAGCCCGTCCGAGGGCTGCCGAACTTTCCCGTTCCGCCGCGACGATCGCAAAGGCGATGTCGTCGACGGTCGCCTCCAGCACGGGCAACGGCTCCCTCGAGGGCTCGCTCGGATGCTTCGGAAAACTCACGGTTTCCGGCAGTTCGTCCAGGGCGTAGTGCGACTTGCGAAGACGGGTGATGTCGTCCGGTTGGTCCGGCATGTCAGTTCTCCATGGGATGAGGTGATTGAAGAGGCGCATCAGGTGGCCTCCGGAACGTCGGGGACCGGATCGCTGACGAAGATCGCCAGCAGCGGCGTGCCGTCGGCGTGGGTGCCGGCGTCTTCGATCTGGTAGTTGCGGTGCGCCTCGAAGACCTCGGTCAGTTCCCAGCGCCGGTAGAGGCCGGGGATGCGCTTGAGGTCCGTGGGCGAAAGGTCGGCAATGCTGTTCATGCGTGTCGGCTTTCGGTTGGAGGAAGACGCGCGGTGGCGTCTGATTGTGAAAAGCCACCGCGCTCTCCGGATCGGGACATCGGGGTCAGTGGATTTTCTGGAGGGCGTCGCGCAGCCGCTGGGTGGCGCGCTGGTAGCGCTTGCGCGCCGCCGCCTCGGACAGGCCAAGCTCGACGCCAGCTTCAGCCTGGCTGAAGCCTTCGACCGCCACGCGGATCACCAGGATTGCATCTGCACCGAGCACCAGCCGCAGATCGCGAAGCAGTTGCGCCTCGCTGATCGCCGCGTCGCCTGAACCATTATCGGAGGCAACCTCGTCAGGTTCGGTTTCGCTGCGCAGGCTCTGGCGGCCGGCCTCCCGCTGATGGGCGCGCAGGATGTCACGCTCGATGTTGCGCAGGATGGTGGCCGCGATCCAGTTGACCCGTTGCAGGTCCAGACCGCGAATTGCTTCAGTGGTGCGGCCAAGGATGTCGGCGGCGATTTCATCGCCGGTGCCGACCTTGCGCCAGATGCACCGGCGCCGGATGGCGTCGAGACCGGGCCAGAGCGCCAGCAACATCAGGGTCAGGGCGCAATCGCCCGTGTGCCCATCGGAATGCGAAGCGCTGGCAAGGGCGACGAGGATCAGGTTCTTTTGATCCGAACTGCCCGTTTTCTGATGCAGCGCATCCAGCAAGGCGGCCGGATCGCGGAAGGCCAGCACCGGCCCCTGTTCGCGCCGAAAGGCGTCAAAGCTGCGCTGAAACTGGAGGGTGGAAGCGGAATGCATGATTTGATCACGGATCTCGTGCCATGCGAAAGACATTGGACGCCTGCCTTGCGGCCAGGCGTCCAGCGCCTTCTCGTGGCCAGGTCAGGACGTCGCGCGTCTCTGCGATTTCAGGGGGTTGGTGGTCGTGGACCGCGTCAGTCGGTGGGGCTGGACGCCTGATTCAGCGTCCCGCAGCCGCGGCACGTCGCCTGGACGGGGAAGCCCACGAAATACTCGTGCCCTCGCGCAAAACGCAGGTGCATGCGGCCGTCCCGGCAAACGCCGAGCAGCTTGTCACAGCGCGTGCAGCGCCATTCCGGGTTCAGGGTGGTGGGCTTGGGTTTCGCGCCGGTGGACCAGGTTGACGGGGCTGGTTGGCGTGATGGGAAGGGAGTCGGCATTGGGGTGCTCCTCTGTGGATGGAGCACCCCTAGTGACGGCCCGAATCGGAGATGGTCAGACCCCCCAAAGGGAGATCAAACGGAGATGGGTTCCTCGCACAGAGCCCAATATGCGCGCCGTGGCGAATACTGGACTTGCCCGGAAAATGTGGAGAGCACCAACTGAGGGACCAGGAGGTGTTCTATGGGCAACGGAAACAGGCCGACGCCGGAGTTTCGGCGTGAAGCTGTGCGGCTGGCGCTGACAAGTGGTCGGACGCGACGCGAGATTGCGGCGGATCTGGGGATTGGGCTTTCGACGCTGACACGGTGGTTGAGCCATAATCGCGATGCCAGTGAGCCCTCCGAGGCGTCGCTGGATGTGCATGCCGAGCTGAAGCGGTTGCGTCGGGAGAACGCGATCCTCAAGCAAGAGCGCGACATTCTAAAAAAAGCCGCGGCCTTCTTCGCGAGGGAGGGAAGTCGATGAGGTTCGCCTTCATCGATGCAGAGAAGGCCAGCTTTCCCATCAGCCGGATGTGCCATGTTCTCGGCGTCAGCCAGAGCGGCTTCTTTGCATGGCACGACCGCCCGGCCTGTCGTCGCCAACAAGACGACCTGGTCTACTTGGCGCATATCAGGACGATCTTCGCCCTGTCGAACGGCACCTATGGCAGCCCGCGCATGCACCGCGACCTGGTCGATGACGGCCATACGATCGGGCGGCAGCGCACGGCGCGGCTGATGCGCGAGAACCAGTTGATCGCGCGGCAAAAGCGACGGTTCAAGCGCACGACGGACAGTGAACATGCCTGGCCCATCGCGCCCAACCTCGTCGCACAGGACTTCACCGCTGAAGCGCCGGACCGGAAATGGGGAGCGGACATCTCCTACATCTGGACCGCTGAAGGCTGGCTCTACCTCGCTGTCGTCCTGGACCTCTTCTCCCGGCGGGTTATCGGCTGGGCCACCAGTGACCGGCTGAAGCGCGACCTGGCCGTGGAAGCTCTGCGCCGTGCTCTGGCGGCTCGCGGTCCCGCGCCGGGGCTGGTTCATCACAGCGACCGCGGATCGCAATACTGCTCGGTGGATTATCAGGCCCTGCTCCGCAAACGCGGCATCCTGATCTCGATGAGCGGCAGGGGGAACTGCTACGACAACTCGATGGTCGAAGCGTTCTTCAAGACCATCAAGTCCGAGCTGATCTGGCCAGTCGCCTGGCAGACCCGCGCTCAGGCCGAAAACGCCGTCGCCAGATACATCGACGGGTTCTATAACCCCGTCAGGCGGCATTCATCGCTTGGCTTCCAGAGCCCCATCGCCTTCGAGCGAAAGGCCCGGGAAGTGAGCTAAACGCTCTCCACAAATACCAGGCAAGTCCAGGCAGGGGCTCTATCGGACGTGGTTCATCAGGAACTGAAAGGGACTGCTGAGGCACGCAGGCGCAAGTCAAGAGTCCAGCCTGTGAAGCGTTCCCAGAGTAAGCTTTGTTGGTGCGGTCCCGAAACGCGCCCGAAAGCTTTTCGAGAAGTGCGACACGGTCGAAAATCCGCAAGCTATGGAGACTTCCATCAAGGTAAGGTCTGTGGTGCTGAGAAGATTGCGGGCCCGGTCCAGCCGCAATCCCCGATAGAAATCGCCCGGTGTCTTGCCGACCGCGTCCCGAAACAGCCGCTCAAGATGGCGGCGTGAGTAGCCCGCGGCCTGCGCCAGTTCGTCCATCGACAAGGGTTCGTCGATATGGCGGTTCATCAGCGTGATGGTCGCGACAAGAACCGGGTTGCGAGAAGACATCAGGGCGGCGAGCGAGCTTCTTTGTTCGGAGTTCACTCCGGGCATCACGGTGCGCAGGCACATCTCCGACACCATGGCGGCAAAGCCTGCACCATGGTCCTCGGCAATGTGCGAGAGCATCATGTCGGTAGAGGCGGCCCCGCCGCCACATGTGAGCAACCGGTCATCTGTTTCGAAGCGGTTCAATGTCGGCACAAGGTCTGGGAAGGTCTCAATGAAACCCGGCTGGTTCTCCCAATGCAGGGTAAAGCGTCGTCCTTCCAGCAAACCTGCCTTGGCGAGGGCGATGGCGCCCGTGCAGATGCCGCCGACGACACCGCCGAAACGGTGGTGCCGCTGGATAAGCGTGACGACGGCAGGATCTGCAGCGGCCATCTGCGGGTTCCCGGCGCAGACAAACATGCGCGTGGCTTTGTCCTGCGGATCAAACCGTCCATCCACGCCGACTGGGATGCCTGCAGAACTGACAACGGCCTGACCGGAGGCCGAGAGCACACGCCAGTGATAAAGTGGGTGCTGCGACAACTGATTGGCTATACGCAGGGGCTCAACCGCCGAAGAAAACGCCAATAGGGTAAAGCCGGGGACTAAAGCGAAAGCATAGTTCCGCGTTGGACCTAGTTTCGGAACGGGACAGAAGGCGGCTCCTCGGGGAACCAAAGGCTCGTCATGCGACATTGCGCTGTCCTTGTGTGCCGGACTACTCAAGCGCCTTACGGGAGATGCGATCGAGGAAGATGGCAACGGCGACAATTGCCAGACCAGAGCGCAGGCCAAGGCCCATCTCCATCCGCGTCAGGCCCCGAGTAACTTCGGCCCCAAGGCCGCCGGCGCCGACCAGCCCGGCGAGGACCACCATGGCAAGGGAGAGCAGGATGCACTGGTTGAGGCCTAGCAGCAGGGTCTTGCGAGCTGATGGGATTTCGATCTTGGTCAGGGTCTGGAACGGCGTGGCCCCCGACGCAGCACCCAGTTCGACCAGCTCCTTCGGCACCTGTTTGAAGGCCAAGGTGGTGATGCGCAGCATCGGCGGGATACCGTAGATCACCGTGGCGAGCATGGCCGGGACCTTGCCGAGGGAAAAGATCATCACAGCAGGGATGAGATAGACCCAAGGTGGCACGGTCTGCATCAGATCAAGGATCGGGCGCAGGGTGGCCTCAAGCCGCGGGCGGCGGGCCGCCAGAATTCCCAGCGGAAAGGCAATTGCAACCGCGATGATGACCGATGTCGACACCAGGGCTACGGTCTGCATCGTCTCGATCCAAAGGCCGGATAGCCCCGCCACGGCGAGGCATCCCGTGGCCAGAAGCGCCATGCGCACGCCCTGCCGCCAGAGGACAAGCACCACAATTGCTGCGGCCATAACCGGGGCGGGCAACAGCAGCAATGCCGTCTCGACAAGGTCCAGGCTTGCCTCGACCATGACGCTGATCGCGCGGAAAAACCCGTGCGCGTTGGTGTTCAGCCAGTCAATCACCGGGGCGACGACGGCCCCGGGGGAAAACAGCGCCTTGTCCGTCATGCCTTGCCTCCTGCCTGCGGGCCGATGGATTGGCTGATGCGGTCGATGATGATGGTCAGCACGACAATTGCGATGGCAGCATTGACCGACAGGGCGATGTCCAGCTTGCGGATGGCGCCATAGATGGTCTCGCCCAAGCCGCCCGAGCCGACGATGCCGGCGATGACGACCATCCCGAAGGCCATCATCAGGCTTTGGTTGATGCCCGCCATGACGGAGGGCAGTGCGAAGGGTACACGGATTTTGAGGAATGCATCCAGCGGCTTTGCCCCCGTCGCCTCGCCCAGTTCGATGAACTCGACCGGGGTCTGACGAAACCCGAGCGCGGACAGCCGGATTACCGGGGGTGCTGCCACGATGAAGGTCGCGACGATCGCAGTGGCCGGACCATAGCCAAGAAAGGCGATGGCGGGCAGAAGATAGATGTAAGGCGGGAGGGTCTGGATCAAGTCCAGCACGGGATCAAGGACGCGCGTTAGCCGGGGGCTGTAGCCGGACCAGACGCCCAGCGGCACGCCAATCAGAACAGCGAGCAAGACTGAAATCAACACAAGGCACAGCGTCTCGACGGTCTGGGGCCAAAGGCCGATTGCACGGCAAAGCGCCATGCCAAGGCCAGCCGCAAGGCCAGATTTCCAACCAAGGCTGCGAGCGGCCAACAGGCCGACGGCCAATGCGACGGCCCAGAATGGCGCGAAAAGCAGCGCGGCGAGAAGGCCGTCAAAAGCACCTTCGAGAACCGCGCGCGCCAGATCGAACACGGCACCGCCGTGATCCGTCAGCCAGGACATGCCTGCATCTACAGACGCATCGAAACCATTGATCCAAGGCTCCAGGTCCATTTCAGGCCCCAACCGCGGCAGGTGCTGCGTCGCCCTTCAGGCCTTCCAGCAGTGTCCTTGCCGTCACCACGCCGCGCAGATCGGCGCCTTCCGCCACAGCGACTGCCTGATGGGGGCTGGCCAGCACCAGATGGATCAACGCGTCGATGTCAGCATCAAGACCAGTGCGGGCAAGGTCGGCGAGGGGGGCTGCGTCGAAAGCCGCGACAGGCATCATCACCGATGCTGCCTTGACCAGATGGATGCGCGAGATGCCTGCGACGAAGTCGGCGACATATTGATCTGCCGGGTTCATGACAATCTCTTCCGCTGTGCCTGTCTGCACCATCGCACCATCTTTCATGATCGCGATGCGGTCACCGATGCGGATGGCCTCGTCCAGATCATGCGTGATGAACACGGCCGACTTGCCGAGCGACTTGGTCAGCGTGCGGAACTCGTCCTGCAGTTGGCGGCGGATCAGTGGGTCAAGCGCCGAAAACGGCTCATCCATCAGGATCACTTCGGGGTCAGCGGCCAAGGCGCGGGCCAGACCCACGCGCTGTTGCATGCCACCGGAAAGCTCTCGCGGATAGCGATGCAGCCAGTCGCCAAGACCTACGCGAACGAGCGCATCGGTCGCGATGCGGCGACGCTCGGTTGGGGCCACGCCTTGCACCTCAAGGCCAAAGGCTGCGTTTTCCAGGACCGTGCGGGTCGGGATCAGTGCGACGTTCTGGAACACCATGCCGATGGTGTGGGCGCGCAGGTCGCGCAAGTCCTGCGCCCCAAGTCCGTTGATCGCTCGGCCTTTTACCAACACCTCGCCCAAGCTAGGGTCGATCAGGCGGTTCAGCAGACGGATCAAGGTGGACTTGCCGCTGCCGGACAGGCCCATGATGCAGAAGATCTCGCCCTTGCCGACAGAAAAGCTGGCATCGTGCACGCCAACAACGCAGTTGAAATCAGTCAGAACCTCCCGCTTGCCAAGGCCCTTTGCACGGATCGCCGCAATCGCTTCGGCACTGCGTGCGCCGAAGACCTTCCAAACATTCCGGCATTCAACGAGGGGTGTGTCCGGGCTGGTCATTTGGCGCGCTCCAGATGCAAGATGGAATGAGGCCGGACCGTTCGCCGGTCCGGCCCTTTGCCGAGGATTACTGCGTCTTGATGGCCGTCCAGCGGCCGATCAGGTCGCCATGGGCGGCAACCCAGTCCGCCACAGCTTCTTCCATCGTCTTGCCATCGTTCATCGCGCCGTTGATGGCGGTGATGTCCGCCAGCGGCACATAGACCGAGGCAATCGCCTCACGTGCGGCGGGGTTCGCGGCCGAGAAACCCGCGGTGCCAATCCAGTAGTAGGATTGCGGGCCGGGGAAGACGGCCTTGGGGTCGTCGAGGAAGCGGATGTCATACTTCTGCATCATCCACGACGGCTCCCACACGGTCACGGCGATCCACTCTTCGCGGCTCATGGCGGCGTCAAGTGCTGCGGTCATGCCGGCCGTCGAGCCTTCGACCAGTTCCATGCCCGTGCCATAGGCCTCCACCGCCGTGGCGGCATCGCGCATCAGTCCCGAACCGGGTTCGATGCCGACGATCTTGCCACCGAACTTGTCGGCATTGGCAGCCAGTTCGTCCATGCTGGAAATGGTGACATAGGACGGCACGGCAATGGCCTGGTAAAGGCCATGCGACACCGGAGAAATCTTCTCCAGCTTGTCCATGTTCTTGGTCCAATAGTCATGGGCCACATAGTCGGTCTGCGAGGCCATGATGTCGATGTCGCCATTGGTCAGTGCCGCGAAGGCAATGCCCCATTCCGAAAACTCTTCGACTTCGACAGTAAAGCCCTTGGCCTCCAGCACCGTCTTGGTGATGCCGGTGATCGGTGTCAGGTCTTCCCAAGACATGGTGCCGATGGTGATGGTCGTATCCTGGGCGTAGGCGGGCAGGGCAAGGACTGCTGCAATCGCCGTCGTACCCAATGTCTTGATGATCTTGTTCATGTCGTCCTCCGAGGTGTTGAAACTGGCCGTCACCGTGCGCGCATGCCTCCGGGGGGCGCATCCAGCGCCTCCCGCCGCATGACCGGCGATCTGATGATTGGGAGCGTGCGCCTGCACGAACTCCGTTGATGTCGAGAAGCGGGTCAGCCGGGCAATAGCGCCATGGCAGCTGGTTTACCGCTTAACTCAGTCCATATCCTGTGCTGGGGCCACTCGGCGCAAACGAGAATTTTCGGGGGCGCTGCATTAGTTGCACTAATAGACAAGGCATCCAACAAATCACTGATTTTCCTTAAGACTATGTTCAGGTCTTTGACGACTGCAGCAAATGGTCGACAAACCGTGCCACTGCCGGACGTTGCAAAGCCGCAGATTGGCAGCGCAGGAAGTTCCCCCTGCCGGCCGTCACCGGGGCCGGATGGGCAATGACCAACTTCCCATCATTCAAATATCGCGCCACCATGTGCTGCCAGCCCAGCATCACGCCCTCTCCCACCAGCGCGGCCTCGATCAGCAACGCCACCTTATTGGTCGATAGGCTGGACGGTCCGCGCTCCCACTGGGCTCCTTGCGCGCGAAACCACTCCTCCCAGCCGAGGGGCTGCCAGCCGATGGCATCGGCAGACCAGTGGCGCTCGTGCAGATGCAAGAGGTTCGCGCTGTTCAGGCTGTGGGCATCAGGGAATGGTCCATGGGACGCAAGATAGGCGGGCGAACACACCGGCTGTGCCGCCTCCGGAAACAGGAAGTGCAGCTCTTCGCCCACTTCGCAGCGTTCATTGCCGCACAGAAGCGACAGGTCCACGCCCGAGTAATTGCGCATCGTGTCATCTTCGTCAGACGCAAGGATGACAAAGCCGACAGTCGGGTGATCCAGGCGGAAACTGTCGATCAACGGCTTCAGCCAATAGGCAGCCATGCCGTTGGTGGCCGAGATGGTCACGGTTTCCGGCTGCGTCTCGGGTTGAAGCAGGCCGACGCCCGCGCTGATCGTGTCCAGCCCCGCTGATACGGCGCGAAACAGGTCGTGGCCGGCCGGGGTCAGGTCCAGCGCGTTGTGCTTTCGCACGAAAAGCTCCACCTCCAGGGCCTTTTCAAGCAACCTGATCTGCTGGCTGACTGCCCCTTGGGTGATGTTCAGCTCTTTTGCGGCAAGGGTGAAGGACAGATGCTTTGCCGCAACCTCAAATGTCGCCAGCGCGCCAAGCGACGGGAGATGCCTTCGGCGGACCGGTCTCATGTCATTCGACCCTCATCATTCAACTCTGGCCTGCCATTCCTTGAACCGAAGGTACGCGTTTGCGCCGATGGTGTCGAAGGGATGTGGCGGCAGGCGTGAGGGTTCGGCTTCAGCGGTGAAGAAGCGGGTGATATCGCTGGATTGCCCCATCGCCAATTCGGCGGCTCCGCACCCGGTAAGTGTGCCGCGAGTGGTGCCAAGGCCATTCTGGACGCAGGCCGAAAAAAGGCCCGGCTCCAGTTCGCGCATTACGGATACGGCGTTCTTCGACAGGCACAGATGGCCGGACCAGTTGAATTCAAACGGAACGTGCCGCAGGCCGGGGAATCGGGCGTCGAACTTGGTGCGCATCCGGGCGGTAACGCGGGCAAGATCGGCGGCGCTGGTCTGCATGTTCGGCCGGTAGTAGCCGCCTTGCCGGATGACGATACGGTTGCCGCCTTGGGCGGTGGAAATCCGCCGCACGGTGCAGCCCATCGGGTCTGAGGGCGTCAGGCCCCAGGTTTCCTGTCCGCCAAGCTTGCGCAGGTCGTCCGCGCCGATTTCCGCGGTCATGCAGGCATTCAGCATGATGTGCATCAGCCGCCCGGATTTGAAGCCGAAGCTTTCCAGATGGCCATTGTTGGCCAGGATCACCCGGCCCGCACGCAGACGACCCTGCGGCGTCGCCAAGGCCCAACCGCTGCCAGTGCTGTCAAACCCGGTCACCGGAGAGGAGTCAAAAACCTGCACTCCTTGCGCCTCAAGGCCAAGGGCCAGCCCCCGGATATAGGCTGCCGGCTGGATCATCGCCGTTCCGGGCGTGAACAACCCGCCCGTGTAATAGGCCGAACCGGTGATCTGCCGCATCGCGGTGGCATCCAGCATCTCGTGCGGTTCGTTCAACGCTTTCAGGTGATCTGCATAGGACCGGTTCGCCGTATCGCCCACCGCCGAGGCCGCGCCGTTGATCTTGCCCGACCGCTGAAAACTGCCATCGGCCATACCATAGTCTGCGCAGGCGATTTCCGCGAAATCTATGGCGTTGCGGTTCAGGCGGGTCAGGGTGCGGTCATGCGCCTCTCCCGATCCGGCATAGTCGGCGCTGGTCAGTTCATGCGGCAGGTCGATCATGAAGCCAGAGTTTCGGCCCGCCGAGCTGGTCGCCACACGACCGGCGTCCAGAACCACGACCGACAGCGTCGGATCAATCTGCATCAGCCGCCGCGCCGCCGACAGGCCCGCGAAACCGGCGCCAATGATGGCGATGTCGCAGGTCTGTTCGCCCATCAGCACCGCACGCGGCGGGGTGGGCGGCAGAATGGAATTCCACCCTGCCGGACCGGTGTGAACCGGCAGGCGGATCACTTTGCGAAAGGACATCTTGGGCCCTCAGTCGATGGCGGTGTCGGCGGTGTCGGTCAGGTCCAGCCAGATGGTCTTCAACTGGGTATACTGATCATGCGCATGGATGGAATTGTCGCGCCCGCCAAAGCCAGACTGCTTGTAGCCGCCGAAGGGGGTCGTGATGTCCCCCTCGCCAAAGCTGTTTACCGTCACCGTGCCCGCGCGCAGCATCCGGGCGCCGCGCAGGGCCCGCTTGCCGTTGGCGGTGAAGATGCTGGCGGCAAGGCCATAGGCGGTGTCGTTGGCCACGGCGATGGCCTCTTCAAAGCTGCCGACGGTTATAACGGTCAGGATGGGGCCAAAGATTTCCTCGACGGCCAGCGCCGATGCCCGGTCGGCCTCGACCACCGTCGGCTCGATGAACCCATCAGCCACCACCTTGCCGCCCATGACGATCTTTTCCTTGGCAGCGGTCTTCAGATAGCCCGAGACCTTGGCGAAATGCGCCTTGGATATCAGCGCGCCCACCCGCACCTGCGGATCAAGCGGATCACCCACCATCCATTCGCGGGCGTGTTCCGCAACCTTGGCCAACAGCCGGTCCTTGACGCCGCGCTGCACGATCAGACGCGACGCGGCCGAACAATTCTGCCCCATGTTCCAGAACGCGCCGTTCACCACATGAGCGGCAACTGCATCCAGATCCTCGGCATCATCCAGCACGATACAAGGGTTCTTGCCGCCCAGTTCCAGCACGATTTCCTTCAGGTTTGAGTCGGCGGAATAATGCAGAAACTTGCGCCCGGTCACGGTGGACCCGGTGAAAGACACCATATCCACGTCCGGATGCCGCCCCACGGCCTCACCCACTTCACCGCCGCCCGTCACGATGTTCAACACACCGCGCGGCAAGCCCGCCTCTGACGCGATTTCTGCCAGCCTTAGGGCCGTCAGGCTGGTTTCCTGCGCTGGTTTCACCACCACCGAACAGCCCGCCGCCAAGGCCGGTCCGATCTTCCACGCCAGCATCAGCAGCGGAAAGTTCCACGGCAAGACCAGCCCGACCACGCCCACGGGTTCGCGGACGATCATGGCGATGTGGTCATTGCTGGCGGGCGAGACCTGATCGTAGATCTTGTCGATCAACTCTCCATGCCATCTGATGACGTGGATCGTCTCGGGAATGTCGACGTTCTCGCAGTCATAGATCGTCTTGCCGCTGTCGATGCTCTCCATCACCGCCAGTTCGCGGGCATTGCGTTCCAGCAGCTTGGCCAGCCGCACCAGCACATCTTTCCGCGCAGTGGGATGCAGGCGCGACCAGCGTCCATCCTCGAACGCCTCGCGGGCCTTGGACACGGCCAGATCGACGTCCGCCGCATCACAGGCAGCCACCGTGCCCAGAATGGCGCCCGTGGCCGGGTTCACCGTCTCAAAGGTCTTGCCCGAGATCGCCGGGCGAGAACCGCCGTCGATCCAGGCGTTCTGCGGCAGGTCCATGGCTGCGGCAAGGCTGCGGTATTCTTCATGGGTCAAAAGTTCGGTCATGGCTCAGTTCCCCTGCACAATCGCGGCGACGGTGGTTTTCAGGGTGCGGATCACCTGTTCCAGCTCTCGCTTTTCTTCCTTGTTCAGGCCCTTCAGCGGCGGCCGCATCGGCCCTGCCGAAATCCCCGAAACCTCAACCCCGTGCTTGATGCACTGGATGAACTTGCCGCCCTGTTCCAGCACGGCCATCAGGGGCAGCATGGCCGACATGATCCGGCGACCCTTTGCGAAATCGCCCTTGATCACGCAAGCGTCGTAAAGCGCGATGTGTTCTTCGGGCAGAAAGTTCGACCCGCCGCAAATCCAGCTTTGCGCGCCCCAGGCAAAGAATTCCAGCGCCTGATCGTCCATGCCGCAGGACATCTGGATATGCGGGTAATCGCGGGCCAGCAGATGCACGCGGTTGATGTCCCCACTGCTTTCCTTGATGCCGATCACGTTGCGCGACCGGCCGACGCGGTCCAGAAACTCTTGCCCCATCGAAACACCCATCCGGCCCGGATAGTTGTAAAGGATGATCGGCATGTCGGCCACGCGGTCGATCGCCAACGCGTTCAGCGCGTTTTCACGCTCGGTCGGCACCGAATACGGCGGGGTCGCCAGCAGGATCGCGTCCGCCCCCATGTCCTTCGCCCCTTTGGCCAAGGCCATGGAATCCGGTGTGCGCATCGCACCCGTGCCGATGATCACCGGGATGCGCCCTCCGACCTGATCCACGATGAACCGCGCGATCTCCAGCCGCTCTTCCACCGTCTCGGCATAGTTCTCGCCGGTCGATCCGCCCGAGATCACGCCGTGAACCCCAGCCGAGATCAGCCGCTCGATCAGCGCGGAGAGGGAATCGAAGTCGATGCTGTCATCGGCGAAGAATGGTGTGACCAGCGGGGTATAAATCCCCTGCAGCTTGAACCGGACGGACATGCGCGACCCCTCTTGTGCGATTGCCTTTGATGGATAGGGCAGGACCGGCCGGATCGGCAAAGGAGAATGTGCTGCGGCTGGACATTAGATAAACTAATGTGATCCCCCCGCAAAGGAATCACGCGCCCCAGGTGTCGGACAGGGTAAAGCCCAGCGGGAAGGGATCGCTCGGGTCAAGGCCGATCTGGCTGAGGCCATAGATCCAGCACTGGCCCGACACGCGGTTCTGCGTGGCCGGATAGGGGCCGACCGTGGTTTCGGCGACGAATTCGGTCACGAACTCTCCCCCGATGATCGAACGCGAGGTGACAACGTCCCCGACCTTTGCCCGCCCCCTTGCATGGCGCGACGCCATGTTGGAGTTTGACCCCGTTCCACAAGGCGAACGGTCGGCGCGGCCCGGGCGCAGGGTGGTGCAGGTGCGCAAGGCCCCGTCAGGGTCTTCGCTGCGGAACATCACATAGGCCAACCCGTTCAGCACCGGCGTTATCGGGTGCGGTGCGGGCTGGACAGCGGCGATGCGGCTTCGCAAGTCCACACCGATCATGGCGAGTTGGCGGGCGTTTTCGGGCGCGATCGTCAGGCCAACCTGCGCCACATCGACCAGTGCGTAGAAGACGCCGCCAAAGCACAGGTCATAGCGAACCGTCCCCCATTCCGCCGTCTCGATCACCGCATCCAGCCGGGCAACGAAAGAGGGCGGCATGTCCAGCGTCACCTTCGTGACCTTGCCGCCCGCACAGGTGGCCGTCGCCTTCACCAGCCCTGCCGCGGTGTCAAAAATAACCACACTGACGGGTTCCACCATCGGCAGCATGCCCGTCTCCAGCAGCGCCGTCGCCGCGCACATGGCGTTCGATCCTGACATCGCATGCGCCTGATCCGGTTGCAGGATGATCAGCCCCACATCCGCCGCCGGATCGCAGGCGGGCGTCAGCAGGCAGAACGACCCCGCCGGGGCCGAGCGGGGTTCTGAACACAGCCAGCGACGAAGGCTGTCGTCCACCGTGTTCAGGTGGTTCAGCTTTTCGGCCATGGTTGCGCCGGGGATGTTCACCACGCCCCCGGTGATGACGCGCCCGATCTCGCCTGCACAGTGAACATCGACGGTCTGGATCGTGCGGCTGAAACGCATGGCAGTCCTTTCAGAACCGGTTGACGCGGTAGGGGGCAAGGTCCACCGGCGGCGTGGCCCCGGTGATCAGGTCGCCCATCAGCCGCGCCGTGGTGGCGGCATAGGTCAGGCCAAGGTGGCCGTGGCCGGTGGCATAGAACACCCCGTTGGTCTTGGCCGAAGCCGACAGGATCGGCACGGTATCGGGCAAGGCCGGGCGGTGGCCCATCCATTCGGTGAAATCCTCACAGCGCAAGGCGGGCAGGGCTTCACGCGCACGTTTTACTGTGACTTTGGCGCGGCGATAATCCGGGGCCGCGTCCAGCCCGGCCATTTCCACCGTTCCGCCCACCCGGATACCCCCCGCCGTCGGCGTGACCATGAAGGCGCGGGCGGGCCAGATGATCGAGTGTTTCATCGAGATGCCGGGGGCCATGATCTGCGTGTGATAGCCGCGCTCGGTTTCCAGCGGGATCGGTTCATCCAGCAGCTTTGCCAGACGTGCCGAGAATGCCCCGGCGCAGATCACCACCTCATCCGTTGCCAAGCGGCGGCCATCTTTCAGCACAACCTCGCGGATGCGGTCGGCGCGGGTGAACCCCGTCACCTCTCCGGTCTCCACCCGCCCGCCCATGGCCTTGAAACGTTCGGCCAGTGCCAGCACCAGCTTGTAGGGGTCTTTCATCGACCGGTTCTGCGGAAACAGGACCGCAAGGCCGATCTTGTCCGACAATTCGGGTTCCAGCGCCCTGATCGCCTGCCGCCCGATCACCTCATGCGGGAAACCAAAGCGTTCGAGGATCTCGATATGTTCGCGGTCGGCCTTGAACTCGGCCTCATCGGTGTAAAGCGACAGGCAGCCTTCCTCGCTGATCTGGTTTTGCAGCCCCGTCTCGCGCAGAAGGTCCATCGTGTCGTCCAGCGACCGGGCGCACAGGGCCGCCCCCTGCGCCTCAAGGGCGCGCAGCTTGGCAGGACGCGAGGCGGCGACAAAGTGCAGGAACCATGGCAGAAGGCGCGGCATGTAGGACGGGCGCACCCGCACGGGGCCTTCCGGATCGAGCATCCAGCCGGGGATTTGCCGCCAGACCGAAGGGCGCGAGGCCGGCATGAATTCCGTCACCGCGATGCTGGCCATGTTGCCAAAGGACGCGCCTTTACCGGGGCTGTCCCGGTCCACCAGCACCACCTGACGACCGCGCTTTTGCAGATCATGCGCGATGGCGGTGCCGATGATCCCCGCGCCGATGACGACCGTGACCATGGGTCAGGCCCAGTGCAGGATCGGCTGCATGGCGGAGGCAAACTCGGCCTTTTCCAAATCCGTCAGGGGGCCGAACGGCATCCGACATTCGCCAACCGAGGTGCCCTGCAATTCGCAGCCAAATTTCAGCTTTTGCACGAACTTGCCCGATTCCAGCACGTTCATCGCAGGCCAGATCGCCGCCATGATCTCTTTCGCACGGGCATGGTCGCCCTTGCGAAAGGCCGCGTCCATGTCACACACCGGTTTCGCCATGCAGTTGGCAGGCCCGCAGATCCAGCTGTCGGCCCCCCAGTGCATGAAGTCCCAGGCGATGTCGTCTGATCCCGACACCAGCTGCACCCGTCCGGCATAGCGGGTGGAAATGCCGATGGCGCGCTGCAGCACGCCCGAGGATTCCTTGATTCCGATGATGCGCGGGTTGTCGGCCAGCGCGTCCAGCGCCTCATACTCGATCTCTACCCCGTCCTTGCCGGGATAGGAGTAGAGCACGATGTTCATGTCTGTCGCTGCGACCACCGCATTGAAATGATGGATGATCTCGGCCTGTGTCGGCTTGGTGTAGAAGGGCACGGCCAGAAGGACGGCGTCATAGCCGATCTCTTTGGCGCGCAGGGTGTTGGCGATGACCCCTGCGGTCGAGGGCGCGTTGGTGCCCGCGATCAGCACCTCGCCCTGCTTGGCGAAATCTTTCACAAAGCGCAGCACAGAGTCGCGCTCGGCATCTGTCATCAGGTTGTATTCGCCCGAAGACCCGCAGGGCACCCAGCCCGAACATCCCGCAGCCCGCAGGTTTGCCAGATGCGCCCCGAAGGCCGCGAAGTCGATGCTGCCATCCGCGCCGAACGGGGTGACCAAGGCGGGCATGACGCCCTGAAGTTTCAGCATAGGGAAACCTTTCCGGGAATGAGTTGCCGCTATCATGCCGACACAAAGCCGACACGTCAAAACTAAAATGCAGCGTGTCGACAAGATGCGGCGCGTTGACTATGGTTTTTTTGCCAAACAGGACAGGACTGGATGATGTCAGCGGAGCAGGATCAGAAGCGCGTCAAGGGCAGCGGTGTCAGGGTCGCGTATGAGACGCTGCGCGACGAGATCCTTACGCTGGCACTGGCCCCCGGCGCACTACTGGACGAAACCACCCTGGCAGACCGATTCGGGATGTCGCGTTCGCCGGTTCGCGAAGCCCTGATCCGCTTGGCTGGAGACGAGCTGGTCGTCACACTGTCGAACCGGTCGACCATGGTGGCGCCGATCGATGTGCAGAGCTTTCCGAAGTATGTCGAGGCGCTGGACATTGCCCAACGCATGAACACACGCCTTGCAGCCGAGCTGCGCAGCAAGGACGACCTGCACAGCATCGCAAGGTGTCAGAAGGAATTCGTGGCTGCGGTGAAGGCCGGCAACCATCTGGCGATGTCCGAGGCCAACATGGCCTTCCACATGGCCATAGCAACGGCTGGCAGAAACGCGTTCCTGGCCTCGTTCTACGAACGCCTGCTGCGCCAGGGCAGGCGGATGCTGCACCTGCATTTCGATTTCATCGAAAAGGGTCTTGGCGGCTATCTTCTGACCGATGAGCATGACGAGATGCTGGACGCGATCGAACGACAGGACGCCGACCGGGCCGACCGCCTCGCACATATTCATACGCGGCAGTTTCGTGACAACTTCGTGGACTTCATGAAGGCTGACTACCTCTCCACTGTGCAGGTCGCTGCCCCACCCGATGTAGTGGGTAATCCCCCCCGAAAGTAAGGGGCTGCATAAGTAGAGTTTTCTCGGCAAGAT
>CAZRKU010000056.1:0-18686 GCA_964600685.1 uncultured Frigidibacter sp. | reverse complement strand
ATCACCGTCGCCTATTTCCTCGAATGGCCGATGCCCTTCGAATATGCCAAGGCGATGGGCACCTATGAGCGGGAGATGGGCGTCAAGATCAACTGGCGCTCGTTCGACACCGGCACCGCCATGTCGGCGGCGATGGCCTCGGGCGATGTGCAGATCGCCGTCAGCCAGGGCGTGCCGCCCTTCGTCGTGGCGACTTCTGCCGGGCAGGACCTGCAGATCATCGACGTGGCGGTGAGCTATTCGGACAATGACAATTGCGTGGCCCGCACCGATCTGGAAATCACCAAGGACAATGCCAAGGAGCTTGAGGGCAAGAAGGTCGTCCTGCCGGTGGGTTCGGCGGCGCACTATGGCTTCCTCAAGCAGATGGAATATTTCGGCGTCGATATTTCCACCATGGAAATCGTCGACATGGCCCCCCCGGACGGGGCGGCGGCCTTCGCCCAGGGCGGCATTGACCTCGCCTGCGGCTTCGGCGGCGGGCTGCGGCGGATGATGGAAAACGGCAATGTCCTTCTGACCGGCGCCGAGAAGGAGGCGCTGGGCATCCTCGTGTTCGACGTGACGTCCGCCCCTGCCGGGTTTGTCGCCGAGAACAGCGATCTGGTGGCCAAGTTCCTGAAGGTCACGGCGGATGCCAACGCCATGTGGGCGGACGAGTCCAAACGTGCCGAAATGCTGCCGGTCATCGCCAAGGACAGCGGCATGGACGAAGCCGCGGCGGCGGATTCGCTGGCGACCTTCACCTTCCCGACGGTCGAGGAGCAGCTTTCGGCCAAATGGCTGGGCGGCGGCGCGCAGCAGTTCATGAAGGGCGTCGCCGACGTCTTCGTGACGGCCGGCTCGATTCCGGCCGCGCTCGACAATTACGAGGCCCAGGTCAACACCGGAGCGCTCGCTGCCGCGGGCGGCATGTAACAGACCCTTCGCCGGGCGGCGCGCACCCTCTGCGTGCCGCCCATCGCCACCCGCCTCTGCAGGAGTGCCGAATGGGCCTGTCCATCCAATCCCTTTCCATGCGGTTCGACGTGCCCGGCGGCGACGCGGTCCAGGCGCTGAAGGACGTGTCGCTTGACATCGGCAAGGGCGAGCTTGTGTCCGTGCTCGGCCCGTCCGGCTGCGGCAAGACCACGCTTCTCAACATCCTCGCGGGCTTTCTGATGCCGACCGGCGGGCGGGTCATTCTGAATGGCCATCCCGTCACCGGCCCCGACCCCGAACGTGGCATGGTCTTTCAGCAGGGCGCGCTTTTCGAATGGATGTCGGTGCGCCGCAATGTCGACTTCGGCCCGCGCATGAAGGGCATGGCCGAGGCGGACCGCAACAGGATCACCGATCATCTGCTTGAAACCGTTGGCCTTCAGTCCTTCAAGGACAAGGCGGTCTATGAACTGTCGGGCGGGATGCAGCAGCGGGTGGCGCTGGCCCGCTGCCTGGCCAACGATCCCGACGTGATCTTGATGGACGAACCGCTGGGCGCGCTCGATGCGCTGACGCGGGAAAAGATGCAGGGCCTTGTCCTGAAGCTCTGGAAGGACACCGGCAAGACCGTGATCCTGATCACCCATTCGGTCGAGGAGGCGCTGCTGCTGGGCGAACGATTGATCGTCATGGCCCCGCGACCGGGACGCATCTTCAAGGAATACCGGCTGCCGTTCGCCGAACGGGGCGTGGGCGCCGATCTGCGCGTGGTGAAGAAATCCGAAGGGTTCGCGGAAACCCGCGAGGAAATCCTCAGCATGATCTGGGGGATGGAGGAAGAAATCATGGGCCGGAAGGAAGGTGCGCTGTGATCGTTCTCCTGTTCTACGTCATCCTTTTCGTCCTGGCCTTCGCTGGCGTCCGGCTGTTGCGCCGGCAGGCCACTGCGCGGGATTTCACCAGCCTCAAGACCGTGACCTTCGGCGACGAAAGCGCCGTGCGCCCCGATCGCGCTGCTTCCGTCATCTCGATCCTGGCGATCTTCCTGATCTGGGGTGCCTTTACCGGGTCAAAGTTCGTGCCCCTGCATGTGCCGGGACCGTTCGTGGGCGAAACGAGCTTCACCTACACCGCGACGAACGCGGCGGGGGCGGTCGACGACGGATTTGTCGATATAATCGTCCATCCCTTTGACGACGTGAAGAAGGCCGCCGACATTCCCCGCGGCGAGGGCTTTGCGGGCGATGACAGCGCCGCCGTGGCCGCCTGGCGCTCGGTGCTGCTGAAGGTCCAGGACAACGACGAAGGCGCCGGGGAAGAAGGTTTCACCATTTCCGCCATCGACGGCACGCCGATCACACCCGGCGAGAAAGTCGCGGTCGACAACGGCACTGTCACCCTTACCTCCAAGGGGTCGCTGAACTTCCAGCCCGACAAGGGCTGGCAGATGGAACCGATCTGGATGCCGGCGCCGGAAAAGGTGGTGGCGCGCCTGATCGACATTGCCCGCGACGGCTATCAGAACCGGCCGCTCTGGGAGCATCTCGGCTCCTCGCTGCTGCGGGTTCTGGCGGGCTTTGCACTTGGCTCTGCCGTCGGCATTCCGCTTGGTTATGCGATGGGCCTGTCGGGCTGGTTCCGCGGCTGGTTCGACCCGATCGTGGAATTCATGCGCCCGGTGCCGCCGCTCGCCCTGATTCCGCTGGTGATCATCTGGTTCGGCATCTGGGAAACCGGCAAGATCGTCCTCCTGTTCCTCGCCGCACTCTGGATCATGGTCATCGCGGCGCGCTCCGGCGTCTCGGGGGTGAAGATATCGAAGATCCATGCCGCCTATTCGCTGGGCGCGACCAAATGGCAGATCATGCGCCATGTGATCATACCGAACTCGCTGCCGGACCTCTTCACCGGGGCGCGGGTGGCGATGGGCGTCTGCTGGGGCACGGTCGTCGCGGCGGAACTCGTCGCCGCCGAAAAGGGCGCGGGCATGATGATCATCGCCGCCTCCAAATTCCAGCTGACCGACATCGTGGTGATGGGGATCATCCTGATCGGCGTGATCGGCTACGGGATCGACATCCTGATGCGCATGGCCGAAAAGCGGCTGGTCCCGTGGAAGGGCCGGGGCTGAGGCTTCAGCTCCGCTTCACCCGCGTCAGGCGGCTTGCGAGCAGGTCGCCGGTTTCCGACAGGATCGGATAGGCGACCTGCGTGAAGGCGGTGTTGACCTGTTTCAGGGCCCTCAGCGTCTCCTGGTGGATGTTCGAGGTCTCGATCGACTCCGCCCGGCCTTCCTTCAGCCGCTCCAGGTGCGACCGTTGCAGCCCCTGTTCGATGTCGCGCACATGGTCCTTCTCCTCGACCAGCGCCCGCGCCGCGTCGGGGTTCAGCGTCATCAGCACGTTCAATGCCGCCTGCGCGTTCGACAGCACCCGGTCGTGAAAATCGTTGATCTCGCGCTGGCCGGTTTCCGAGAAGGAGAGGCCCTCATCATGCAGACGCTGGGCAAGGGACAGCATGTTGTGGGACACGGCATTGCCGGCGCTTTCCAGATTGACCGCCATTTCCGCCAGATCGAGTCCGCGACGGGTCAGATGTTCCTCGCTGTCGGCGCGCTGCAACCTTGCCAGATAAAGCTTCGTGTCAAGGTGGATCTTGTCCACGTCGTCCTCCTTGCGGCGGATCGCGTCGGCGGTGGTGTCGTCCCATGTCGTGTAAAGCGGCAGGACGGTGCGCAGCATCGCCTCCACCCCTTCCCCCATCTGCAGGATTTCCCGCGCCGCGCAGGCCAGCGCCCGGTCGGGCGAGGTCAGCGCCGCAGGATCAAGCGCGCTGACCCGATCCAGCAATGGCGGCGTGGCCGGCGTCGTGATCAGCCCTTCGGCCACGCGCAGCAGGGGGCCACTCACGGGCAGGGCCAGGATCAGGATCGCGAAGTTGAACAGAAGGTGCAGGTTGATGATCTGCCGCGCCGGGCTGCTGCCCAGATAATCGAGCGGCAGTTGCAGCAGGATCAGCGCCAAGAGAAACAAAAGCGCCCCGCCGCCCCGTGCCAGCAGGTTGGCCATCACCACCCGCCGTGCCGCGACCTCGGACCCGAGGGTCAGGACGAAGGCAATGAAAGCCCCGCCGAGGTTGGCGCCCAGCACCATCGCGATGCCGGCGTTCACCGGCAGCATGCCGCTGGCGGCCAGCGTCACGAACAGAAGGACCGCCGCGACCGACGAATGCACCGCCCAGGCGAAAAGCGCGCCGATCACGAAGGCGGTGACCGGATCGCCGCCCAGATAGGCCATCGCCTGCACCATGCCCCTGGCCTCGCGCAGCGGTTCCGTCGCCTCGCGGATCATGCCGAGCGCCACGAAGATCAGCGCGAGGCCGATCAGGATGCGCCCGGCCATCCGCCATTCGCGCGCGACCGAGCGCTGGAAGATCGCCACGCCTGCAACCAGAAGGACCGGCACCAGCCAGTCGGCGCGGGTCAGAAGGATCTGCGCGACGATCGCCGACCCGAGGTCACCGCCCAGCAGCACCGCGAACCCGGCCTTGGCGGCCAGTGTGCCGGTCGCGACGAAGTTCGCGGTCAGGATCGCCACGGCGGTCGAACTTTGCAGCAGAACCGCCGCCGCCGTGCCCGAAGCCGCCGCCACAAGCCGGTTCTGGGCGCCGCGCCGCAGCCAACTGCGCAACTGCACCGCCCAGCCGCGTTCGACCCCGGTCCTGACCAGCCTTACCGCCCAGATCAGCAGCGCGGCGGCGCCGGCGATATGCAGAACGAAGAGAAGCGGAGAAGAACTGGGCACCTGGCAATCCCCTGAATGCGCCCCGGACCGGCGCGGCTGTTACAAAACTGTCATAAAACCTTTACAATCACGTTCGCCGCCCCGGTGCAATGGCCGTTGACGCGGACAGGGCTTCGCGCCGACATAACGCATGGCCTTCACCCTAAGACAATTGCAGTTCTTCGTCGCCGCCGCCGAACAGGGTGCCGTGTCCGGCGCGGCGCGGGTGCTGTCGATCTCGCAATCCTCCGTGACCGAGGCGATCCAGTCGCTTGAGGAAGACCTCGGGGTCATCCTCTTCGAACGCAAGGCGCGCGGGCTTGAACTCACCCACAAGGGCAGCCTGTTCCTGCGCCACGCGACCCAGATCCTTGGCGATGTTTCCACCGCCCGCATCGCCTTCCGCGAGGAGGAGGGCGATCTGACCGGCCGGCTGTCGCTCGGCGTCACCTCGCTTGTCGCGGGATATGTGCTGTCGGACATGCTGTCGCGCTTTCGCCGGGCTTTCCCGAAGGTCGAACTGTCGGCGGTCGAGGACAGTGCCGATTATCTGCAGCATCTCCTGATCGGGGGCGAACTCGATGTTGCCGTCCTCCTCACCTCCTCGATCCGCGACCGGGCGGCGCTTCAGGTCGAATCGCTGCTCGTCTCCCCCTACCGGCTGTGGTTGCCGACCGGCCACCGGCTGAACGCGGCCGAGGCCATATCGCTCGACGATCTGGCGGGCGAACAACTGATCGCGCTGACCGTGGACGAGATCGAGGAATCCACCCGCCGGATGATGGCGGCCCTGTCGGTGAAACCGGACATTGCCTTCCGCACCCGCTCCGTCGAAGCGGTGCGCTCGCTGGTGGCGACCGGGGCAGGGGTGGCGCTCTTGCCCTCGCTCGTTTACCGGCCCTGGTCGCTTGAGGGCGATCGTATTGAAATCAGGGACGTTTCCGGAGATCTGCCCTCGGTTCAGGTCGGGCTGGTCTGGCGCAAGGGTGCGCCGCTCAGTCCGGTGGCGCGCAATTTCATCCGTGCGGCGCAGGGGGCGGTGCCGGACCGCTGAGACCGCGGCGCCGGCCGCCGCGATCGGTCTTCACGGGAAATTCAGCGGACGCGGCCCGATCCTTCCGCTATGCAGCTTGCCGGAACGTCCCGAAGGAGGAGATCGAGGTGCGAGTCGGAAAATCCGCCTGGACGCGGCGCGCGGCCGTCACGGCATTGGCGGGCCTGGCGCTTGCGCCATTGGCCCTCGCCCGGCCCGGCCCGGCGGCCGCGGCCACCGATGCCGGCGCGGCGGTCGCCATGCTGGCGCCCGCGCAACTGGCCGAGCGTCTGAAGGCAAAGGATTTCATGCTGGTGAATGTCCATGTGCCCTATGAGGGCGAAATCGCCGGGACCGATGCCTTCGTGCCGTTCGACATGATCGACGCCAATCGCGACCGGCTGCCGGCCGACAAGGGCGCCCCCGTCGTGGTCTACTGCCGGTCGGGCCGGATGAGCGCCATCGCCGCGCAGCGCCTCGCCGAACTGGGTTACACGCGCATCAGCGATCTCGAGGGTGGCATGATCGCCTGGAAGGCCGCAGGCTACGCGCTGATCGAGAAATAGGCCACCGCGGCAGCGGGCGGGGCTCCTGTCCATCGGAAATTCCGAACGGACGTTTCTTCCTTTTGATATTGCGATTGCTTGGGGCAGGCCGCAGACTGTCGGGCGTGAGAGGCTGAGTTCTCAGTCGCACATCCGGGGGAAATCATGTGGAGTCTTGCGAAAACTTCGTTCAAGGCGCCGGCCCTGCCCGCCGTGCTGGTCCTGTCCGCCGGCCTCGCCTGGGCGCAGGACACAACCGCCACCGTCACGGGCTACGTCGCCGCCTGGAGTGCCCAAGACAGCGCCGCCGCCACCTTCTTTGCCGACAATGTCACCTATTACGATGCCTCGGTCGGCACGCCCGTCGAAGGGGGCAACGCGGCGAAGACCCGGGCCATCGACGCATTCATGACCGCCGCGCCCGATGCCGTCTGGACGATGGAGGGCGATCCGATCGTCGCGGGCAATTCGGTCGCCTTCGAATCGACCTTCGCCGGACCCAATACCGGCACCTGGGCGGACGGCACGGCCGCGACCGGCAAGGCGTTCAGCTTCAAGGGGGCCTCGGTCTTCCGGGTCGAGGGCGACAAGATCGTGCATCAGGCCGACTATTACGATGCGCTCGGCTTCTACAATCAGCCCGGCCTCATGTGAGGCCGGAAAAACAGGGAGCAAAAAGATGAAGAAATTCCTGATGTCTGCGACGATCCTCGCCTTTGCCGCCTCGAACGTGGCCTCTGCCCAGATGACCGAGGTGGGCGCGGGCGAGGGTGCACTGTCGATCGTCGCCTGGCCCGGCTATATCGAGCGGGGCGAAACCGACAAGGCTTTCGACTGGGTGACCAAGTTCGAGGAAGCGACCGGCTGCAAGGTGTCGGTCAAGACCGCCAACACTTCGGACGAAATGGTGGCGCTGATGAACGAAGGCGGCTTTGATCTGGTCACGGCTTCCGGCGATGCCTCGCTGCGACTGGTCGCGGGCGGGCGGGTACAGGCGGTGAATACCGACCTTGTTCCGTCCTGGTCGAAGATCGACGAGCGCCTTCAGAACGCGCCCTGGTTCACGGTCGATGGCGTGCGTTACGGCGTGCCCTATCAGTGGGGTCCGAACGTCCTGATGTATAATACCAATGTCTTCAAGGAGCCGCCGACCTCCTGGTCGGTGGTGTTCGAGGAGCAGAACCTGCCCGATGGCCAGACCAACAAGGGCCGGGTGCAGGCCTATGACGGGCCGATCCACATTGCCGACGCGGCCCAGTATCTGATGGCGCGCAAGCCGGAATTGAAGATCACCTCGCCTTACGAGCTGAACGAGGATCAATACAAGGCCGCGCTTGACCTTCTGCGCCAGCAGCGCGACCTTGTGGCCCGCTACTGGCATGATGCGTTCATCCAGATCGACGACTTCAAGAACGAGGGTGTCGTGGCGTCCGGCTCCTGGCCGTTCCAGGTCGGTCTGCTGAAGGCCGACGGGCAGCCGGTCGCTTCGACGATCCCGGAAGAGGGGGCGACGGGCTGGGCGGACACGACCATGCTCGCGACCGACGCCAAAAACCCCAACTGCGCCTATAAATGGATGGAGCATACGCTTTCGTCGAACCTTCAGTCCGACCTGTCGGTCTGGTTCGGTTCCAACCCGGTCGTGCCGGCCGCCTGCACCGATGGGTCCGGCATGCAGACGGCCGAAGGCTGCACCGCCAACGGTCTGGACGACTTCGACAAGATCCGCTTCTGGACCACGCCCACCGCCAACTGCTCGCAGGGCGAAGGCGCCTGCGTGCCCTACTACCGCTGGGTCAGCGACTATATCGGCGTGATCGGCGGCCGCTGAGGCAACCAGACCCTGCCCGGATCAGCCGGGACCACTCCATGAACTTCCCCCGGAGCGCAGCACTCCGGGGGGGCACCAACAGGTTTTGCCATGACTTCAGCCGTCGAATTCCGCACTGTATCGCGCCATTTCGGATCGCCGTCCAATCCCGTCAAGGCGGTGGACCGGGTCGATCTCGACATCACCGAAGGCGCGTTCTTCGCCATGCTCGGCCCGTCAGGATCGGGCAAGACCACCTGCCTCCGGCTCATCTCGGGGTTTGAAAGCCCGACGGCGGGCGAGATCAGGATTTTCGGCGAGGAGTCCGGCACGGTGCCGCCGAACCGGCGCAACGTGAACACGGTCTTTCAGGATTATGCCCTGTTCCCGCACATGTCGGTGCGCGACAACGTGGCTTACGGGCTGATGGTCAGGGGGATCGACAGGCGCACCCGCCATGCCCGCGCCGAAGAGATGCTGGCACTGGTGAAGCTCGACAATTTCGGCGACCGCAAGCCCGCACAACTTTCCGGCGGCCAGCGGCAGCGTGTGGCGCTGGCGCGGGCGCTGGTGAACGAACCGCGCGTCCTGTTGCTGGACGAACCCCTGGGCGCGCTCGACCTGAAACTGCGCGAGGCGATGCAGGACGAACTGAAAAGCCTGCAGAGGCGCCTTGGCATCACCTTCGTCTTCGTGACCCACGATCAGGGCGAGGCGCTCAGCATGGCCGATCAGGTCGCGGTCTTCAACGAGGGGCGCGTGGCACAGGTCGGCACGCCTTCCGACATCTACGAGCGGCCCGCCACCCGGTTCGTCGCGGATTTTGTCGGGTCGTCGAATGTGCTTCCGCCCGACCTGACGAAAGCGTTCGGCGGGCCGGACAAGTGGTCGAGCCTCAGGCCCGAGTCCCTGTCGCTGATCGCGGCCGGGGAGGCTCGTGTCACCGGCCAGGTCACCGCACTGCGCTACCTTGGCGCGGGAACCCGCGTCGCGCTCGAAAGTCACGGGCAGGAACTGGCGGTGCTTGCGCCTGCGGGCATGGCGCTGCCGCAACCGGGTGAAATGGTGGGCCTGAACTGGGATCCCAACTCCCTGCATGTGATGGCGGGGGACTGATGGCAGACCTGTCCAACCCTTCCGCAGTCACCGTTGCCGACCGGCTGACCGCGCTGTTCTGGCGGCGGCCCGCCGTCCTGCTCGGACTGCTTCTCGCGCCGCCGCTGATCTGGCTCGGGATTGTCTATGTGGGGTCGCTGGCCGCCCTTCTGTGGCAGAGCTTCTACTCGATCGATGAGTTCTCCGGCGTGGTGAAGGAAGAATTCACCCTCAAGACTTATGGCGAACTGCTGTTGCCGCAGAACTACGACGTGATCCTGCGCACGGTCAGCATGGCGGCGGCGGTGACCATCGCTTCGGTGGTCCTGGCCTTTCCCGTCGCCTTCTATGCCGCGCGTTTTGCCAGGGGGCGCTGGAAGGCGGTCTTTTACCTCGGCATCATGCTGCCGCTCTGGTCCTCCTATCTGGTCAAGGTCTATGCCTGGAAGCTGATCCTCGCCAAGGAAGGCATCGTCACCTGGGCCGCGACCGGGATCGGGGCCGGGAGCGTGCTCGACGCGGTGCTGGCAACGCCGGTGATCGGGGGAAATTCGCTCTCCACCTCCTTCATCGGCACCTTCATCGTCTTCGTCTATGTCTGGCTGCCCTACATGATCCTGCCGATGCAGGCCGCGCTCGAACGGGTGCCGGAGTCGATGCTGGAAGCCTCCGCCGACCTTGGCGCTTCCGGCCTGCGCACGTTGTGGAGCGTGACGCTGCCGCTCGCGCTGCCGGGGGTGATCGCCGGGTCGATCTTCACCTTCTCGCTCACGCTCGGGGACTATATCATCCCGCAGATCATCGGGACTTCCGCAAGCTTCATCGGCATGGCGGTCTATCAGCTGCAGGGCACCGCCGGGAACATCCCGCTTGCTGCCGCCTTCGCCGTCATCCCGATCCTCATCATGCTGATCTATCTGGCCGTTGCGCGCCGTCTGGGGGCCTTCGATGCGCTCTGACCGTCCCCCCGTTCTGCTGACCCTCGGCGCGGTGGGCGGGCTCTTGTTCCTGCACCTGCCGATCCTTCTGATCTTCCTCTATGCCTTCACGACCGAGGAAAAGAGCTTCCAGTTCCCGCCGCCGGGCCTGACGACCAAATGGTTCGCCGTCGCCTGGGCGCGGGAGGACATCTGGCCGCCCCTCTGGCTGTCGTTGAGGGTCGCGGCGATCGCGACCGGGCTGGCGATCTTCCTTGGCACGCTCTGCGCGGCCGCCATGGCGCGGGCGCGGTTCTTCGGGCGCGACACGATCTCGCTTCTGGTGATCCTGCCCATCGCGCTCCCCGGCATCATCACCGGCATGAGCCTCCGGTCCGCCTTCGCCATCGCCGACATTCCCTTCTCGACGCTGACGATCATCCTCGGTCATGCGACCTTCTGCATCGTGATCGTCTACAACAATGCGGTGGCGCGCTTCCGCCGCCTTGGCACCAGCATGGCGGAGGCTTCCGCCGATCTTGGCGCGACCGCCTTCCAGACCTTCCGCCACGTGATCCTGCCGAACCTCGGCACCGCGCTTCTGGCCGGCGCGATGCTGGCCTTTGCCCTGTCGTTCGACGAGGTGATCGTGACAACCTTCACGGCCGGTCAGCAGAAGACCCTGCCGATCTGGATGCTGGACGAACTTGTGCGTCCCCGCCAGCGGCCCGTGACCAACGTGGTGGCGATGATCGTCTTTGCGGCCACCTTCCTGCCTATCCTTGCGGCCTATTACCTGACGCGTGGCGGCGAAGAGACCGCCGGCGGTGGCAAATGAAAGGACTGACATCATGAGCCCGCACATCGACACCGACCTCCTGATCGGCGACAAGCTGGAAAAGGGGCAGGAAGCACGGGAAAAGGTGCTGAACCCGCGCACGGGCGCCCTGATCCTGGAGGTGGCGGAAGCTTCGACCGATCAGGTGGACCGGGCCGTGGCGGCCGCCCGCCGGGCCTTCGCAGGTTGGTCGATGACCACGCCGTCCGAACGGTCGGCAGCCCTGCACCGGATCGCCGATGCGATCGAGGCGGATGCGGATGCCTTCGCCGCGCTCGAGGCGCTCAACTGCGGCAAGCCGATCAACGCCGCGCGCAATGACGAAATTCCGGCGATCGTCGATTGCTTCCGCTTCTTCGCGGGCGCGGTGCGCTGCCAGCATGGCGCGATTGCCGGGGAGTACCTGGCGGGCCACACCTCGATGATCCGCCGTGATGCGGTGGGTGTCGTCGCCTCCATCGCGCCCTGGAACTATCCTCTGATGATGATGGCCTGGAAACTCGCCCCCGCCATCGGCGCGGGCAATACGATCATCTTCAAACCCTCCGAACAAACCCCGCTCTCGGCGCTGAAGCTCGGGCGGTTGCTTGTCGAAATCCTGCCGCCCGGTGTCGTCAGCATCCTGCCGGGGCGGGGCGAGACGGTCGGCAACTACCTGATCAACCATCCGGGCGTCGACATGATCAGCCTGACGGGCGACGTGGCCACCGGCAAGAAGATGCTGCAGGCCGCGTCGAAATCGGTCAAGCGCACGCATCTGGAACTGGGCGGCAAGGCCCCGGTCGTGGTGTTTGATGACGCGGATGTGGCGTCGGTTGTCGAAGGGCTCAGGGCCTTTGGCTACTACAACGCCGGCCAGGACTGCACGGCGGCCTGCCGCGTCTACGCGGGCCGCAAGGTCTATGACAATCTGGTGGCCGACCTTTCGGCCGCGGTCGCCACCATCCAGCTTGGCAACGAGGATGATACGACCAACGAGATCGGCCCGCTGATTTCCCTGCGCCAGCGCGACCGGGTGGCAAGCTTTGTCGAACGGGCGCGCGAACTGAACCATGTGCAGGTCACGACCGGCGGTGCGGTGATGGGCGAGGGCGGGTTCTACTACAGACCCACCGTCATCGCCGGGGCCCGGCAGGAGGACGAGATCGTCCGGCGCGAGGTCTTCGGCCCGGTGGTGTCGATCACGCCCTTCACGGAGGTGGACGAGGCCGTGGCCTGGGCCAATGACAGCGACTACGGGCTTGCCTCCTCGGTCTGGACCAGGGATGTGGGCCGGGCGATGGCGACGGCGGCGCGGCTGCGCTATGGCTGCACCTGGATCAACACCCATTTCATGCTGGTGAACGAGATGCCGCATGGCGGGCTGAAACAGTCGGGCTACGGCAAGGACATGTCGGCCTACGCGCTGGAGGATTATTCGGTGGTGCGGCATGTGATGGTGAAGCACGGCTAGCGCGGGCGCGGCCCTCGCGCTCCCGGAGTATTGGGGCAAAGAACAAGGGGCGGGCGCCTGCCCCTGTGATCGGATCAGGAAGCGGATTGGCCCGAGCGGAAAGCGGCCGCGATGATCGCCGGAACCTCGGGCCGCATGCCGAGGGGGGCGAGACATGGCCCGCGAAAGCCCGCCGCCGCCAGCGCCGCGGGGATGTCGGCGATCACATGGCCCCAGCGCGCCACAAAAAGCGGCAGGCACAGGGCCTTTGGGCCAGCCCCGGTGGCTGCGACCTGAAGGGCGGGTTCTTCCTCGATGAAGCCCAGTCGGACCGCGCGGAAAGGCAGGGCCGTTGCGAGGGCGGTCTGGATGGCCCCGGCGGTTTTCGCCGGCGCGCGGCTCTGGCCAGACCCGTGGGCGGCAAGGATCAGCACGGTCTCCTCGATCCGCCAGCCCCGGCCAAGCGTGGCGATCCGGGCGGCGGTGGCGGCCAGGTCCGACACTGCGGCCAGCGTGCCGAAAGCGGGCAAAAGCGACAGCCCGCCATGCCCCGCCGCCGCCAGCCGGCGCGGCAATTCGGTCCGGGTGAACCAGCCCTCCGCCATGAAGAAGGGAAAGACCAGCGGCGCGCCGGCTTCCGCCAGCGCCCGCTGCAGTGCCCCGGGCGCGGCCAGCGTCGCCGTCGCTACCTGCCAGCCGGGCAGCAGGGCCTGCACCGCCTGCCCGAGCCGCGCGAGGTCAGCCTCCGCCGGGAGCGGATCGGAGGGCTGTCCGTGGGCAACGATCAGGGCAGAGGGAGGCATGTCCGGGGTCCGCAGAACTGGACCAGCCGCCGGACCGGGTCCGGCGGCTGGCGGGCCTATCCTGACGCAGATGGATTATTTCTGCAATTCGGTCCAGATCGCGGTCTGATATTCCAGCGCCTTGCCGGAGCAGACGGTCACGAATTGCCCATTGCTCGCGTCCTCCGCCGACGGGACGATTTCCGGCGCGGTCTTCATGTCCTCGGGCATGAAGGCCTCCGATCCGCTGATCCCGTTGGCGTAGCGGGCGAAGTCGGACAGCATCGCGGCGTTTTCCGGGTCCATGATGAAGTCGAGGAAGAGATAGGCGTTGTCAGTGTTCGGCGCGTCGGCAAGGAGGACGACATTGTCCATCCACAGGCCGTAACCCTCCTTCGGGTAGCCATAGGCCACGTCGGGGTTGGCAAGGCGGGCGCGCATGGCCGAGCCGTTCCAGTCCACCGTCGCGCCATAGTCGTTGTTGGACATCTTCTCGATGGTGGAATAGTCCATCGACATCCACTTCGGCTTGGCCGCCAGCAGCGCGTCGCGCACCTTCTTCATCACCTGCGGATCTTCGGAACAGACCTCGCCGCCGGCCCACATGGTGGCCAGCGCCAGCACGTCGCCCATTTCGGGGATGACGTTGATCTTGCCCGCCATCTCTGCCGGCGGGTCCATGAAGATCGACGAGGTGTTGATGTCGCCGCCATAGACCTTGGTGTTCACCGTCACGCCGGTCGAACCCCATTGCCACGGCACCGACCATTTGCGGCCCGGATCCCAGGTCACGTCCATCCACTCGGGCGCGATGTTCTTGTGGTTGGGCAGGCGGGCGAGGTCGAGTTCCTGGATCAGGCCCTTCTCGGCATAGATGCCGACGAAGCCCGCCGACGGCACGACGAGGTCGAAGCCCGATCCGCCCGCCTCGACCTTGGCCAGCGCCGTGTCGTTGCTGTCAAAATCGGTGATCGTGACCTTGACGTCATAGGCGTCCTCGAACTTCTTGATCATTTCGGGGCTGGTGTAGTTGCCCCAGTTGTAGAGGAAAAGTTCGCCCGCCGCGCTGGCAAGTGTCGTGCTTGCCAGAAGGGCCGCGGTTGCAATCATCAGCTTCTTCATTCCGGTCTCCCTGAGTAAGGCGCCTGGGGCGCCCGTTTGGTTTCAGTCTTTCTTTCGGTTCAGCAGAAAAAAGGCGCAGAGCATCAGGAACGTGACGCCCATCAGGATCGTCGATATCGCATTCACATCGGGCTTCATCGCCCGACGCAGCTGGCCAAGCATATAGGTGGGCAATGTGTCCTGCCCCGGTGACTTCACGAATTCGGTGATGACCACATCGTCAAGCGAGGTGACAAAGGCCAGCATCGCGCCGGCAAGGATCGCCGGCATCAGCAGCGGCAGGGTCACCCGGCGGAAGGTCTGCCAGCGGTCCGCGTAAAGGTCGGAGGCCGCGGTTTCGAGCGTGAGGTCCATCCCCTCAAGCCGCGCGCGGATCGGCAGGTAGGCGAAAGGGATGCAGAAGGCGGAATGGGACAGGATCAGATAGCCGAGCCCGGTGTAGCCCGTCGCCTGCTTGATCGCGGCGAACACGATCAGAAGGGCGACGGCGGTGACGATCTCCGGCACCATCAGCGGCTGGTTGATCAGCACATAAATGAGGGTCTGTCCCTTGAAGGCCTTCTGCCGGGTGGTGCCGAGTGCCGCCATGGTCGCCACGGCGGTCGAGATGACCGCGGCAAAACTCGCCACGATCAGCGAAATCAGCGTCGCGTCCTTGACCTGCTGGTTCTGCCAGGCGAGCGCATACCATTGCAGCGAGAAGCCTTCCCATTGCGAGGGGCTGGTGCCGGAGTTGAACGAATAGACCGCCAGCGTCAGGATCGGCAGGTAAAGCAGGACGAAGACCACGATGGCGATGGTCGTGAAGCCGGGCAGGCGGCGGATCGAGAAGGGCCTGCGCGGTCCGGGGGCGGCGGTGTCAGCCATGTTTCTTTTCCCCGTTGATCGCGCGGACATAGTAGACCAGCGCGATGGTCACGATGATCAGGAGGGTGATCGACAGGGCCGCGCCCAAGGGCCAGTTGCGGCCCTGACCGAACTGCAGGTCGATGAAGTTGCCGATCATCATGTTCTTGCCCCCGCCCAGAATGCGCGGCGTGACATAGGCGCCAAGGCAGGGAATGAAGACGAGGATGGATCCTGCGACGAGGCCCGGCTTCACGATCGGCACGATGACGCGGCGAAGCGTTGCCCAGCGGCTGGCGTAGAGGTCGTAGGAGGCTTCCAGCAGCCGCATGTCGAAACGGTCGAGCGCGCCGAAAAGCGGCAGCACCATCAGCGGCAGATAGACATAGACCATCCCGACGAGAAGCGCGGTGTCGGTATAGGTGATCTGCAACGGCGCCGAGATGATCCCGAGTTTCAGCAGGAGCGTGTTCAGAAGCCCTTCGTTGCGGATCACCTGATTGATCGCGAAAGTGCGGATCAGAAGGTTGGTCCAGAAGGGAATGGTGATCAGAAAGAGCCAGAAGGCACGGGCGCGCGGGTCGCGCGTGGCGATGAACCAGGCGGTCGGGAAGCCCACGATCAGCGTCAGGACCGTGGTGATGACCGACAGTTTGACCGACCGCCAGAGGATCACCAGATGCGCGTCGACGAATTTCAGCGTGTCGTCGAAAATGTCCCGTTCCACCAGGATCCCGGTCCAGCCCCCGGTGGAGAATTTCCACACGACATTGCCATAGTCCCCCGGCGTGAGAAACGAATAGACCAGCATGATCCCCAGCGGGCCGATGGCCGCCAGCATCAGGACGATCAGCGCCGGCGAGGCGAGAAGCCAGTTGCGGCGGACATCCTCGGCGTCGCGGCGCTGTTCCAGCGTCTGGGCCATGGGTCAGTCCCCCAGAACCTGCGCCGCGCCGGGCGCGAAGCGCAGGCCGACCCTCGCGCCGGTTTCAAGCCCCGCATCACCCGAGGCAGGACTTTGCAGGCGGGCGATGACTTCGGATCCGTCGGCGAGCTCCAGATGGCAGTGGGTGTCGGTGCCGAAATAGACGAGATTGCGGATCGCGGCAGGCAGGGCGCCTTTTTCGTCCGCGCCGACGATGCGCACCTGTTCCGGGCGCACGGCGACAGTCACCGCGCCGTTGTGGCCCTCCGCCCCGGATGCTTCGACCGCCGGGCCGACGCTCAAAGTGATGCGACCCCTGTCGGCGGTGGCGGGCAGGAAGTTGGTCTCGCCGATGAAGGAGGCGACGAACCGGTTGACCGGACGGGTGTAGATTTCACGCGCCCCGCCGATCTGCTGGACATGGCCCGCCGACATGACCGCGATCCGGTCGGACATGGTCAGCGCTTCTTCCTGATCATGGGTGACGAAGATGAAGGTGATGCCGGTTTCATGCTGCAACCGCTTGAGTTCGATCTGCATTTCCTTGCGCAGCTTCAGATCGAGCGCGGACAGGGGCTCGTCCAGAAGCAAGACCTTGGGCTGCGGGGCAAGCGCCCGGGCGAGCGCGATCCGCTGCTGCTGGCCGCCCGACAACTGGCTGATCTTGCGGCCCGCCAGCTTTTCCAGCTTCACGAGCGCGAGCATCCGGTCGGTGGTGGCGGATACTTCCGCGCGGGGCCTGCCCAGCATCTCGAGCCCGAAGGCGATGTTCTGCGCGACCGTCAGGTGCGGGAACAATGCGTAACTTTGAAAGACCGTGTTCACCGGGCGCCTGTTCGGCGGAAGCTCGGTGATGTCCTGGCCGTCGAGCAGGATCTGGCCCGAGGTCGGGCTTTCGAACCCGGCGATCATGCGCAAAAGCGTGGTCTTGCCGCAGCCCGACGGGCCAAGCAGGGTGAAGAACTCGCCCTGGCCGATGCTGACCGACACATTGTCGAGCGCCTTGAAGGCGCTGTCTCCCTGTCCGAACTGCTTGGAGACGTTGCGCGCTTCAACGGCAATTCTGGTCAATCATCGGCTCCCCAGACTACAGTGATTTTGATCATATTTTAGGCATTTCCGATTCGGCGCAATGGGGAAGTGAGGCCGGGACGATCTGGGCCGGATCAAATTCCGGTCCGGGCAGATGCGGCCGATGCGGCAATCCGGCCTGCCGGCGTGGTCGCTGGCGCCGTCGGTCCTGCTTCGGCGGGGAACCGGACGGGCCCCCGTCCGGCAAATGCGCCCCCGGCCCTTGCAGCCCCCGTCCCGCACCACTAAGACTTGCGTAAGCAAAGGTGCATATGACTGGGCCTTGGGAAGATGAGCAGGCAGGCGACGATGAAAGACCCCTATGATCTTTACATGAACACCCTCGTTCCGATGGTCGTGGAACAGACTTCGCGCGGCGAACGGGCCTATGACATCTATTCGCGCCTGTTGAAGGAGCGGATCATTTTCATGTCCGGTCCCGTCCATGACGGCATGTCGACGCTGATCTGTGCCCAGCTTCTGTTTCTTGAGGCGGAAAATCCGTCCAAGGAAATCGCCATGTATATCAATTCGCCGGGGGGGGTCGTGACCTCCGGCCTGTCGGTCTACGACACGATGCAATATATCAAGCCCAAGGTCTCGACGCTGGTGATCGGGCAGGCGGCCTCGATGGGGTCGCTCCTGCTCACGGCGGGCGAAAAGGGCATGCGCTTCTCGCTGCCGAACAGCCGGATCATGGTCCACCAGCCGTCGGGCGGCTATCAGGGCCAGGCGACGGACATCATGATCCATGCCCAGGAAACCCAGAAGCTGAAAGACCGGCTGAACCAGATCTATGTGAAACATACCGGCCAGTCCCTGAAGAAGGTCGAGGCAGCACTGGAGCGCGACAATTTCATGTCGCCCGAGGATGCCAAGGACTGGGGCCTCATCGACGAGATCCTGGAAAACCGCCCCAAGGGCGAGGCGGACGGAAAGTAACGGTGGGCCGCGCTGGTTTGCGGCGGGAATTTTAACATTGTGATGACCCGGATGCTGCCCTAATCTTGACGAAAAGGGCGGCTCTTAATGGGCCCGACGGGCCTTCGGGCAAGGCCGCAGAGGAAGACGATGGCGAACACTACCGGCAGCGACAGCAAGAACACGCTTTACTGTTCGTTCTGCGGCAAGAGCCAGCATGAGGTCAAGAAACTGATCGCCGGCCCCACGGTCTTCATCTGCGACGAATGCGTCGAACTGTGCATGGACATCATCCGGGAGGAGACGAAATCCTCCGGGCTGAAGGCGACGGACGGCGTGCCGACGCCGCGCGACATCTGCAAGGTTCTGGACGATTATGTCATCGGCCAGATCCATGCCAAGCGGGTGCTGTCGGTCGCGGTCCACAACCACTACAAACGCCTGAACCATGCGTCGAAGTCGAACGATATCGAACTGTCGAAGTCGAACATCCTGCTGATCGGCCCCACCGGCTGCGGCAAGACCCTGTTGGCCCAGACGCTGGCTCGTATCCTCGATGTGCCGTTCACCATGGCTGATGCGACCACGCTGACCGAAGCCGGTTACGTCGGCGAGGATGTCGAGAACATCATCCTGAAGCTGCTGC
>CAZRKU010000055.1:0-18736 GCA_964600685.1 uncultured Frigidibacter sp. | reverse complement strand
GGCTTCGGCGCCGAGGTGAAGGATCCCGACGCGCGGGGCGTGGGCGAACTGTTCAAGGAGCTGGAGCCCGAGGATCTGCTGAAATTCGGCCTGATCCCGGAGTTTGTCGGTCGCCTGCCGGTCCTCGCCACCCTGACCGACCTGGACGAGGCCGCGCTGGTCACGATCCTGACCGAGCCGAAGAATGCGCTGGTCAAGCAGTATCAGCGACTGTTCGATATCGAAGGCGTGAAACTGACCTTCACCCCGGACGCGCTGACGGCCATCGCCAAACGGGCGGTCAAGCGCAAGACCGGCGCGCGGGGCTTGCGCTCGATCATGGAGGACATCCTGCTCGACACGATGTTCGAACTGCCGGGCATGACCTCGGTGCAGGAAGTGGTGGTCAACCAGGAGGCCGTGGACACGGAGGGCGCAACACCGCTTCTGATCCATGCCGACAAGAAGGAAGTGGCTTCCGCTCGTTAAGCCGACTGCGATTTCTCATTCGCGCGCCCGGTTCATCGAGCCGGGCGCTGCTGTTTGGCGCGGAAGCCTCCGGCGGGAGCATTTCGGCAAAGAAGAAGCCCCGTCGCTTCTTCTTTGCCGAAATACTCGAAAGCGCGGCTGCTGGCGGGCCTAGGCTTTGAAATGTTTCGACAGCTTCAGGCCCTGACCCTGATAGTTGGACGCGAGTCCGGCGCCGTAAAGGCGCGCGGGCCGTTCCGCCATATGCTCATAGACCAGTCGCCCGACAACCTGGCCGTCTTCCAGAACGAAGGGGGCTTCATGGCAGCGGACTTCAAGCACGCCGCGCGAGCCATGACCCCCTGCCGCATCGTGGCCGAAGCCCGGATCGAAGAAGCCGGCATAGTGAACACGGAATTCACCGACCATGGCGAGATAGGGGGCCATCTCGGCGGCGTAGTCGGGGGGGATCGTCACCGCCTCGCGGCTGACGAGAATGTAGAAGGCGCCGGGATCGAGGATGATCCGGCGGTCCGTCGTGCGGATCTCCTCCCAGAACTCGCGTGGGTCGTATTGGCCGATCCGGTCGAGGTCGATGACCCCGGTATGGGGCTTGGCGCGATAGCCGACCAGACCGTCCGTGCCGGGGCGAAGGTCGACCGAAAACCCGAGGCCTTCGGAAATGACCGCGTCGCCGGTCACGAGAGGTTCGGCTGCGTGGAGCGCCGCCAGTTCCGCATCGCTCAGCACCGCCTGCCCGCGGCGGAAACGGATCTGGTTCAGACGCATGCCGGTGCGGGCGAGAACCGAGAAGGAGCGGGGGCAGATTTCTGCATAGAGCGGACCGGCGTAACCCTCCGGGATGCGGTCGAACTCAACACCGCCGTCGATGATCGTGCGCGTCAGCAGGTCCAGCCGCCCGGTCGAACTCTTGGCATTGGCGACGGCCGTTGTGCCTGCAGGCAGATCCAGCCGCTCCATCAGCGGCACGACATAGACGCAGCCTTTTTCGAGGACCGCGCCATCGGTCAGATCGACATGGTGCATCTCGAATTCCGCAAGCCGTTCGGTGACCGTGCGGCCATGACCGGCGAGGAAGGAGGCGCGCACGCGATAGGCGATGCGGCCAAGGCGCAGGTCGAGGCTCGCGGGCTGGATCTGGGCGTCGGTGATCTGGGCGTCGGCCGCGATTTCGCCAGCGGCGATCATTCCCCTTATGCCCTTGTCGGCACGAACTCCGATCCTTGTCATGCCGTCCCCCGGATAGGCCAAGGCCCACCCCGGTGACGGGGTGGGCCTTTGTCGAATTGGTCGGGCCGGTGAGATTCGAACTCACGACCTTCCGCCCCCCAGACGGACGCGCTAACCAGGCTGCGCCACGGCCCGACAGGGCGCTCTATAAGCCGGTTCGCCGGGCGGGGGCAAGCGTCAAAACGCATCGGCTGCGGTCAATGTCCGCTCTGATCGGCGGCGGCGCTGCGGCGGTCGTAAAGCGCGCTCAGACGGCGGTAGATCGCGGTCAGCTCCGCGCGGCGTTGACCCGCGCGGGCGGCAGTCATCGCCCTGAGAAGTGCTGCCGCGGGGATCCAGGCCCCATCCGCCAGCGGCGTGTCGAAATGGGTGTCGGCGGCCAGCGGGCGAACGGCGTCGCGCGCCGCATCGCGGTCGCGCTGGAACTCCTCGCGGGCCTCCGCGGCGGCGGTCTGGGCCGGCCGGGCGGTCGGGCCGGGGGCGGGGGCAAAGAGCTCGGCCTCGGCCAGACCATGGCCCGGCTCTTCGGGCAGCATGTCCTCGGGTTCCGGCATCGCGGCGGCGCGACGGGCTGGGGCCATCGGCGCCGGGTGGTCGTCCTCGGCGGAGTAACCACCGACCGCCGCCACATGGCGCACGCCCAGTTCGCGCAAAAGCTTCTGCACCCCGCGAATGGTCAGCCCGTCGTCATGGAGAAGCTTGCGGATACCGGCCAGGAGCGCCACATCGGCGGGCCGGTAATAGCGGCGGCCACCGGCGCGCTTGACCGGCTTGACCTGGGTGAACCGGCTTTCCCAGAACCGCAGCACATGCGTCGGCGTGTCCAGAACGTCGGCCACCTCGCTGATGGTGCGGAACGCCTCGGCCGACTTCGACATGGGTTGGCCTCAGCGCTTGTTGCCGGCGGCGACGCGATCTTTCATCAGATGCGAGGGGCGGAAGGTGAGAACCCGGCGCGGATGGATCGGCACTTCGTCGCCGGTCTTGGGATTGCGCCCCATGCGGGCCGACTTGGCGCGGACCGAGAAGGTGCCGAAGGAGGAAATCTTGACGGTTTCACCCGACACGAGCGCGTCCGACATATATTGCAGCACGCTTTCGACAAGCTGGGCGGATTCGTTGCGCGACAGGCCCACGGCGTTGTAGACGGCCTCGCTCAGGTCCATACGCGTCAAGGTCTTTTCGCTCATTCCGTCCCCCCTTGGGCCCAAATGTCAGGGCCTGTCGGCGGGCAGGATGGGGGCTTTGATTTTCCGAGTCAATATCAATGACTTGGGGAGGGCTATTCAGGCGACAAATCACCAGCGCAGAACGACCGAGCCCCAGGCAAGGCCGCCGCCGATGGCCTCGGTCACCAGCAGGTCCCCGGTCTTGATCTGGCCGCGTGCCTTGCCCACCGACAGGGCGAGCGGGATCGAGGCGGCGGAGGTGTTGCCATGGTCCTGCACGGTCACCACCACGCGTTCCATCGGCACCTGCATGCGTTTGGCGGTGCCTTCGATGATGCGGATGTTGGCCTGGTGCGGCACGATCCAATCCACGTCCCCGCTGCTCAGGCCGGCCTTGGAAAGCGCGGTATGCGCGGTTTCTGCAAGCTTTTCAACGGCATGACGGAAGACCTGATTGCCCTGCATCCTGAGATGGCCCGCCGTGCCGCTGGTGGAGACGCCGCCGTCGACATAGAGCAGGTCGCGGTAGCTGCCGTCCGAATTCAGGTCGGTCGACAGGATGCCACGGTCGCTGGTCGCGCCGGTTCCTTCTTCCGCCTGCAAGATGAGCGCGCCGGCCCCGTCGCCGAACAGAACGCAGGTCGAGCGGTCCTGGAAATCGAGGATTCGGCTGAAGGTCTCGGAGCCGATCACCATGACGCGCCGGGCCTGCCCGGACAGGATCAGTGCGTTGGCGTTCGCGAGCGCAAAGACGAATCCCGCGCAGACCGCCTGCACATCGAAGGCAAAACCTTTGGTGAGGCCAAGCCTGGCCTGCACCATGGTCGCGACGGAAGGGAAGGTCAGATCGGGGGTGGAGGTCGCGACGATGATCGCGTCAATGTCGCCCGCCACGAGGCCCGCATCGTCCAGCGCGGCTTTCGCCGCCGCCGCGCCAAGGTCGGAGGTGGTTTCGCCATCAGCGGCGAAATGGCGACGCTCGATCCCGGTGCGGGCGCGAATCCATTCGTCGGTCGTCTCGACCTGGCCTTCAAATTCGCTGTTCGGAACCACGCGGGCGGGCAGACAGTGCCCCACGCCCTTCACCACGGCACGGATAGTCATTCAACGGTTCCGATCTTTTCCCCATCCCCGGTCGTGGCATCCTGCCCCGCCCGCGCGGCAGAGGCAACCCGCGCCTTCAGTCTTTCGGTAAAGCCCGAGGCGGCGAGCCTGCGCGCCAGCTGGATGGCCGCGGAAATGCCGGTCGCATCCGCCGAACCGTGCGATTTCACCACCGTGCCGTTGAGGCCAAGAAACACCCCGCCGTTGCCGCGGCGCGGGTCGATGCGCATTTGCAGGCGTTTGAGCGAGTTCATGGCCAGCAGGGCGGCGATCTTCGACAGGAAGGTGGCGTTGAAGGCTTCCTTCAGGAAATCGCCCACGAGTTTCGCCGTGCCCTCGCCGGTCTTCAGGGCGATGTTGCCGGTGAACCCGTCGGTCACGATCACGTCGACCCGGCCCGACGGCAGGTCATTGCCTTCGACGAAGCCCACATAGTCGAAGGCTCCGGTTTCGGTCGCGGCGGCGATCAGCTCCTGCGCTTCCCTGATCTCGGCGCGGCCCTTGTGGTCCTCGGTCCCGACGTTCAGCAGGCCCACGCGCGGGCGGGACAGCCCCATGCCGTTGCGCGCATAGGACGCGCCCATCAGCGCAAACTGCAGAAGGTCCGGCGCGTCGGCCTTCACATCGGCGCCAACGTCGAGCATCACGGCAAAACCATGGGCGGACCGCGTCGGCCAGATGCAGGCGATGGCCGGACGGTTGACGCCGGGCAGCTTCCTCAGGCGGATCATCGACACAGCCATCAGCGCGCCGGTGTTGCCACAGGACACGGCAGCCACGGCGCGGCCGTCACGCACGGCATCGAGCGTCGACCACATCGACGTGTTCTGGCCGTGGCGCATGACATGGCTGGGCTTGTCGTCCATCGTCACCACGCCTTCGGCATGGATGATGGTGGTGCGGCCCGAAAGGCCAGGCTTGCGCGCGATCAGGTCGCGCAGTTCCGCCTCGGGTCCGTGGACAAGGAATTCGAGATCGGGGCACTGGGCCAGACTGTCGGCCATGCCAGCGACAACGGCGACCGCACCACGGTCGCCGCCCATCGCATCGACGGATATGACGATTCGGCCCGATTGGCCCGGCGTCCCTGTGTCAGCCTTTGGGGTCTGGTCAGAGGGCATGGGTCAAGGACCGATCCGGGCCTCAGGCCGCGGCGTCGTCCAGGTCGACTTCGCTCGTCTGAGCGACGATTTCCTTGCCGTCATAGTGACCGCAGGCACCACACACATGGTGCGGGCGCTTCAGTTCGCCACAGTTCGGGCATTCGTTCGGATTCGCCGCGACCAGAAAGTCGTGCGCGCGGCGCATGTTGCGGCGGGACCGCGTGGTGCGGTTCTGAGGGACAGCCATGTCTCAACCTCGGGTTTTTGGGGGCTTTTGCCCCGGATTTCCTGGGGTTTCGTCACTGGTTGCCGAATGCGACCGGGTGCGAACCCAACTTACAAGCGAGGCCGGGAACATACTGCGATTCCGGGCCGGCGCAAGTCTTTTCTGGTGGTTTTCCGACGGCATGCTGCGACGCGGCACCGAAAGTCCGGGCAGCGGCCCCTGCCCTTACTCCTTGTTGCCTTTCAGAAGGTCGGCCAGTCCCGCGAAGGGCCTGAGTTTCTCGTCCGTCAGCGGTTCTGCGCCCTTTTCAGCGGCAATCGCGCCATCAAAGGCAACCCCGTCGGCACGAGGATAGAGCGGCAGGGCGAGGCTCAGCGCCTCGACCAGAACCTGGCCTGCGTCGATCGTGTCGGTCAGGGGCTCCGTCGTGTCATCTTCAGGCACCTCGCTTTCATCGGCGTCCGGTTCGACCCAATCGGCCAGATAGCGGCGGATGATGTGATCCGAGAGATGGGCGGCGACGGGTTGCAGGGTCACGACGCAGGGTTGCACCACGTCGGCCTCAAGCTCCGCCTCCAGCGTGAAATCCTGTCGGCCGACCGGACGCAGTTCGCCCCTGAGCCGCACATGCGGGAGCGCGATCAGGCCAAGATCGGCGGCAATCGCGGCGCGTGCGCCCTCGTCCGGGGCAAGGTCAAAGCGCGTGGGCTTGCGCTGTGCCAGCGCCGCACGGCGAAACGGATGCGAAAAGGGGCCGTCTTCGGTCATTCCATTTTTCCCTGGACGACGCGCGAAAGCGCGCCCTGTCCGGTCTTGTGGCGGTTTCGGTCCTTGTCGGACCCATCACCCATGTTGTAAGCCGGATAAAAGGCTTAGGCCAGAGTGGCAAGGCCTGAGAGATTTGGCTCGGGGGGCGAGAGTGGGTTTGGACAGGCTTTGGTCCGCGGCGCGGATCGGCACCGCCGGGCTGGTGCTCATGGCGCTGACCGCATGCACCGCGATCTATCGCAATCATGGCTATGTGCCCTCCGACAAGGATCTGGCCAAGGTCGTGGTCGGCGAATCAACGCAGGAGGACGTGGCCTTTGATGTCGGCCGGCCTTCCTCCATCGGGGTGCTGACCGGGTCGGGCTGGTACTACGTCGGTTCGCGCTTCCAGCAGCGGGGGCCGCGCGCACCGAAGGAGATCGACCGCCAGGTCGTCGCGATCACCTTCGACGACGCGGGCGTGGTGGAGAATGTCGAACGTTTCGGGCTGGAAAAGGGCCAGGTCGTCGTGATTTCGCGGCGGGTGACCGACAGCAACATCAAGGGCGTCAGCTTCCTGCGCCAGCTTCTCGGCAATATCGGCAACCTGAGCGCGGCGGACTTCGTGACCGATAACTGATCGGGGCAGGCCGCGGCCCGAACCGACTGTGCCGGGGGTGTCCATGACCGGATTCACCGTTATGGGACAGAAAACCGTGCCGCGGCGGGCAACGCTCGTGGCCGGTCCCTATGTTGCCCGCAGGGTGGAGGACTCCGACGGTCTGCAGGCCTGCCTCGCGCTCAGAAGGGCGGTCTTTCGCAAGGGCGCGGCGGATGATCGCGACCGGTTCGACGACCTGGCGCGGCATGTGCTTCTGACCGACCGGCGCGATGGCGCTGCGGTGGCCTGCTTTCGCTATCGGGTCCATCGTTCCGGCGATCTGGCGCAGGGCTATACGGCGCAGTTCTACGACCTTGCCCCGCTTGCCCGCCATGCCGGTCCCATGGCTGATCTGGGGCGGGTCGCCATCGCGCCGGGACGGGGCAATCCCGACCTTCTGCGGCTTTTGCTGGCGGCGCTGACCTGGGTTGCACTGTCGGAAAAGGTCCGGGTGATCTTCGGCTGCAGTTCGCTGCCCGGCGCGGACGTGGTCCGCCACGCCCCGACGCTGGCCTGGCTGCAGACCCATCATGCCCTGCCTCGGGCCGTGACGGCCCGTCGGGCCGCGCCGCGCCCGGACGGCGTTTCGCCGGACGGCCGCGCGGTGCCGCCGCTCCTGCGCAGTTATCTGGCGATGGGCGCGCGGGTCGGCCCGGATCCGGTGGCGGACCCGGCGCTCGATACGGTGCATGTCTTCACCGCGCTCGACCTGGCCGGGGTGCCGGCGCACCGCGCACGCAGCCTTATCCGGTTGATGCGGAGGGCCGAGGGCGCGGCCGACTGACGCTCAGGGGCCGGGTCAATGAAAAAGCCCCGGCGGGCCGGGGCTTTTGCGCGTTCCGGAACGGCGCCGGGTCAGGCGCGGGCGCGGCGGCCGCCACGGCGGCCCGAGGCGGCCTGGCTTTGCGAGGCGGAGGCTTCGGCGAAGCTCATGCCGCCTTCGACCGCTTCCAGAACCTTGGCGAAGCGGATCCATTCGCCGCCGTTCGGATCGTGGTTCATCAGCATGTTGGCCGCGCGGATCGCCTCCATCTCCACCTGACGCACCGGGTTCATGATCGCGCTGGTCATGCCCGCGCCGATGGCCATCGGCAGGAAGGCGGCGTTGATGCCATGGCGGTTCGGCAGCCCGAAGGAGATGTTCGATGCACCACAGGTCGTGTTGCAGCCCAGTTCCTCGCGCAGGCGACGGACGAGCGTGAACACCTGCTGGCCAGCCGACGACAGCGCCCCGATCGGCATGACCAGCGGGTCGACCACGATGTCATGGGCGGGTATGCCGAAATCGGCGGCGCGCTGCACGATCTTCTTGGCGACCGCGAAACGCACGTCGGGGTCCATCGAAATGCCGGTGTCATCGTTCGAGATCGCCACCACCGGCACATTGTATTTCTTGACCAGCGGCAGGACGAGCTCCAGCCGGTCCTCCTCGCCCGTGACCGAGTTCAGAAGCGGGCGGCCGTGGGCGGCGGCAAGGCCGGCCTCCAGCGCGCCGGGAACCGAACTGTCGATGCAGAGCGGCACATCGACCAGAGCCTGGATGATGTTGATCATCTTGGTCATCAGCGGCGGTTCGGTCTCGTTCGGGTTGGGGTTCGAGTTGTAGACGACGCCCGCATTCACATCGAGAACCATCGCCCCGCAGGCGACCTGCTCCAGCGCGTCCTTCTCGACGGTTGAGAAATCGCCCGCCTCAAGCTCTGCCGCGAGTTTCTTGCGACCGGTCGGGTTGATCCGCTCGCCGATCACGCAGAAGGGTTCATCGAAACCGATGACGACGGTTTTTGTTTTGGATTCAATAACGGTGCGGGTCATTCTTCACCTTGTCTCTCAGTTCTGCGCGACCGGAACAGCGGACTTGCCGCCATTCTCTATGGCCCAGGTTGCGTTGGTCTTGATCCCGCCGAGCGGGAAGAAGTGAACGGATTCGATCCCGAAATCGGGGTTGGCGGCCTTGTGTGCTGCAAGCTCTGCCACAAAATCGTTCGGTTCGTAAGGCAGAAGAAGCTTCGTCACGTCCATCGCCCGCTTTTGCAGCACCCTGAGCGACGGGCCGACGCCGCAGGCGATGGCGAACTTGATCAACGTCTGAAGTCTGGCGGGGCCGGCAACGCCGATATGGACCGGCAGCCTGATGCCTTCGGCGTTCAGCCGGTTGACCCAGGCGATCACCGGTTTTGCCTCGAAGCAGAACTGGGTGGCCATCGCCATCTTGGCGTCGGACCGTTCGCTGAACGCCTGTTTCCAGCGCAGCGCTTCCAGAACGTTCCTGTCGGATCCGTCGGGGTCGATGTCCTTGTTGCCTTCCGGATGGCCCGCCACATGCAGCCGCTCGAACCCGTCGAACAGGCCGGTTTCGATCAACTGCATCGAGCAATGGAAATCGCCGTGCGGGGTCGAAACGCCGCCGCCGAGGAGAAGGGCCTGCCTGACATCAGCCTCGCCCCTGTAGCGGGCAATCCAGTCGGCGAGAGTGGCCTTGTCCTTGATGATGCGCGCCGGGAAGTGCGGCATGACCGGGAAACCTTCGGCATGCAGGCGCCTGGCCGTGGCGACCATCTCCTCGATCGGCGTGCCGTCGATATGGGCGATGTAGACGCGCGTGCCCCGGGGCAGCAGCGCGCGGAAATCCTCGACCTTTTCGGCGGTGCGCGGCATCACCTCGATCGAATAGCCCTTCAGGAAGGCCTCGATGGCGGCGCTGTCGCCCTGCGGGGCGGCCGGTTCCTTGTCCTTGCGCAGAAAGTTCAGTAGTGCCATGCCGCCCTCCAGAGGCTTGGGCCGGGCGGTCAGGCCCAGCCGTTGTTCGCGATCAGCGCCTTGATGCGCGCCGTGTCATATTCAGTGTCGATGCGGATGGCTTCGGCGCTCGCGACCGCCTCGTCCTCGCCCTCGACGGTGAAGGGTTCGGCCTTGCGCCATTCGGCAAGATAGGCATCGGTGCCCGCCGCGCCGATCTTCATCGCGCAACGGTCGATCGCCTGTTCAAAACGCTCGGGCAGGGGTCTTTTCACCCCGCGCCGACCCTTGCCCACGATGACCTGGGCCGGGATGTCGCGCCAGTAAACAATGGTGACTTCTGCCATGACGAATCCTTCGATTGAGGTTCTCAATATCGCTCTCTCAGCGACATGCGATGTCGGTTTTCGACATGGTGCGCCACTGTTGCGACCTGTGGACTCCGATACCCGCGAAAGCACGATACGGCCAGATACCGGACCATTGAGATTTCCTCACAACGAACATGAGCGGAAGTGAAAACGCCGCCAACCCTGCCTCGTCGCTTGATTGATCGGCCTGCTGCCGGTAGGGTGGGGATAACTTCACATCGGAGGGCGTGATCATGACGCCCAGGCGTCCCGGCGGTGCGGGCGCGTTCCCGGTTCCGGTCGAGCCACCCAGCACCGCGAAACCCGACCCGGCGCAGCTTTATGCGGCGCTGGACCTCGGGACCAACAGTTGCCGGATGCTGATTGCCCAGCCGAAGGGCAGTCAGTTTCATGTGGTCGACAGCTTTTCCAAGGCTGTCCAGTTGGGCCATGGGCTTGAAGCCTCGGGGCGGCTCAGCCGCGCGTCGATGGCACGGACGGTGCAGGCCCTGCACATCTGCCGCAAGAAGATCGAACAGCATGGTGTGCGCCGGATGCGTCTGGTGGCGACCGAAGCCTGTCGCCGCGCGAAGAACTCCCGCGAGTTCCTGCGGATGGTCGAGCGGGAGACCGACCTGCCGCTGGAGATCATCCAGCCGGAGGAGGAGGCGCGGCTGGCAGTGATTTCCTGCGCGCCGCTGGTGTCGACCAGGACCGAACAGCTTCTGGTCGTCGATATCGGCGGGGGATCGACCGAACTGGTGTGGATCGACCTGTCGTCGGTGCCGCGGGCCGAGCGGCCGCGCGCCATCATGCGGCTGCATGCGGGCTTCAAGCCGGTGGAAAGCCCGTTTCCGGCGGCGAAGGTCGTGGACTGGATTTCGGTGCCGCTGGGTGTCGCGACGCTGAAGGACCAGTTCAACGATGTCGAGGACGATGCGGCGCGGTTCGCGCTGATGAGCTGGCATTTCGAGGAACAGCTTTCGAATTTCTCGCCCTACAATGCCAACCAGCCGCGTGAAGGGTTCCAGATCATCGGCACCTCGGGCACCGTCACCACGGTGGCCGCCAGCCATCTGGGGCTGAAACGCTATGACCGCACGAAGGTCGACGGCCTCAGGATGACCAGCGACCAGATCGACCGGGTGATCCGCGATTATCTGAGCCTCGGCCCGGACGGGCGGCGCAACGACCCGCGCATCGGGCGCGACCGCCATTCACTGATCATGTCGGGGTCGGCCATCCTGCAGGCGCTGATGCGTGTCTGGCCGACCGACCGGCTGTCGGTTGCCGACCGGGGCCTGCGCGAGGGGCTGCTTTACGCGCAGATGTCGGCGGACGGGGTTCTGGAGGATGGTCCGTTCTGATCCGGCGGGCGGTCCGATTGCGGTCGACCGGGCATTTGGGTATTTGGGCAAAGAAGAAATCACAGACCCGAGGAGTGGGGACATGGCGAAGACCCCGTCGGGGAACACATCAGGACGCGGCCAGCGCGAGTTGCGGGTCCGGGTCAAGACCGCCAAGGGGCGTAAGCTTTCCTCGACCCTCTGGCTCGAACGGCAGCTGAACGATCCTTACGTGCAACGCGCCAGGAAGGAAGGCTACCGCGGGCGCGCCGCCTACAAGATCCTGGAACTCGACGACAAGTTCCGCTTCCTGGTGCCGGGGGCGCGGGTGGTCGATCTGGGTTGCGCACCGGGCGGCTGGTGCCAGGTGGCGGTCCAGCGGGTGAACGCGCTGGGCGAGAAGTCCGGCAAGCGGGTGGGCCGGGTGCTGGGCGTCGATCTGCAGGAAGTGGAGCCGATCGTCGGGGCGGAGATTCATCAGCTCGACTTTCTTGAGGATGACGCGGACGAGAAGGTCAAGGCCTGGCTGGGCGGTCCGGCCGACGTGGTGATGTCCGACATGGCGGCGGCGGCGTCGGGTCACAAGGGCACCGACCATCTCAGGATCATCGCGCTGTGCGAGGCGGCGGCAGGATTTGCCTTCGATGTTCTGGAGGAGGGCGGCACCTTCGTGGCCAAGGTTCTGGCCGGCGGCGCGGAAAACCAGCTTCAGATGCTGCTCAAGCGGTCCTTCCAGAAGGTCGCAAACGTCAAGCCGCCGTCAAGCCGGGCGGACAGTTCGGAGAAATTCGTGATCGCCACCGGATTTCGCGGACGCGCCGCTCCGCCCGAAGCCGAGGTCGCGCCGGACTAGACTTTCCGGCGCGCGGCATGGTTCAGGGTGCGGTCGCGAGTGCGATCCCCTCGACCGAGATGCGCGCGGTCTGGCCGCAGTGGAACATGTAGTAGGTCACCATCGACTGCGGGCAACGCAGGACGCCGGGGCGGCCGAGAAGTTCGCGCGCCGGGCGCACATCCGTCGAAAAGTCGCCGCCGCGGATCACGATCTTCTGGCTGGGCGAGACGAGGATATCCTGGACCGGCAGGCCGCCGCCGAGCGCGCCCGCGCGGAGCAGGATCGGCTGGGCGTCGGGATAGGCGGCAAGGAAACCCTCATCCAGCTGGATCTTGTCGATCCAGGCGATGCGGGCGATCTGGCCGTCGGTCAGGCGCAGGGGATCGTGCTTGCGCAGGACCTGCACCGGCAGGGCGCCGAAGGAGGTCATCACCGAGGCATTCCAGCACAGGCCCGGAAGGGTCCAGTCGCGGTCGAGGCGCGCTGCGGGTGTTGCCGTGCCTGACAGGCCACCAGGGGCCCTGGCAGCGGCGGATTGGGCAGAAACATGCGGTTCCATCGTGCATTCCAAAATGTGGCCCGGTGCCGGTCGGGGACGAAATAACCCCAGGCAGTGCGGGCAAATCCGATCCCGACAAGTCGGGAAATAACCTTCTCAAAACATCATCAGCGCCGGGCTGAAATGAGCCGACGCTCCGCAGGCGTCACCGGGATGGCACGGTTTGCGGTGATCCCCTTGTAACAGCTCCGGCGGTGGGGCGCGAAGTTTTCCGGCGAACCTGCGGATTTGCTGCTGTGGCCAAGGGCAATCCGAAACAATTTCGCGAGTTCGCCGGAATAGGGAGCCTGTCGTGGCCAACCCGTTGATTTTCCTCAACCCGGCCTCGCGATGGCCGGGCATTGGCTTGCGGCCAAGGCGGCTGGCGTCGTGCACCGAATCCATATATGATCAAATTATGGAGCACGTTTTCGGAAGAGGGGGAGACATGGCATCGCGCGAAGCTGTCGCGTTGTCGTGCCGTGATCGTTCCGGTCGCGCAGGCGATCTTTGTGCCTTCGCCCGGATGCGTTTCGGCCTGCCGGCCCCGCCCGTCCCGCACCCGTTCTGAGCACCACCTTCGGGTGGTTTCTTCTTTTCGGACAGGTGATCCATGACTGATCAGACAATGTTAATCGGCGGCGTTGCCGCTGACCGTATCGCCGCAATGCGGATGCAGGCGGCCGAGGTCTTTGCCACGGCCCGCCCGAAGACCCGCGCGGCGCTCGCCGCTGGCGCCGCCGCCTTTCTGGACGGCGTGCCGATGCTGTGGATGACGGATTGGCCACAGCCCTTTCCGATGCTGGTGGCCGAGGCCAGGGGCGCGACGCTGGTCGATATCGACGGCAACCGGCTGGATGATTTCTGCCTGGGCGACACCGGGTCGATGTTCGGCCATTCGCCCGCGCCGGTGGCGCGCGCCCTGGCCGCGCAGGCGGCGAAGGGTCTGACCTATATGCTGCCGACCGAGGATGCGCTCGAGGTCGGACGGTTGCTGCAGGACAGGTTCGGCCCCTTCCGCTGGCAGATCGCCACCACCGCGTCAGATGCCAATCGCTTCGCGCTGCGCGTGGCGCGCGCCGTGACAGGACGCCCGAAGGTGCTGGTCTTTGCCGCCTGCTATCATGGCGCGGTCGATGATGCGCTGGTGAAGAACGAAGGCGGCAAGACCGTCGCCCGGCCGGGGCTGGTGGGGCAGGTGGTCGATCTCGCCACCACGTCGAAAGTCGTCGAGTTCAACGACCTTCCGGCACTGGCGGCAGCGCTGGCCGAAGGCGACGTGGCCGCCGTTCTGGCCGAACCCGTGATGACCAACTGCTGCATGGTTCTGCCCGACCCCGGCTATCATGCAGAGCTTCGTCGGCTGACGCGGAAGTCCGGTACACTGCTGATCATCGACGAGACCCATACGATTTCCTCTGGTCTTGGCGGCTATGTCCGGACCCATGGGCTTGAGCCGGACATGTTCGTCCTGGGCAAGCCGGTGGCCGGCGGGCTGCCAGCCGCCGTCTGGGGCATGACGGAGGAGGTCGCGGCACGCTACAGGGCGTTTGATGCCGAACGGCCCACCGGGTTTTCCGGGATCGGCACCACGCTTTCGGCCAACCCGCTGCAGTTCGCGGCAATGCGGGCGAACCTTGCCCAGGTGATGACGGCGGAAAATTACGCGCAGATGGAGGCCGGGGCCGAACGGCTGGAACGGGGCCTTGCCGGTGTGATCCGGCGCCATGGCGCGCCCTGGCATGTGGTGCGCGTCGGCGCGCGGGTGGAATTCATCTGCCATCCCACACCGCTCAGGAACGGCACGGAAAGTTACGCGGCGCACAAGCCCGAACTGGAAAAGGCGATCCATGCGGCATTGGTGAACCGGGGCTGCCTGATCGCGCCCTTCCACAACATGATGCTGGTCAGCCCGGCCACGACCCTTGAACAGGTCGACCGGCTGATCGCAGCCTTTGACGAAATCACTGCGGAGTTGATGGCATGACCACTGATACCCCTTCTTGCCCCTCGGGCGCGACCCTGGCCGAGGCGGAAGCCTTCCTGGCCGCCCATCCGGAGATCGAGGCCTTCGACATCGTGCTGCACGATTCAAACGGCATCGGGCGCGGCAAGATCATTCGCCGGCACGAGCTTCTGTCGATCTACGGGGGCGGCAGGCATATGCCGATCTCGATTCTCGGCCTCGATATCTGCGGGGAGGATGTGCATGAGACCGGCCTGATCTGGGACCAGGGCGATGGCGACGTGCGCGCCTGGCCGATTCCCGGCACGCTGGTGCCGCTCCATGGCACCAATCCGCCGCGGGGCGAGGTGTTCTTGTCGCAATATACGCTCGACGGCCTGCCCATGACCTCCGATCCGCGCCATGCGCTGGACCGGCAGGTCAGGGCGATGGCGGCCGAAGGTCTTCATCCTGCCGGGGCGTTCGAGCTGGAATTCTTCCTTCTGGCCAATGACCGGGACGCCGACGGCCGGGTCCGGCCGGCAAACGCGGTGCTGGACGGGCGGCGGTCGGACAAGACCGAAGTCTACTCGGTCGACCATCTGCACGGGATGGAGCCGCTCTTTTCGGAAATCTATGCCGGCGCCGCCAAGGCGGGGATCAAGGCCGAAACGGTGATTTCCGAATATGCCCCCGGCCAGTATGAACTGACGCTGCACTACCGCACCAATGTCATGCAGGCGGCGGATGATCTGGTCAGGCTGAAGCGGATCGTGCGGCTGACGGCGCGGCGCTTCGGGGTCATCGCCTGTTTCATGGCCAAACCGATCGAGCGCTACGCCGGGTCGGGCATGCATTTCCACGTCTCGCTGCAGGATGAAAAGGGCATGAACCTGTTCGCCGAGAAGGACGAGGGCAAGTGGAACGACAAGATCCTGCAGGCCCTGGGCGGGATGCGGGCCACCATGGCGGAATCGATGCTGGTCTTTGCGCCGCATGCCAACAGCTGGCGGCGGTTCTCGAACCAGTCCTATGCGCCGGTGTCGACCAACTGGGGGGTGAACAACCGTTCCGTCGCCCTGCGCATCCCCGCGGGCGCGCTGGCCGCGCGGCGGATCGAACATCGCCCCTCCGGCGTGGATGCGAACCCCTATCTGGTGGCGGCGACGATTCTGGCCGCGATCCGCCATGGTCTGAGGAACCGCATCAATCCCGGCCCCGAGACGACCGGCAATGGTTACGAGGACGAGAATGCCTCAGGGATGCCGCGCGACTGGCGAGAGGCGATCGAGGCGGCGCGCGCGTCGGCCTTCCTGAAGGACGCACTGGGTGAGGACATGCACCGCACCTTCACCGCCGTGAAGGCCGCCGAACTGGCGCGGGTGGCCCGCACCATCGCCGACGTGGACTACGACCTCTATCTGCATACGGTCTGAAGCAGCTCTCTTTTGGTCTGACGCAGCGCTTTCCCCGCCCGGTCGCGCAAGGCGACCGGGCCGCGTCCGACCCGCGCCCTAGCTGTTCAGTCCCGGCATCTGCAAAATCTGGACATCAGGGCCAGATCGATTCATCCTCGACCCGATCCACCAGATGCCGGGACTGAACAGCTAGGTAAGGACATGCCTGAAGCGAACGACATACCCGCCGCGCGCGGACCCGATGACGCGAACCTGCCGCGCGATACCCGGCGGTCGCTGCCGATGGCACTCCTGCGCGCCCGCGAACAGGTCATGGCGCGTTTTCGCCCGATGTTGGCAGAGAATGACATCAACGAACAGCAATGGCGCGTCCTGCGCGTGCTGGACGAAGGCGGGCCACTGGATGCGACCGAGGTGGCGGAGCGGGCAAACATCCTGTCGCCTTCGCTGACGCGCATGATGCGGGCCATGACCGAACGCGGCCTGATCCGCCGGGGCCGCGATGAAACCGATGCCCGCCGCGCCATACTGGAAATCGCGCCGGAAGGGGCCAAACTGATTGCCCGCGTCAGCCCGCAGGGCCAGCGGATCTATCGTGCGCTGACGGCGGAGTTCGGCGAGGAGCGTCTGGTGGCGCTCCTGACGCTGCTCGACGAATTGGCACGGCTGCCGCCGGTGCCGGACCCGGACTGAACCGCCGACGCTCTCACCAATCCTCGGACTCGAAGGCCAGTTCGTCGATCCGCGCCAGTTCTTCGGCGCTGAAGGACAGGTTTTTCAGCGCGCCCACACTGTCGACGATCTGTTCCGGCCGCGAAGCCCCGACCAGCGCCGAGGTCATGCGCGGATCGCGCAGCACATAGGCAATCGCCATCTGGGCCAGAGACTGGCCGCGCCCTTCGGCCAGGGCGTTCAGGCCCTTCAGGCGGCGGATGGCCTCGTCATTCAATATCCCTTCGGCCAGCTTGCCCGAAGCCGCCCGGCTGTCGGCCGGTATGCCGTTCAGATATTTGTTCGAGAGCATCCCCTGCGCCAGCGGCGAAAAGGCGATGCAGCCCATCCCTTCCGTCTCCAGCCGGTCCAGCAGATGATCCTTCTCGGTCCAGCGGCCCAGAATGGAATAACGCGGCTGATGGATCAGGCAGGGCGTGCCAAGGCCACGCAGGATCGCCGCCGCCCGCGCCGTCTGTTCGGACCTATAGCTGGAGATGCCGACATAGAGCGCCTTGCCCTGCCGGACGAGCGTATCAAGCGCACCCATGGTTTCTTCCAGCGGCGTATCGGGGTCGAAGCGGTGGGAATAGAAAATGTCGAAATAGTCCAGCCCCGAGCGTTTCAGCGACTGGTCGCAACTTGCGATCAGATATTTGCGGCTTCCCCATTCGCCGTAGGGGCCGGCCCACATCCGGTAGCCGGCCTTCGACGAAATCACCAACTCATCCCGCAGCCCGGCAAGATCCTCCCTCAGGATGCGGCCGAAGGTTTCCTCGGCCGATCCCGGCGGCGGGCCATAATTGTTGGCGAGATCGAAATGGGTGATCCCCAGATCAAAGGCCGTCCGGCACATGGCGCGGGCAGTGTCATAGGTCTTGTCATGCCCGAAATTGTGCCACAGGCCGAGGGTGAGCGCGGGCAGCAAAAGCCCCGACCGCCCGGTGCGCCGATAGATCATCCGGTCATAACGGTTGGGCGCGGGCGTATGGGCCATGATCTTTTCCCCTCGGACCGGGCCGGTTCCTATTCGTCGGGAAGCTGGCGCACCGCGCCGGTGGCGGCGGAAGTCGCGAACAGCCCGTAGGCGCGCAGCGCCTGGCTGATCTTGCGCGGGCGCGCCTTCGCGGGCTTCCAGCCCTTCGCATCCTGCGCGGCGCGGCGCCGGGCCAACTCGCCTTCGGCCACGGCCAGCGTGACGCTGCGGGCGGGAATGTCGATCTCGATCCGGTCGCCTTCCTCCACCAGCCCGATCAGGCCGCCCGAGGCCGCCTCGGGGCTGACATGGCCGATCGACAGGCCCGAGGTGCCGCCGGAGAAGCGCCCGTCGGTGATCAGCGCGCAGGCTTTGCCAAGACCCTTCGATTTCAGGTAGCTGGTCGGATAGAGCATCTCCTGCATCCCCGGCCCGCCCTTCGGCCCCTCGTAGCGGATGACCAGAACGTCACCCTCCCTGATCCGGTGCGACAAGATCGCCTCGACCGCCGCGTTCTGGCTTTCGAACACCCGCGCCGGACCGGCAAAGACCAGGATGGATTCGTCCACCCCCGCCGTCTTCACGATGCAGCCCTCCGGCGCGAGGTTGCCCGACAGGACCGCGAGCCCGCCGTCCTTCGAAAACGGCGTCTTGGCCGAACGAATCACGCCCTTCTCGCGGTCAAGGTCCAGACTGTCCCACCGCCGTTCCTGGCTGAAGGCGACCGAGGTGCGCACGCCGCCCGGTGCGGCCATGTAGAAATGCCGCACCGAATCCTGATTGGTGCGGCTGATGTCCCAGCGGTTGATCGCCGCGCCGATGGTCGGCGCATGAACCGTGGGGCAGTCGCTGTTCAAAAGCCCCGCCTCGTCCAGCTGCCCGAGGATCGACATGATGCCGCCGGCGCGGTGGACATCCTCCATGTGCACGTCCTGCTTGGCCGGTGCCACCTTGCACAGCACCGGCACCCGGCGTGACAGGGCGTCGATGTCCGCCATGTCGAAGGCGATGCCGCCCTCGTGCGCCGCGGCCAGGATGTGCAGCACGGTATTCGTCGACCCGCCCATGGCGATATCGAGCGCCATGGCGTTCTCGAACGCCTTCTTCGACGCGACATTGCGCGGCAGGACCGAGGCGTCGTCCTGCTCATAGTAGCGCTTGGTGATGTCG
>CAZRKU010000054.1:11750-18765 GCA_964600685.1 uncultured Frigidibacter sp. | reverse complement strand
GAAGGGGTTTGCGCCCGAGGAACCAGCCAGGCGCACGGTCGAGGTCGAGGCATTCTGTTCATGGTCGGCATGCAGCATCATGATCCGGTCCATCGCCTTGGCAAGCGCGGGCTGGACGACATAGTCCTCGCACGGGACGGCGAAGCACATGTGCAGGAAGTTCGAAGCATAATCGAGCCGGTTCTGCGGATAGACGAAGGGCTGGCCGATCGAATATTTGTAGGCCATTGCCGCGATCGTCGGCAGTTTCGCGATCATGCGGATCGCGGCCACTTCGCGCTGCCACGGGTCGTTGATGTCGAGACTGTCGTGATAGAAGGCCGACATCGCGCCCACCACCCCCACCATGGTTGCCATCGGGTGGCTGTCGCGGCGGAAACCGCGGAAGAAGTTGTGCATCTGTTCATGCACCATCGTATGGCGGGTCACCCGTTGCTTGAAGTCGGCCAGTTGCGCCGCCGACGGCAGTTCGCCGTAAAGCAGCAGGTAGCAGGTTTCGAGGTGGCTGGACTGTTCCGCCAACTGCTCGATCGGATAGCCGCGATAGAGCAGTTCACCCGCGTCGCCGTCGATATAGGTGATGGTGCTGTCGCAGGCGGCGGTGGAGGTGAAGCCCGGATCGTAGGTGAAGACATCGCCATCGGCATAAAGCTTGCGGATGTCGATCACGTCGGGGCCGACGGTCGGCTTCAGAATTGGCAGGCTCAGCGTCTTGTCGCCGATGCTCAGCGTCGCGGTCTTGGTATCAGCCATCGTTCCCGTCTCCCCGGTTCGCCCTGGCAGGGGCGTGCAACACTGGCCGGCCCTCGTGGTGGGGGCGGCCCCGTCAGCCTGCGGCCTCTGTCAGCCGGGCGAGGCTTTCCTCCCGCCCGAGCACAAGCATCATGTCGAAGACCGAAGGGCTGACCGTCCGTCCGGCAAGCGCGGCGCGCATCGGCCCCGCGATCTTGCCCAGACCAAGCCCATGGGTGGCGGCAACATGCCCGACGGCAGCTTCGATTTCGTTCCGCTCCCAGCTAGCATTTTGCAGCTGCGGCGTCAATTCATTCAGTATACCACGGGATACCGTGTCGAGAGCCTTCGCGGCGACCGTGTCAGGAACGATCGGGCGCGACACCATGATAAAGCGCGCCTTATCAATCAGTTCATGAAAAGTCTTTGCGCGGTCTTTCAGCGCATAAAGCCCGCGTTCCAACAGGCCGCGCTGCCTTTCAGTCAGGGTCGGGCGGTTATCGGCAGCCAGAAAAGCCTCGATCTCGCGCATCAATGCTGCATCCGCACTGGCGGCGATATGCTGGCCCGACAGGTTTTCGAGCTTCTTGAAATCAAGGCGCGACGGCGCGCGACCGATCCCCGAAAGATCGAACCATTTCCTGGCCTGATCATCGGTGAAGAACTCATCGTCACCATGCGACCAGCCCAGGCGACACAGGTAATTGCGCATCGCCGACGCCGGATAGCCCAGCACCTGATATTCATGCAGCCCGACCGCGCCATGACGTTTGGACAGTTTCTTGCCGTCCGGCCCGTGGATGAGCGGAATGTGCGCCCAGACCGGCACCGCCCAGTCCATCGCCCTGTAGATCTGCGTTTGCCGTGCGGCATTCGTCAGGTGATCGTCCCCCCGGATCACATGCGTGACACCCATGTCGTGATCATCCACGACGACCGCCAGCATGTAGGTCGGCGTACCATCGGCGCGTAAACAAACCATGTCGTCCATCTGGTCGTTGCCGAAGGTGACATCGCCCTGCACCTGATCCGCGATCACCGTCTGGCCATCGCGCGGCGCTTTCAGGCGGATCACGAACGGCAGGTCCGGGTAGGTTGCCGGGTCCGCGTCACGCCAGGGCGACTGGAAGAGGGTTGAACGTCCCTCGGCCCGCGCGGCCTCGCGGAACACTTCGATTTCGTCCTGCGTGCAGAAGCACTTGTAGGCGGATCCTCGCGCGAGCATTTCCCGCGCGACCTCGGCATGGCGGTCCTTGCGGCCGAACTGGCTGACCACCTCGCCATCCCAGTCGAGACCAAGCCAGGCCAGGCCCTTCAGAATCGCCGCGCTCGCCTCCGGGGTGGAGCGTTCGCGGTCGGTATCCTCGATCCTGAGCAGGAATTTCCCGCCGCGGCCGCGCGCATAAAGCCAGTTGAAAAGCGCCGTGCGTGCGCCGCCGATGTGCAGGTAACCGGTGGGCGAAGGGGCAAAGCGGGTGACAATTTCGGCGGACATCGGGCGCATTAACCTTTCGGAAACCAAGATGAGCAAATCCTGACCGCAGGGTTCTAGGCCCTTGGCGGCAAGGACACAAGGTGCCCCGGATGACAGGTTTCCTGACGAATTTCACCGAGGCGACGTTCGGTAGGCTGGCCGCCGCGCGCGGCACATTGCTGCCCTGGGCACCGGTCTGCCTGTCGCTGGGGATCGGCACCTATTTCGCGCTGCCGCGTGAGCCGTCGGGAGGGCTGCTGGCGGCGGTGGCGATTGCCGCGATCGCAACGCTGGTCCTGGCGCTGCGTGGCGCTGAGTGGCTTCGGCCACCCACGATGGCGGTTTTCCTGGCGCTTGGCGGGTTGCTGCTTGCCGATCTCAGGGCGCAACTGGTCGCGGCCCCTGTCCTTTCCTTTCGCTATTACGGGTCGGTCACGGGGCGGATCGTCAACATCGACCGATCCTTTTCCGATCAGTTGCGCCTGACGCTCGACCAGATCACGCTGGAAGAAACCAAGCCGGAGCGCACGCCCGACCGGGTGCGTATCGCGCTGCATGGCGACCAGATGGGCTTTCAACCCGAACCCGGCCTCAGGGTGATGCTGACCGCGAATCTGTCGCCGCCCGACGGGCCCGTGGCGCCGGGCGGCTTCGATTTCCAGCGCCTTGCCTGGTTTTCGCGGCTGGGCGGGGTGGGTTATACCCGCAGCCCGGTGATGGTCCTGGCCGACGCGGATCAGGGACTGTCGCTTGCGGCCTTTCGGATGCGGATGGCCTTGTCCGCCGCCATGCAGGCAAGGATGGAGGGGCAGGCGGGCGCTTTCGCCGCCGCATTGATGACCGGCGACCGCTCCGGCGTGAGCGCTGCGACGAACGAGGTGCTCAGGGCTTCGAACCTCAGCCACATGATCTCGATCTCGGGCCTGCACATGGGGTTGCTCACCGGCTTCGTCTTTACGCTGCTTCGCTATGGAATGGCGCTCTCGCCCGCGCTCGCGCTTCGGTTCGACACGCGCAAGATCGCCGCCGGGTTCGCGCTGCTGGCGGCAACTTTCTACATGATCCTTGCCGGACCGGATGTGGCGACGCGGCGGTCCTACATCATGGCCGCCGTGATTCTGGTCGCGGTGCTGACCGACCGGCGAGCCTTGTCGCTCCGCTCTGTCGCGCTGGCGGCGCTCGTCTGCCTGGTGCTGGAACCCGAAAGCCTGGTCGAGCCGGGGTTCCAGATGTCCTTCGGCGCGACGGCCGCCCTGATCATCGGCTTTGAGCACTGGACAAGGGTGCAGGCGCACGTCCCCGCGCTTTTGCGTCCGGCCGCCATCGCCGTCCTGTCCTCGCTGGTCGCCGGCACGGCCACCGCGCCGATCGCGGCGGCGCATTTCAACCGGATCGCCGAATATGGGCTGCTGGCCAATCTGCTGGCGGTGCCGGTGATGGGGGTCATGGTGATGCCGATGGGGGTGATCGCGCTGATTCTGGCGCCGATCGGGCTTGCCGCACCCGCGCTCTGGGTGATGCAGAAGGGCAGCGCGCTGATCCTTCTGATCGCCGACGGCGTCGCAGGAATGGATGGTGCGGTGATGGCGGTGCCAACGCCGCCCGCCGCGGTCCTGCCGCTCCTCGGCCTTGCCGGAGCGGTCCTGATGCTCGGCCGACCGCTCTGGCTCCGGAGTGCCGGGCTGGCCGGGCTGGCGCTGACCTTCGGGTTGTGGATGGGGGGGGAGCGTCCGGCGCTGCTCATTTCCGGCGATGGCACGCTGGTCGGCCTGATGACCGATGCAGGGCGCGCCCTGTCGAAGGAGAAGGGCGGCGGGTTCATCGCGAAAAACTGGCTTGAGGATGACGGCGACCCGAGCGACCAGATCGCCGCCGCCGCACGCGCCGGTTTTACCGGAAAGAAGGGCGACCTGACCGCGCTGCTGGACGGGCGCGAGATCCGTGTGTTTGCGGGCAAGGGCGGCGCGGGCCGTGCGGCAGGCAGCTGCGCGGACGGCGCTCTGGTCGTGCTGTCGGAGGACTGGGTGGGTGAGGCGGGCGATTGCCTTCTCTTTGACCGCAAGGCCCTTGCGGCATCCGGCGCGGTGGCGGTCTATGCGGGCGAAGGCGATCTGCGACTGGTCGGCGCGAAGGATGAGGCAGGCGAACGGCTCTGGAACCGCCGCCCCGTCCAGCGCAGGGCGGCACCACTCCCTCCGACCACCGTCAGCGGACCCTGACTCACCTGGCCTGCCAGTCGATCGGCGCCGCGCCCCGGCTGGCCAGCCAATCATTCACCCGGCTGAAGGGGCGCGAGCCGAAAAAGCCGCGATAGGCCGACAGGGGGGAGGGGTGGGCGCTGTGCACAAGCAGGTGGTCGGGGTTTCTCAGATGGAGCCGCCCGAGCCTTTGCGCAGGGGTTCCCCACAGAAGGAAGGCCCGGGGGGAACCGTCAAGCCGGGCCAGCACCTCGGCCACCAGTGCCGCCCAGCCGATCCTTGCATGGGCCTGCGGGCGCCCCTCGGGCACGGTCAGCGCGGTATTGAGCAAGAGCACGCCTTGCATGGCCCAGTCCGACAGGTCGGTTCGGGTTCTCATTACATGAAGATCGTCTGACAGTTCCTTGAAAATATTACCAAGGCTGTCGAGTCGCCCCGGAAAGCCATCGGGAATGGAGAAGGCCAGCCCGTCGGCCTTGCCCGGCGTGTGATAAGGATCCTGCCCCAGGATCACCACCCGGACCCGATCGGGCGGGCAGGCATCCAGCGCCGCGAAAATCCGGTGGGGCGGCGGATAGACCGGGCCGCGTTCGGCCGCCAGTCGCGCCGAAATGCCCGGCCAGTCACGGGCAAAGAACGGCAGGTCGGCCCAGGCGGCGGGGATCAAGCCTTGCCTGCTGCCGTGGTCAGCGCCGCCAGGGCCGCGACCTTGGCCCTGGCCCGGCCGCTGTCGATGCTTTCTGCCGCAAGCGCCACGCCGCTCTTGAGGTCGGCAACCCTGTCGGCGACCACGAGCGCCGCCGCCGCATTCAGCAGCACCGCGTCGCGGTAGGCTCCCGGTGCGCCGTCCAGGAGCGCGCGGAAGGCGGCGGCGTTCTCTGCGGGCGCGCCACCCATGATCGCCGCGAACGGATGGGTGGGCAGGCCCGCGTCGGCGGGCGTGACCTGAAACTCGCTCACCTGGCCGCCGGCCAGCGCCGCGACAAAGGTTGGCCCGGCGATCGACATCTCGTCCGTGCCGTCGCTGCCATGGACCAGCCAGGCCTTCTCGGACCCAAGCGCGCGCAGCACCTCGGCCATCGGCCGGATCCAGGCGCGCGCGAAGGCGCCGGTCAGCTGGCGCTTGACCCCGGCCGGATTGGTCAGCGGCCCGAGCAGGTTGAAGACCGTGCGGGTTCCCAGTTCGGACCGGGTGGGCATGACATGGCGGATCGACGGGTGGTGCATCGGCGCCATCATGAAGCCGATACCGACAGACTCCAGCGCCTTTTCAACGACTTCCGCGCCGACCATCACGTTGATGCCCAACTGGGTCAGCGCATCGGCCGCCCCCGATTTCGACGACAGGTTGCGGTTGCCATGCTTGGCGACGATCACGCCCGCCCCCGCGACCACGAAGGCCGTCGCGGTCGAGATGTTCAGCGTGCCCTTGCCGTCGCCGCCGGTGCCGACGATGTCCATCGCCCCTTCGGGCGCCCGAACGGCATGACATTTGGCCCGCATCACCGCAGCCGCGGCGGTGATCTCCTCGACCGTTTCACCGCGCGTCCTGAGCGCCATCAGCAGGCCGCCCATCTGGCTGGGCGTCGCCGCACCGTTGAACAGGGTCTCGAACGCCAGTTCCGCTTCGGCCCGGGTCAGGGGCCGGTCGGCGGCCAGCCCGATCAGCGGGCGCAGATCGTCGCTCATGCCGCCGCCCCGCGCGGCACATGGGCACCTTCCAGGAAATTCCGCAGCATCTGGTGGCCATGCTCTGAGGCGATGCTTTCGGGATGGAACTGCACGCCCTCGATCGGCAGATCGCGGTGGCGAAGCCCCATGATCGTGCCATCCTCAAGCCAGGCCGTCACCTCCAGGCAATCAGGCAGGCTGGCGCGGTCGACGATCAGCGAATGGTAGCGCGTCGCGAGGAAGGGCGAGGGCAGGTCGCGGAACATGCCCTGTCCGGCGTGAAGCATCGTGCCCATCTTGCCATGGACGATTTCATGGCAGCGCACGACCTTGCCGCCGAAGGCCTGACCGATGGTCTGATGGCCGAGGCAGACGCCCAGCAGCGGCGTCTTCGTTTCCGCCGCCGCCATCGTCAGCGCCAGGCAGATCCCCGCCTGATCGGGGTCGCAGGGGCCGGGAGACAGGACGATGGCGGCCGGATTGAGGGCTATAGCTTCCTGCACATCCAGTGCGTCATTGCGGCGCACCACGACCGGCGCGCCCAACTCGCCGAAATAATGGACGAGGTTGTAGGTGAAGCTGTCGTAGTTGTCGATCAGAAGTAACATCGCCGTTCCTTTCGCGCCGCCTCGGGGTCCGGTGACCTGTCTGTCAGTTTCCGGGTGAACCCCGGCGCTTGTCGGGCTATACATGGGGGAAGCCCGGTCCTGGGGTCAAGGGCCGGACGCGTCGGGAAAAGACCAGAGTGGCAAGAACAGGCACCGGAGGCTGGAGTGGGCAGGAGTTTCATCGCTGGAAGCGTCGCGGGGCTGGCCCTGTCGGTGGCAGGTCTTGCCACGACCTCCCTCGTCATGCCCCTGGGGGTCCAGCAGGACGATGCGACGGTGGTGGGCGAAGTCGCGCCTGAAGGCGAGGCCGGGTCGACGGTCGCACCCGTAAC
>CAZRKU010000054.1:0-11650 GCA_964600685.1 uncultured Frigidibacter sp. | reverse complement strand
GCACCCGTAACCGCACCCGGGCCCGCGGCCCCGACGCCAACCTCCGCGGCGCAGGAACCGGAAACCGCGATGCTTGACGTGCCGCAGGGCTCCGAGTTCACCCGCCCGAAGGAGGACGAAACCGCCGCGCGGCCCGCAGCCGACGCCGCCCCGGCCGAGGGGGAGGGAAGCCCGGCCGCGCCGCCGCCCGCCGCGGCCGCCGAACCCGCCCCGACCGCGATCGACAAGGCAACCGCCGACCAGCCGGACACAAGGGTGATGTCGCCGCCCGCCGTTGCCGAAACCGCCCCCGTGACCGAAGCGCCGCCCGAGCCGCCGACAATTGCCGCCGAAACCGGGCCGACGTCCGAACCGCCGGTGCTGGCCGAAGCGGAACCCGACGCATCCGGCGCAAAGGTGTCTGGCGCGGGGCAGCAGGGTGACGCACCGGTTGCCGATCCGGCGCCCGACGTCGCGAGCCTGCCCGAAGTCGCCCCCATCGCCCCTGAAGGCGGATCGCCCCCCGAACAAGCGGGTGCGGCCGCCATCACCCTGCCTGCCCCCGACGACAGTCCCGCGCCCCCGGAAACCGAAAGCGCGGACAAGCCGCGTGTCCTGACCCTCGACCCTGCCGCCCCCGAAACCGACGAGGTGCAGGCCCTTCCCGGCGGCGCCGTGCCGGGCGTCACGATCCTGCGCCTGCCGGGCACCGATGCGCCGGTCGCGGGAAGCGAACCTGCGGTCGATCCCGCCGCCGCGAAAGCCGCCGCCGCGCCCTTGCGGGCTTTTGCCGCGCGCTGGCAGAAGAGTGATCAGCGTCCGATTCTGGCGGTTCTGATCCTCGACAAGGGGGTGGAGGCCGGCGGGCTTGATCCTTCGGCGCTCGCCTCGCTTCCGTTCGCGGTCACCATCGCGGTCGATCCGCTCAGGGCCGATGCCGCCGCCGCCGCCGCCGCCTATCGCGCCGCGGGGGACGAGGTCGCCATTCTGATCGGGAACCAACCCGTCGGCGCGACCCCGGCGGATTTCGAGATCGCCTATCAGAGTTTCATCCAGACCCTGCCCGAATCCGTGGCGGTGATCGGTGATCCGGCGGCGGTCCAACTGCGATCCAGCCAGGGTGCGCAGCACCTGGCGGCGCTTCTCGCGGCGGACGGGCGTGGTCTTGTCACCTATGATCAGGGGCTGAACCCCGGTCGCCGCGCCGCCGAAAAGGCCGGGGTGCCGGTGGCGTCGGTCGACAAGGTCTTCGGCGCGGGCGAGGTCAACATGGGGACGCTGGCGCGCGAACTGGACCGTGCGGCCTTCGCGGCGGGCCAGACCGGCCAGCTGGTCATCGCGATTCCCTCCACCCCCGATGTCGTGACAGCCTTCGTGGCCTGGGCGACCGGCCCGTCGGGCGGTGCGGTGTCCGTGGCTCCGGTCTCGGCGCTGATGATGGCGGGCCAGCCCTAGCCTGATCCTGCCCCTGGCGGGGCGGTCAGAGGTTGCCGCGCCGCACGAACAGGCCCGCATCCTCCGCCGCCTTTTTCAAGGCCTTGGATTTATTGACGGTTTCCTGATACTCCGCCTCCGGGTCGCTGTCATAGACGACGCCGCCTCCGGCCTGGATGTAAAGCGTCTGGTCCTTGAGCACCGCGGTTCTGAGCGCGATGCACATGTCCATCTCGCCGTTGGCAGCAAAGTAGCCGACACCGCCGCCGTAGATGCCGCGCTTTTCCGGCTCCAGCTCGTCGATGATCTCCATCGCCCGCACCTTGGGCGCGCCGGAAACCGTTCCGGCTGGCAGCCCCGCGAGCAGCGCCGAAAGCGCGTCCTCGCCCTCGGCGATCTCGCCCACCACGTTCGAGACGATATGCATGACGTGGCTGTAGCGTTCGATGATGAATTTCTCGGTCGGGCGCACCGTTCCGACCCTGGCCACGCGCCCCACGTCATTGCGCCCCAGATCGAGCAGCATCAGATGTTCGGCCAGTTCCTTCTTGTCGGCCAGAAGGTCGGCCTCATAGGCGCGATCCTCCTCGGGCGTGGCGCCACGCGGCCGGGTTCCGGCAATGGGGCGGACGGTGACCTCCCCACCGCGCAGCCGGACAAGGATTTCCGGGCTGGCGCCGACGATGTGAAAATCGCCGAAGTTGAAGAAGGTCAGGAAGGGCGAAGGATTGGTGCGGCGGAGCGAGCGGTATAGCGCGAAGGGCGGCAGGGTGAAATCCGCGCGCCAGCGTTGCGAGGGGACGACCTGAAAGATGTCGCCGGCGCGGATGTAATCCTTGGCCCGCTCCACGGCGGCCCGATAGCCCTCGGGGGTGAAGTTCGACCGCATCTCGCCCAGATGCGCGCTGTCGCCCAGCGACCGGGTTTCGCCCGCGGGCGCGCGCTCCAGATCGCGCACCGCATCCATGACCCGTTCGGCCGCCTGCGCATAGGCCGCCCGCGCGGTCAGGCCCGAACCGATCCAGGCAGGGGAGCAGACCGTCACCTCGCCCTTCACCCCATCGAGGACCGCCACGACGGTCGGGCGGATCAGCACCGCGTCCGGCACGCCGATCGGGTCAGGCTTCACATTCGGCAGATGTTCGACCAGCCGGATCATGTCGTAGCCCAGATAGCCGAACAGACCCGCGGCGATGGCGGGCAGGCCTTCGGGCATCTCGATCCGGCTTTCGGCGATCAGCGCGCGCAGGGTGGCCAGCGGATGGCCGGGCAGGGGCGCGAACGCCCCGTCGTCGAACCGTGCCTGCCGGTTGATGCGGCTCTGTTCGCCCCGGCACTCCCAGATCACGTCGGGCTTCAGGCCGACCACCGAATAGCGGCCCCGCACCTCGCCGCCGGTGACGGATTCGAGCATGAAACTCATCTTGGCCGCGTCGGCAAGCTTCAGCATCAGTGAAACCGGCGTATCGAGGTCGGCCGCCAGCCGGGCATAGACCAGCTGGTTCTCGCCCCTGGCCCAGCCTGCTTCAAACCTGTCGAAGTCGGGAAAAAGTGTCACTCGGCCGGCCCCGGTCACTGCATCTGGGCGTTGACGGCATCGACCGCCGCCTGGTTGATCCTGACGCCGGTTTGCGCCTGGGCCGCGCGGGTGAACAGTTCGAACACATCGCGCGCCATCGACTGATCGAGTGATGCGCCGATCTGGGCGCGGCGGGTGCCGACCTCCGGGTCGGTCAGGTCGGCGGGCGTCACCGCCCCGAGCGTGACAAGGAAGACGCGGCCGTCGGCTTCGATCACGCGGCTGTCGCCTGCGGTCATCTCGAACGCCTGCTTGCCAACCTCGGCCGGCGCATCGGCGACAAAGCCGTCGCGCGCAAAATCCTCGTAGCGGGTTGTTACCCGGCCGAGTCCTTCGAGCGTGGCACCATTCTGAAGCTGGGCCAGATCGGCCCCGGCAAGTTCGGCCAGCGCCAGGCGCAACTGATCGGCCTGCCAATCCGCCGTCACCTTTTCCCGGACTTCCTCAAACGGGCGGGGCGCGGCCGGATCGATCCCGTCCAGTTGCAGCGCGAACACACCGCCATCGTCCAGCGCTTCCAGCGTGGGGAAACTGTCAGGGCCGAGCGCGTCGGCCACCTTGCGGAAGGCCTCATATCCGACCAGCCCGCCTTCGCTTTCGCTGTTGTAGTCGATCTTGCCCGGTTCCATGCCGAAATCCTTGGCGACATCGGCCAGCGTCGCGCCGGAGGCGAGCGCGTCCGCGATCTCGTTCTGCCGGTCGGCCACGATACGCCGGGCGCGGTCCAGTGCCAGTTCGGCCTGAAGGTCGTCGCGGACCTCGTCGAAACTCGTCTCCTCGCCCATCAGGACGCCGTTCATCGCGTAGAGCGCCGGGCCAAGGTCACTTTCGAACGGCCCGGCAACGGCCGGCTCGGTCAGGGCGAAGATGGCATCGCCTGCCGCGCCCAGCTCCTCGCGCGTGGTCTCGCCAATGTCGATATCTTCGGCGGACAGTCCGCGTTCTGTCGTCAGGTCGGCGAAGCTTGCTTCCCCTGCATCGAGACGCGCCTTGGCCACCTTGGCCGCCTCCATCGTGGGGAAGACGAGTCGCGAGAGCAGGCGGCGCTCGGGAATGACGAATTCCGACCGGCGTTCCTCGTAAGCGGCCCGCAAGGCAGCTTCGTCGACTTCGACCTGATCGAGCACCGCCTCTGGCTTCAGCCAAACATAGGTGATCCGCCGGGTTTCGGGGCGCATGTAGGCATCCTGATGCGCGTCATACCAGCCTTTCAGGTCCGCGTCAGCGGGCGCCGCGAGCGGTCCGGTCAGGTCCGATTCCAGAAGTTCGGCCATGGTGAAGCTGCGGGTTTCCGCGGCCCAGCCGGTCATGCGGGCGAGCAGCGTCTCGGGCGCGCCCACGCCACCCAGAACCGCGCCTTGCAGCATGGTCCGCGCCTGCTCATCCCGCAGCATCTGTTCGAATTCCGCCTCGCTCAGCCCCTGCGACTGCAGGAACTGGCTGTAGGCATCGCGACTGAACTTGCCGTCGATTCCCTGAAGCGACGGGGCGGAGATCAGCTTTTCGTATACCTGCGCATCGCCGACCGACAGGCCAACCCGGCGGGCCTGTGCTTCGAGTGTCGCCGAGGACACGAGCTGCGCCAGAACCGTCCGGTCGATCCCGAGAGACTGCGCCTGCGGGAAGCCCACCGGCTGACCGATCTGGGCCGCGAATGCGTCGATCTCACGCTTGAGGGTACGGGCGTAATCATTGACGCTGATCACCCGGTCGCCGACGCTTCCAAGCTCGGTCCGGCCGCCGGAGAAACTGGTCACTCCATATCCGCCAAGACCCAGCATCACCAGCGCCAGAATACCCCAGATGACGGAATTGGCGCGTTTCTTGCGCAGCGGCGTGGACATGGTGCGAGGCTCCCCGGAACTCGTTCGTCTGTCGGTGTTTAGGGTGTTCGCCGCGGATCGGCAAGCAGGCTGCGATCAGGGATGCCAGGCTTCCAATCGTTCGATGAGCGTTTCAATGCCCGCCCTATCGACATTGGCAAAGGCAATGCGGAACTGTCGGGTGCCCGCCGGATCGTCTTCGGGCATGAACATCGTGCCCGGCAGCATCAGGACGCCCGCCTCGCGCACCAGACGTCGGGCGATTTCGGGCGAGGGCAGGGGATGGGGATGTTCGACATAAGCGAAATAGGCCCCGCAGCCCAGAAGCCGCCAGTCGGGAAGGCGGGCAAAGCCGTCGATCATGGCCTGTCGGCGGGCGAGGATCTCTGCCCTTTCCCCCGCCACCCACTGCGCCAGGTTCCGCATGCCCCAGAGCGCGCCGATCTGGCCAAGCTGGCTGGGGCAGATCGCCACGGTGTCGAGGAACTTTTCGACCTGCGCCAGAAAACCGGCATCCGCCACGATCGCCCCGACGCGGTGGCCGGTCAGCCGGTAGGCTTTCGAGAAGGAATAGAGATGGATCAGCGTCCCGCGCCAGGCCGGATCGGCAAAAAGGTCATGCGGCGCGCCGGCGCGGCTGTCGAAATCGCGGTAGGTCTCGTCCACGATCAGCGCGATGCCGCGCGCGCGCGCCAGATCGAAGAAGGCGCGCAGGATCTCAGAGGGATATTCGACGCCGCCGGGATTGTTCGGCGATACCAGAACGATAGCGCGGGTTTGTGATGTGATCAGGCGGGCCGCGGCCTCCGGATCGGGGATCAGGCCAGGACCGGTCGCCAGCGGCACCGCGGTGCAGCCGGCCATGTCGAGCCACATCTTGTGGTTGAAATACCAGGGCGTCGGCAGGATGACCTCGCTGCCGTGCCCGGCGAGCGTGGCGAGCGCGGCGCAGAAGGCCTGATTGCAGCCCTGCGTGATCGCAACTTCGTTCGGGACGACCCTGCCGCCATATTGGACGGACCATTGGGCGGCGACCTCGGCCCGCAGGTCGGGCAATCCCAGGACCGGGCCGTAAAGATGCGCCTCCGTGCGAAACAGTGCCGCGTCGGCAATGGCTTGCCGCAGCCCTGCGGGCGGCGGATCGACCGGCGCGGCCTGGCTGACATTGATCAGTGGGCGCTCAGGGGGAAAAGTCACCCCGTCAAGCCAGCGGCGTGCCTCCATCACCGGAGGGGCGAAGGTTCCGGCCAGCGCGGGGTTGAGCGGGAAAGTCATCGGATCAACTCCTTTCAACCCGTCAGGCACGGTCGGCGGGTCTCAATCCTTCCCGCGGAAAGGTTCCACATATTGCAGCGCCATGTCCCACGGAAAGAAGATCCAGGTGTCCTGGCTGACCTCGGTGATATAGGTGTTCACCATCGGCCGCCCCGAGGGCTTGGCATAGACCGTCGCGAAATGCGCCTTCGGATAGAGGCTGCGCACAAGTTCCAGCGTCTTGCCGGTGTCGACCAGGTCATCGACGATCAGGATCCCCTCGCCGTCGCCCATCAGGTCGGCCTGCGGGCTCTTGGTGACTCTCGCCACGCTCCGGTCCTGATGCGCATAGCTCTGCACGCTGATCGTGTCGACCACCCGGATGTCGAGTTCGCGGCTCACGATCATCGCGGGAACCAGCCCGCCGCGCGTGATCGCCACGACCGCACGCCAACTGCCGTTGTCCGGCCCATGGCCATCGAGGCGCCAGGCCAGCGCCCGGGCGTCACGGTGGATCTGGTCCCAGCTGACGTGGAAGCCCTTCTCGTGCGGCAGGCGTTCCTTCATTGCGCGGCCTCTTTGCCGTTGCGGCCGGTGACCGCGTCGATGTCCGGCGCATCGACGGCCTTCATGCCCACGATGTGATAGCCGCAGTCGACGTGATGGGTCTCGCCGGTCACGCCCGACCCGAGATCGGACAGAAGATAAAGCGCGGATTTTCCGACATCGTCCTGACTGACATTGCGGCGCAGCGGCGAATTGAGTTCATTCCACTTCAGGATGTAGCGAAAATCGCCGATTCCGCTGGCGGCAAGGGTCTTGATCGGCCCGGCAGAGATCGCGTTGCAGCGGATGCCGTCCTTGCCGAGATCTTCCGCGATGTAGCGCACCGACGCTTCCAGCGCGGCCTTTGCGACCCCCATCACGTTGTAATGCGGCATCACCCGTTCCGCGCCGTAATAGGTCAGCGTCAGCAGGCTGCCGCCGTCCGGCATCATCGCCGCCGCGCGGCGGCAGACGGCGGTGAAGGAATAGACGGAAATGTCCATCGTCATGCGGAAGTTGTCGAGGCCGGTGTCGACATAGCGGCCGCGCAGTTCATTTTTGTCAGAAAAACCAATGGCATGAACGACGAAGTCAAGCTTGCCCCAAGTCTTCTGCAGATGGTCGAACAACTGGTCGAGTGATCCTTCGTCGGCCACGTCGCATTCGATGATCTCCGTCGATCCGACCTCAGCCGCCAGAGGTTGAACCCGCTTCAGGAGCGCTTCACCCTGATAGGAAAACGCCAGAGTTGCACCTTGGGCGGCACAAGCCTTGGCGATGCCCCAGGCGATGGACTTGTCGTTCGCAAGCCCCATGATCAGGCCGCGTTTGCCTGCCATAAGTCCGTTTGCCATTTCCGTCCCCGCGCCTTAATTCTTCTTGCCGAAGCATTAGGGCAAGTTCCGGCACGCTTCAAGGGCACCACACCCGCAAGGCAAGAATGAAGTCGACGCGGTGCACGCGCGAAGGGCAGGCACGAGATGAAGGACAGGGCGGGGATATTCGCGGGCGTCGATCCTTTCGTGATCGCGCGCGCCTGGCTGGACGAAGCCGAAAGGACCGAACCGAACGATCCCAACGCCATCGCACTGGCCACGGTTGATGCCGATGGCCTGCCCAATGCCCGCATGGTCCTTCTCAAGGAGATCACCGACCGGGATTTCGTCTTCTACACGAATTTCGGTTCCGCCAAGGGCCGCGAGATCGAGGCGAGCGGCAAGGCCGCCTTCGTGATGCACTGGAAGAGCCTGCGCCGCCAGATCCGGGTCCGTGGCCTGACCACCCGCGATGACGGGCCCGGGGCCGACGCCTATTATGCGTCGCGCTCGCTTCAGAGCCGGCTGGGGGCCTGGGCCTCGCGGCAGTCCGAACCGCTTGCATCCCGGACCGCGTTAATGGCAGAAGTTGCACGGGTGACTTTGGTGCAAGGTGCGAGCCCCTCGCGTCCGCCGTTCTGGGGCGGTATAAGGCTGTGTCCGCTTGAAGTAGAGTTCTGGGCGGATGGTGCGTTTCGCCTTCATGATCGGTTCCGTTGGCGTCGTGCCGACCCGACGGCGGTTTGGGACATTCAAAGACTGAATCCCTGATGTAAATTGGCAAGTAAAAGGTGAAAGAACTGTCCGTTTCGGGGGTAGGCGACGTTGCGCTACCTCACATGAATCTGGACGCCGAAGACGGATGAATGGAAAGCTACTCGAAATGACAGAAGAAGAAGGGGCGCAACATGTGGTTCATGGCCGCGTGAAGTGGTTCGACGCCTCCAAGGGATTTGGTTTCATCGTTGGCGACGGTGAGACCGGCGACATCCTCTTGCATGCCAATGTCTTGCGAAATTTCGGCCAGGGCTCGGTGGCCGACAATGCCGAGATCACCGTCCGGGTGCAGAAGACCGCGCGCGGCCACCAGGCAACCGAGGTCATCGACATCGCGCCGCCGGTCGAGGAAGAGCGCGCGCCGATCGAGGATCTGGGCGACAGCGACATGGCAACCATCGCCGCTCTGCCGCTTGAACCTGCGCGCGTCAAATGGTTCGACAAGGGCAAGGGTTTTGGTTTCGCCAATATTTTCGGCAGGCCGGAAGATGTGTTCATCCATATCGAAGTGCTGCGCCGGTCGGGCTTTGCCGACCTCGGCCCCGGCGAGGCCGTGGGCATTCGCGTGATCGAAGGCAAGCGCGGACGCATGGCCGCCATGATCACCAGTTGGGAAACAGCGCTGAGGGACAAGAAATGAAGCGCCTGGCACCGATGCTTGTCGCGGCCGTCCTGGCCGCCGGGGGGGTGGAGGCCGCCGGGGGTGTGGAGGCCGCCTGCGTCGCCGATGTGGCCGACCTGCGCTGGGATGGCGGCAGCGCACGCTTTTCCGTTGAAGTGGCGGATGATCCCGCCGAGCGGGCGCGTGGCCTGATGTATCGCGACAAGCTGGCGGCGGGGCGCGGCATGCTTTTCGTCTATGAGGCGCCGCAACCGGTGGCTTTCTGGATGAAGAATACCCGCATTCCGCTCGACATGCTGTTCATCGGTGCCGACGGCACGATTCTCAATGTCCACGAAAACGCCGTTCCCTTTGACGAGACCGCCATCCCCGGCGGAGATCAGGTGCAGTTCGTTCTTGAGATCAACGGTGGGTTGTCCCGTCGGCTCGGGCTTGGTCCGGGCGCAGTGCTGCGGCATCCGGCGGTTGATTCGCGCCTTGCCGCATGGCCCTGCGACTAGGCCCGGGCTTTCCCCTTTCCATATCGGCAGCGACACGCTAGAGGAAGGCCGTCGGGGCGTAGCGCAGTCTGGTAGCGCGACGGTTTTGGGTACCGTAGGCCGGGGGTTCGAATCCTCTCGCCCCGACCATCTCGCGAACTCCGCCCCGCTGCGCCGTCAGGTTGCCTGAGGCATCTGTCGCAAATTTGCCATGGACAGGGATTGGGCCGCGCGCTGCCGCCCGAGGCGGCGGCTGTGGATCGTTTGACGTGAAGACGCAGTTCTCCCGGCCAAGGCAGCCGCTTTCTTGGATTATTTCTGCAGGGCGCCACGCACCGGGCTGTGCATGAATCAGAGCGCCCCGCCGCACCCCTTTCCCCGGCGGTCCGGTCAATGGAAAATTGTCACGCCTGCTTCAAATAAACCTGTTGACCAACGGCAGGGTTCTACGCCAACTTGTATGGGCTGAGAGGGCAAACACTAAATGTAGTGGCCCGCCGCCAGGGACGACTTTCAAGACATCAACCGGCTTTCGGGAAGATTCCGAGGGGCGTTGACCTGTTGACCCGGCATTTGGCGACACGGCGGCGGCGGCCGCGCGGAAGAAACGTGACGGGGGCAGAGACATGAAAATCGAACGGAAATTCACCAGGGCCGGGCAGGATGCCTACGCTGGCATCGACTTCGGCACGACCACCTCCGAAATCCGCAATCCGGATGGCAAGATCGTGTTCCGCAATGACGCGGTGGAGGTCCCGGCGGGCTGGAGCCAGGTGGCCTCGGACGTTCTGGCCCAGAAATATTTCCGCAAGGCCGGCGTCGCTGCAAAGCTGAAACGCGTGAAGGAAAAGGGCGTGCCCGAATTCCTGTGGCGTTCGGTCCCGGACCAGGCGGCGCTCGACAAACTGCCGAAGGACGACCGCTATGTGGGCGAAACCTCGGCCAAGCAGGTGTTCGACCGCCTGGCCGGCGCCTGGGCCTACTGGGGCTGGAAGGGCGGCTATTTCTCCTCCGAGGCCGACGCGCAGGCCTATTTCGACGAAATGCGCTTCATGCTGGCCGAACAGATGGCCGCGCCGAACTCGCCCCAGTGGTTCAACACCGGGCTGCATTGGGCCTATGGCGTCGACGGCCCGGCACAGGGCCATTTCTACGTCGACTACCAGACCGGCGAACTGACCAAATCCAATTCCGCCTATGAGCATCCGCAGCCGCATGCCTGCTTCATCCAGTCCGTTTCGGACGACCTGGTGAACGAAGGCGGCATCATGGACCTCTGGGTCCGCGAGGCGCGGCTGTTCAAATATGGCTCGGGCACCGGCACGAACTTCTCCAGCCTGCGCGGCGAGGGGGAGAAACTTTCGGGCGGCGGAAAATCCTCGGGCCTCATGGGTTTCCTCAAGATCGGCGACCGCGCCGCGGGCGCGATCAAGTCGGGCGGCACCACGCGCCGCGCCGCCAAGATGGTGATCTGCGACGTCGATCACCCCGATATCGAGGCTTTCATCAACTGGAAGGTCATCGAGGAACAGAAGGTCGCCTCGCTGGTGGCCGGGTCCAAGATGCACGAACGCCAGTTGAACGAGATCTTCGCGGCGATCCGTGCCTGGGACGGCTCGTCCGAGGATGCGGTCGATCCGGCGAAGAACGTGGCGCTGAAAGCCGCGATCAGGGGCGCGAAAAAGGTCCAGATCCCGGATACTTACGTCAAGCGCGTGCTGGACTACGCCAAGCAGGGCTATGCGGCGATCGAATTCCCGACCTACGACACGGACTGGGATTCGGAAGCCTATGCGAGCGTCTCCGGCCAGAACTCGAACAACTCGGTCCGCGTCACCGATGCCTTCCTGAAGGCGATCAGGGAGGACGCCGACTGGGAACTGATCCGCCGCACCGACGGCAAAGTGTCCAAGACCATCAGGGCGCGCGAGCTGTGGGACCAGATCGGCCATGCGGCCTGGGCCTGCGCCGATCCGGGCATCCAGTTCCATGACACGGTGAATGCATGGCACACCTGCCCCGAAGACGGGCAGATCCGGGGGTCGAACCCCTGTTCGGAATATATGTTCCTGGACGACACGGCGTGCAACCTGGCGTCGCTCAACCTGATGACGTACCATAATACAAATGCGTGCGATGCCGAAGCTTACGTGCATGCCACACGTCTGTGGACGGTGACGCTGGAAATCTCGGTGCTGATGGCGCAGTTCCCGTCGCAGGAGATCGCGCAGCGCTCCTATGATTTCCGCACGTTGGGGCTGGGTTACGCCAACATCGGCGGCCTGCTGATGACCATGGGCCTTGGCTACGACTCGATCGAAGGCCGGGCGCTCTGCGGTGCG
>CAZRKU010000053.1:0-19008 GCA_964600685.1 uncultured Frigidibacter sp. | reverse complement strand
CCAGCACTTCCTCGGCCGCCAGGGCATGCCGCGCCGCTACATCGACTCCCCCGAGGCCTTCGCCTACTGGAACAAGATCTCCTCCTACGGCGCGTTCCTGTCCTTCGCCTCGTTCATCCTCTTCATCGGCATCGTCCTCTACACGCTTCTGGCCGGCCGCCGGATCACCCAGAACAACTACTGGAACGAATATGCCGATACGCTGGAATGGTCCCTGCCCTGCCCGCCGCCCGAACATACGTTCGAGCAGCTGCCGAAGCGCGAGGACTGGGACAAGTCGCACGCGCACTGAACCTTGCCCTACCGCTGGGACAACACCGAAAAGGCCCCGGACCACTCCGGGGCCTTCTGTCTGCCGCTGGTGCTGCGCCTCTGGCCTCACCGCTCATTGACCGCGCGCGGTTTCGTCTGGTTCATCGGCATCACCTCGGCGCTGATCTCGCTGCCTCTGTTGTGGCTGGTCGGCACTTCGGTGATGTGGGGGCTGCTGCCCTTCATGCTGGCGGCACTGGGCGGCATCTGGTGGGCCCTGTCGCGCAACCGCCAGGACCGGGCGATGCTGGCCGAGGTTCTGACGATCACCCCCACCGAAATCACCCTGCACAGGCGCAACACCGATGGCAGCGAACAGCGCTGGCAAGCCAACCCCTATTGGGTCACCGTGCATATCCATCCCGGCGGAGGCCCGGTCCCCGACTACCTGACCCTGCGCGGCGACGGGCGCGAGGTGGAGCTGGGCGCCTTCCTGACCCGCGAAGAGCGACTTGCACTTCACCAGGAGGTCAGCCGCGCCCTGTCACTGGTCCGCTGACCGACGATGGCGTTGTCAATGTCCGCCACCGGCCAGCTTCATCATGACCAGCCCGCCGACGATCAGTCCCGCCGCCACGATGCGCAGGGGGCTGGCCTCCTCGCCCAGAAAGGCGATGCCCAGGGCAAAGGCGCCGACCGCACCGATTCCGGTCCAGATCGTATAGGCGGTGCCCAAAGGCAGGCTGCGCATCGCCGCCGCGAGCAGACCGAAGCTGGCAAGCATGGCGATAGCGGTGATCAGGGTCGGCCCAGGCCGGCTGAAGCCATCAGATTGCTTCATGGAAAAGGCCCAGACGACTTCCAGTAACCCGGCAACGATCAGCATGATCCAAGGCATGGCTGCCCCCATATTGCGACCGGGCCGTCCCGGACATCGACCCGCAATCGGGGCAGGGACGTTGCCCCGCGTGGCTTAATTAATCTGCCGGATCATGACAGTCCATTGCCGCACGGATTTCGGGCGCACAGGGTTGCATTTGCGCCACCCCCTGCGCCTGCGCCCGCCCCCGCAGTGTCGGGACGGATGCCATACGGTCGCCATACGTCCGGCATACGCGAAGCAGACCGGCCTCTCACCCCAGCCGCGCCTTCAGCGCGGCCCCCGCCGCGCCGAAATCCATCTGCCCGGTGTAACGCGCCTTCAGGATGCCCATGACCTTGCCCATGTCGCGGATGCTCTCGGCCCCGGCCTCGGAAATCGCGGCGCCTATGGCCTGTTCCACCTCGGCGGCGCTCATCGCGCGCGGCAGGAATTCCTCGATCACCCGGACCTCCGCCCGCTCCTTCTCGGCCAGTTCCGCGCGCCCGCCCTCGTCATAGACCCGCGCCGATTCCTGGCGCTGCTTGACCATCTTGCCCATCAGCGCCAGCACCTCGGCCTCGGTCATCTCCTGCCCCGACGTGCGCAGCGCGATCTCGCGGTCCTTCACCCCGGCCAGGATCATCCGCACCGTCGACAGGCGCGCGCTGTCCTTCGCTTTCATCGCCTCTTTCTGCGCTGTCTGAATTCGGCCCAGAAGGTCCATTCGATCACCCCGCCTGCTTTGTCCGGGCGCAGACTATCGCGCGGGGCGGGCGGGGGCAACATCGGCTAACCTGTTGCCAGATCGCCCATATTTTTCATGGCACTAATTCGCTTGACCCTGCCCCCGCCCCCCACTAGGTTCCGCCGGATTTTGCACATCGGGAGAGCATCATGACCGGGGAAGCCGTCGCCAAGCCCACCGCCTGTCTCGTGCTGGCCGATGGGACGATCTTCTACGGCAAGGGATTCGGGGCCGTGGGCGAGACGGTGGCCGAACTGGTGTTCAACACCGCCATGACCGGCTATCAGGAAATCATGACCGATCCCTCCTACGCCGGACAGGTCGTGACCTTCACCTTCCCCCATGTCGGAAATGTCGGCGTGACGCCCGAGGACGACGAAACCTCCGATCCGGTCGCCGCCGGCATGGTGGTGAAATGGGATCCGTCCGCGCCCTCGAACTGGCGCGCCACCGAGCATCTGGTCGCCTGGCTGAAAAGGACCGGCCGTATCGGCATCGGCGGCCTCGACACCCGGCGCCTGACCCGCGCCATCCGCCGGCAGGGCGCGCCGCATGTCACGCTTGCCCATGATCCGGCAGGGAAATTCGACATCGCCGCGCTGGTGAAGAAGGCCCGCGACTGGTCCGGCCTCGTCGGTCTTGATCTGGCCAAGGACGTGACCTGCGCCCAGAGCTACCGCTGGAACGAAACCCGCTGGGCCTGGCCCGAGGGTTATGGCAAACGCACCGGCGACGGCTTCAAGGTCGTCGCCATCGACTATGGCGCGAAACGCAACATCCTGCGCTGCCTCGCCTCGGTCGGCTGCGATGTGACCGTCCTGCCCGCGACCGCGACGGCGGAGGAGGTTCTGGCCCATGATCCCGACGGTGTCTTCCTGTCGAACGGGCCGGGCGACCCGGCGGCGACCGGCACTTACGCCGTGCCGATGATCAAGGGCGTGCTGGAACGCGACCTGCCCTTGTTCGGCATCTGCCTGGGCCATCAGATGCTGGCGCTGGCACTTGGCGCCAAGACCATCAAGATGAACCACGGCCACCATGGTGCGAACCATCCGGTCAAGGATGTCGAATCGGGAAAGGTGGAGATCACCTCGATGAACCACGGCTTCGCCGTGGACAGCCAGACCCTGCCTGCGGGCGTCCTGGAAACGCATGTGAGCCTGTTCGACGGATCGAACTGCGGCATCCGCCTGAAGGATCGCCCGGTCTTTTCCGTGCAGTATCACCCCGAGGCGAGCCCCGGCCCGCAGGACAGCTTCTACCTTTTCGAACGGTTTGCCGCCGCGATGCAGGCCCGCAAGTCGGCCTGACCCTGCCCGCCGCGCCATGTTTTTCGGACAGGCGCCGCAGGCCTTAACGACGCGTTAACCAAGCGTGCGCGAGGGTGGGCAAGCCGCTCTTGCCCGCAGGTCTTCATGACGCCCGCCGCCGCCCGCCTCCGCCTCGTCACGCCGGAATTCGTGCCGGTCACGGGCCTGCGCGACCAGCTGCCGCGCGCCGCGCAGCAACGTGACCGTCCGCCGCGCAAACCGCTGGGCCAGATCCTGATGGACATGAAGGCGGTCGATCCCGGCAACATGCTGAAGGCGCTGGCGCTGCGCGAACGGCAGGACGTGCGGCTGGGCGACATTCTTCTCGCCCACGGCTGGGTCAGCGAGGCCGCCCTGATGGCCGCGCTTGCCAACCAGTGGGGCGTGCGCATCCTCGATCTTGCCACCGACCTGCCGGACGCGCGGCTGACCGACCGTCTGGGGGCGGATTTCTGCCTGAAGGAAGGCATTCTGCCCTGGCGCCGGATCGGCGCCGCCACGGTGATCGCCACTGCTCGGCCCGCCGAATTTGCCCGTCTCAGGGAAAAGCTGCCCGCGGACAGCGGCCCGGTTTTCATGGCGCTCGCGCCGGAACGTGCGATCCACGCCGCCATCCTGGCCCAGCGCCAGACCGCCCTGATCCGTCGCGCCGAAACCCGCGTGGCGGCCGGCGAAAGCTGCCGGACGCTCGACGCGCACCTTGCCGGACGGGTGGCCCTTGGCGGGATCGCCCTCCTCCTGCTGCTTGCGGCGCTCTCGCCTGCGCTGGCCTTCCTGCCGCTCTTTCTCTGGGCGGTGCTGACACTTGGCCTTTGTGCGGGGCTGAAGGGGCTGGCCTTCGCCTCCGAACTCCGCGCCCATTGGCGGGGACCGGCGCCGCAATCGCCGATGGCACTGGCGCAGCTTCCCATCGTCTCCGTCATGGTGCCGCTTTTCCGGGAGGATGACATTGCCCCGCGCCTGATCGCGCGGCTCGGCCGCCTCGATTATCCCAAGGAACTCCTCGACATCCTGCTGGTGACCGAGGAGGACGACCATCAAACCCGCGCCGCGCTGGCACGGGCCCGCCTGCCACACTGGATGCGGGTCGTTACTGTTCCCGATGGCCCGATCCGCACCAAACCGCGTGCGCTCAACTATGCGCTGGATTTCTGCCGGGGCAGCGTGATCGGCGTCTATGACGCCGAAGATGCGCCCGACCCCGGCCAGTTGCGCGCCGTGGTGCGCCGCTTTGCCGAAAGCGGGCCGGAGGTCGCCTGCCTGCAAGGCATCCTCGATTTCTACAATGCGCGCCACAACTGGCTGACGCGCTGCTTCACCATCGAATATGCCGCCTGGTTCCGGGTCATGCTGCCAGGCCTCGCGCGCTCGGGGTATGTCGTGCCGCTGGGCGGCACCACGCTCTTCTTCCGCCGCGCCGCGCTGGAAAGGCTCGGCGGCTGGGACGCGCACAATGTCACCGAGGATGCCGATCTCGGCCTGCGTCTCGCCCGTCACGGCTACCGCACCGAACTGATCGCGACGGTGACGGAGGAGGAGCCGAATGGCCGCCCGTTCCCCTGGATCAAGCAGCGGTCCCGCTGGCTGAAAGGCTATGCGATGACCTGGGCCGTGCATATGCGCGACCCGGCGCAGCTTTGGCGCCAGCTTGGGACCAAACGGTTCATCGGCGTGCAGATCCTGTTTTTCGGCACGCTCTCGCAATATGTGCTGGCGCCGGTCCTCTGGTCCTTCTGGGGGCTGGCGCTCGGGCTGGGCCATCCGCTCGCTGGCCTGATGCCCGCATGGGGACTGCCCGCCCTGTCGGCGCTTTTCATCTTGTCTGAACTTCTCAATCTGGTGGTCGGCCTCTGGGCGGTCAGGGGCGAAAAGCACCGCCATCTCATGCCCTGGGTGCCGACGCTGCATCTCTACTTCCCGCTGGGCGCGCTGGCCTCCTACAAGGCGCTGTGGGAAGCGGTGCGCCAACCCTTCTACTGGGACAAGACCTGCCACGGGGTTCTCGATCATGACCCGGCGGAGGCGGCAGATGATCCGGCCGGCCCCCTGATCCTGCGCAATCCGATCCTGCCGGCGGCCCCACCACCCGAACCGGCTGGCCTGCGGCTGTGGCACCATCCCGCACCGGAATTCCGGACACCCCCGCCCCCGGCCCGGTCACACTTCGCGCCTGAGCGTCCCGGAATCGAGTTTCAGCCTTGTTTCGAAGGCTTTTGAGATGTGGGACCGCAGCGCTTCCTGCGCCCGGTCGCCTTCGCCCGCCTCGATCGACCGCACGATCGCATCATGCTCGGCAAGCGCCGCCTCGCTACGCCCGACGGCGGCAAGCGAGGTCGTGGCCAGAAGCGCCATGGACCGATGCACGAGGTCGAGCTGCTGCACCAGAAACCGGTTGTGGGAGGCAAGGTGGATCTGCCGGTGAAAGCGCTTGTTGGCCCGCGACATCGCCTCGGGGTCGGCCAGATGGGCGCGGTCTTCCTCGATCATGCCGCGCAGCACGCGGATTTCCTCGGGCGTGGCATGTTTGGCCGCCAGCCGTGCCGCCAACCCCTCCAGCTCGGCCCTGACCACGTAAAGTTCGGCCAATTGGTTGTGATCAAGCGAGGCGACGATCAGCGACCGCCCGTCCCGCGCCAGCATCGACTGGGTTTCCAGCCGCTGCAACGCCTCCCTCACCGGGGTCCGCGAAACGCCGAACCGATCGGCAAGCTCCGATTCCACCAGCCGGTCGCCGGGGCGGTAGTCACCCTGCTCGATCGCCTCCAGTATCAGCGTATATGCGTCTTTCTGCATCGCGCCCTTCTGCCTGCTCGCCCATCCGGCGGGCGGACCCTAAAGCGATTTCCGAAAAGTGGGAACCGGTTTTCGGAAGAAAGTCGCGTCACGACCAAAGCGAATGCGGCCAGCGTTCAGAAGAACCGCAAGCCGCCCTGGGCGCATCGCGCGCCCCTGCAAGCCCATAGCCGTTGCCTTGCCGGCCCGCGCATGGGAAAAGCAGTCCGGAAGGACGCTGCGAACCCCATGCCCAAAGCCCAGTTTTCCCATGTAACGACCTGGGTCTTCGACCTCGACAATACGCTGTATGCGCCCGAAGTGCGGCTCTTCGACCAGATCGAAGTGCGCATGGCCGCCTGGGTCATGCAAGCGCTGCGCGTTGACCGGGCGGAGGCGGACCGGCTCAGGACGTTCTACTGGAAGAAATATGGCACGACGCTGGCGGGTCTCATGCGCGAACACGGGATCGACCCCGGCCCCTATCTGACCGACGTGCACGACATCGACTTTTCCGGCCTGACCCCCGATCCCGCCCTGCGCGCCGGAATCGCCGCGCTGCCGGGGCGCAAGATCGTCTACACAAACGGCTCCGCGCCCTATGCGCTGAGGGTGATCGCGGCGCGCGGGCTTTCGGGCCTTTTCGGGGCGGTCTACGGGATCGAACATGCGGATTTCCTGCCCAAGCCCGAACGCCGCGCCTTCGACCTCGTGCTGGGCCGCGACGGCACCGATCCCGCCCGCGCCGCGATGTTCGATGACGATGCGCGCAACCTCGCCGCGCCCCATGCGATGGGGATGCGCACCGTGCATGTCGCCCCCGCGCCGGAACCCGCGCCCCATATCCATCACCATACCGATGATCTGGCGGGTTTTCTGGCCCGTCTGTCCAGCTGAAATCCGCGCCAAAGCGCCGCACGGGACGACCTGCCGCATGGTGTGCGCCCGCCTTTGCGCCTAGGCTGATCCCGCGAACAGGAGAATCCCATGTCCACCCCCGCCCCGGCGCGCCCGCGCCACTGGTTCTATTCCGTGCCCCTGATCGGCTGGATCGCCCGCGATGTCGCCCAAGGCCCCGAGGATACGATCTGGTATGCGCTGGTCATCGCGCTGACCGCGCTGGTTCTGGCGGTCAAGACCTGGGGCCTGGTCGCGCTGGGCCTGACGGCGCTTGCCGCCGTGCCGCTGGTGTTCTTCGCGCTCATTCTCATCACGCTCGGCAAATAGGACAGGATGGCGCTTGGACCTTCGGCCCGCGCCCGGCTATTCTGGCACGAACGAAGGAGAAGCCCATGCAGCGCGAGGCGACCGACATCCTGATTTCCGGCGGCGGCGTCGCGGGCCTGATCGCGGCGGCGGCCTTTGGCGCGGCGGGCTTTCCGGTGGTCTGCGTCGATCCCGCGCCGCCCGTTACCGATGGTGCCGATGAAAGGGCCGATCTGCGCACCACCGCCTTCCTGCAACCGGCCCGGCAGCTTCTGGAGGAGGCGGGCCTTTGGCCCCGCCTTGCCCCCCATGCGGCCGCACTCGACATCATGCGCATCGTCGATGCGGGCGGTCCGGAACCCGAACCACGGCTGATCAAGGATTTTGTCGCTTCCGAAATCTCCGGCGATCCCTTCGGATGGAACCTGCCGAACTGGCTGTTGCGCCGCGAAATTCTGGCGCGCCTCGCCGAACTGCCGAACGTCAGCTTCCGCCCCGGCATCGGCACCGCCTCGGTCCTGACCCGCGACAGCGCCGCCCTCGTCACGCTCTCGGACGGCCGCCACATTTCCGCGCGCCTTCTCATCGCCGCCGATGGCCGCGACAGCCCGGTGCGCCGGGCGCTGATGATCCCCGTCCACACCACCCGCTACGGCCAGAAGGCGCTCGCCTTCGCCGTGACCCACGACCACCCGCACGGCAACATCTCGACCGAGGTTCACCGCTCCGGCGGCCCCTTCACGCTGGTGCCCCTGCCCGACCGCGACGGCCGGCCCTCCTCCGCCGTCGTCTGGATGGAGGCGGGGCCGGAGGTTGCCCGGCTCGCCGCCCTGCCCGTGCCGGAGTTCGAGGCGGAAATGACCGCGCGCAGTGCCGGGCTTTGCGGCCCCCTGCGGCTGGTCACGCGCCGCTCGGTCTGGCCGATCATCAGCCAGATCGCCGACCGTTTCGCTGGCGAACGGACCGCCCTTCTGGCCGAGGCCGCCCATGTGGTTCCGCCGATCGGCGCGCAGGGGCTGAACATGTCGCTCGGCGATCTGCGCTGCCTGCTCGATCTTGCCCGCGCCGATCCCGCCGACCTCGGCGGGCGCCGGATGCTCACCACCTATCACCGCCGCCGCTGGCCGGAGGTGAAGGCGCGCGTGACCGGCATCGACCTTCTGAACCGCACCTCGATGCTGGCCGCGCCCGCGCTGCGCGACCTGCGCGCCGGTGTGCTCAACGCGCTTTACACGCTCGCCCCCGTGCGCCGCACGCTGATGAAGGCGGGGCTTGGCATGGCTCCGGCCCGCAGGGCGGGTTAGCTTCTGCCTGTCGCCTGTCTTTCGGCAAAACCGGTTCCCACTTTTGCCGGACAGGCTTATAGCGCCGCGTCAAGCGCCGCCTTGACCCGCGCCACCGTGCCGGGCACGTCATAGAGCTTGTCCAGCCCGAAAAGACCCAGCCGGAAGGTGCGGAACTCCGGCCCCTCGCCCACCTGCAGGGGCACACCGGCGGCGATCTGCACGCCCTGGGCCAGGAATTTCCTGCCGTTCTGGATGTCGGGGTCGTCGGTGAAGCTGACGACGACGCCCGGTGCCGCAAAGCCTTCTGCCGCGACCGACCGGATCCCGCGCGCCGCCAGTTCCGCCCGCACCGCAGTCCCAAGCTTCCACTGCGCCTCGCGCAGCCGCCCGAACCCATAGTCGCGGGTCTCCAGCATCGTGTCGCGGAAGGCCTTCAGCGCGTCGGTCGGCATGGTGAGGTGATAGGCATGCCCGCCTCCCTCATAGGCCGCCATGATCGCCCGCCATTTCTTCAGATCAAGCGCGAAGGAATGCGATACCGTCTCCTCCAGCCGCTTGGCCGCCGCCGCGGACAGCATCACCAGCCCGGCGGAGGGCGAAGCCGACCAGCCCTTCTGCGGGGCAGAGATCAGGACATCGACGCCGACCGCCCTCATGTCGACCCAGATGCAGCCCGAGGCGATGCAGTCGAGCACGAAAAGCGCGCCCACCTCATGCGCCGCATCGGCCAGCGCCTTCAGGTAATCGTCGGGCAGGATCATCCCTGCGGCGGTTTCCACATGCGGTGCGAAGACCATGTCGGGGCGGGTCTTGCGGATCGCGCCCGTCACTTCGGCAATCGGCGCAGGCGCGAAGGCGGAGGTCGGACTGTTGCCGCCCTGCCGCGCCATCGCCACCGTCACCTCGCCCGCAAAGCCGCCCTGATCGAAGATCTGGCTCCAGCGGAAGGAAAACCAGCCGTTCCGCACGACAAGCGCCTTCTTGCCCGCGGTGAACTGCCGCGCCACCGCCTCCATGGCGCAGGTGCCGCCACCCGGCACCAGCGCCACCGCGTCCGCATGATAGACCTCGCGCAGCATGGTCGAGATGTCGCGCATCACGCCCTGAAACTGCTGGCTCATATGGTTGAGCGAACGGTCGGTGAAGACAACCGAAAATTCCTCAAGACCATCGGGATCGACGTTCGGCAACAGGGCTGGCATGGCTCTCTCCATTCACATGGCACGGGCCTAACGCCAAAGCCGGGGAAAAGCAAAGCTCCTGCCGTCATCCTTCCGGTCAGATCGCCCTTCTTCTTTGCGAAATACTCCACGGGGATGCGGGGGTGTGAAACTCCCGCTTCATCCCAGCGGTCCCGGTCGCCGCTCCTCCGACAACAGCACATTGGCCTCCACGTTGCCGACACCGGGCAGGGTCATGACCCGCCTTCTCAGCACCCGTTCGAAATCCGCCAGATCGCGGGCGGTGACGCGCAGGCGGTAGTCGTAAAGACCCAAGACATGCTGCACCGTCTGCACCTCGGGGATCGCGGTCGCGGCGCGCTCGAAATCCTCAAGGCTGACCCGGCCCTTCGTCGCCAGTTTCACCCCCAGAAAGACCGTGACGCCAAACCCCAGCGCCTCGGCGTTCAGGGTCAGCCGTTCGCCGCGGATCACGCCCGCCTCCTTCAGCCGCCGGATGCGCCGCCAGGTCGCGGGCTGCGACAGGCCGAGCACCCGCCCGACCGCGCCCGCGCTTTGCGTCGCATCCGCCACCAGAAGCCTGAGGATCGCCCGGTCCAGATCATCCAGCGCGATCACAGCGGCAGCCCCCCGTCATCCTTGATGGTCGAGACAAGCATCAATGCCTCGATATCGGCGATATGCGGCAGGGTCAGGATGCGGTCGCGGTAGATCTCCTGATAGTGGCCCATGTCGCGGGCGATGACATTCAGCCGAACGTCGACCCTGCCAAGGAAGGTCTGGATCTCGATCACCTCGGGCACATGTCGCACAGCATCGAGAAACTCATCGAAGGCGCGCGGGTTGGTCTTGTCGAGCGTGAAACGCAAGCTGACCTCGACCGCCCAGCCGAGCGCCCGCCAGTCGATCACCGCGTGACGGCCCCGGATCACACCGGCTTCGCTCAACCTTTCCAGCCGCCGCCAGGCGGTGGCCGCCGTCACGCCGGCGCGGTCGGCCAGATCGCCGGTCGCGAGGTCCGGTTCGGCCATCAGCTGGCGCAGGATGCGCCGGTCGGTATCGTCAATTTGCATGATTTTTCAAAGTCTACGCAAAGCATGAATGATTATTTGCACATAACGCCAATATAGTCAAATTTTGCACGGTTATTCGCCCCGATGTCCCTATGCTCACCTCATCAAGCAAAGGAGAACGCCATGCGCGTCTATTATGATCGTGACTGCGACATCAACCTGATCAAGGACAAGAAGGTCGCCATTCTCGGCTACGGGTCGCAGGGCCACGCCCATGCGCTGAACCTGCGCGACAGCGGCGCCAAGAACCTTGTCGTCGCCCTGCGCGAAGGCTCGCCCTCCGCCAGGAAGGCCGAAGGCGAAGGCCTGAAGGTCATGGGCATTGCCGAGGCCGCCAAATGGGCCGACCTGATCATGTTCACCATGCCGGACGAGCTTCAGGCCGAAACCTACAAGAAATATGTGCATGACAACCTGCGCGAAGGCAGCGCCATCGCCTTCGCCCACGGCCTGAACGTGCATTTCGGCCTGATCGAGCCGAAAAAGGGCGTCGATGTCATCATGATGGCCCCGAAGGGCCCCGGCCACACGGTGCGTGGCGAATACACCAAGGGCGGCGGCGTGCCCTGCCTCGTCGCCGTCCATCAGGACGCCACCGGCAAGGCGATGGAGATCGGCCTGTCCTACTGCTCGGCCATCGGCGGCGGCCGCTCGGGCATCATCGAGACCAACTTCCGCCAGGAATGCGAAACCGACCTCTTCGGCGAACAGGCGGTGCTCTGCGGCGGTCTGGTCGAACTGATCCGCATGGGCTTCGAAACCCTGGTCGAGGCCGGCTACGAGCCGGAAATGGCCTATTTCGAATGCCTGCACGAAGTGAAGCTGATCGTAGATCTCATCTACGAAGGCGGCATCGCCAACATGAATTACTCGATCTCGAACACCGCCGAATATGGCGAATATGTCTCCGGCCCGCGCATCCTGCCCTACGATGAGACCAAGGCCCGGATGAAAGCCGTCCTCAAGGACATCCAGACCGGCAAGTTCGTCCGCGACTTCATGCAGGAAAACGCCGTCGGCCAGCCGTTCTTCAAGGCGACCCGCCGGATCAACGACGAACACCAGATCGAGAAGGTCGGCGAGAAGCTGCGCGCCATGATGCCGTGGATTTCCAAGGGCAAGATGGTGGACCGCGCAAGGAACTGATCGCACAAAGGGGCGGGCCACTGGCGCGCCCCTTTGTCATTTTTCAAAAGGCCGCCACTTCACCCCGTTCCATTAACTGCCGAGTGAGGATAAGCACTGCGTATGACCAGTATGTCTTGTCTCTTGCCGTCGCATCTACCATGCGACGACTCACGCCACTTTCGGACCATCCCCACTCGAGTGGCGCTGAAGCAGCCGCCATTAGTGAACCCCTAAACCGCCTGTTCCACCGCCGCGACTATGCCATCCACTACTTCGGCCAGTAAAATGTCATCCTCGCATTCCGCCATCACCCGGATCAGCGGTTCCGTCCCCGACTTGCGGATCAGAAGCCGCCCCGACCCGTTCAGCCGCGCCTCTGCATCGCGGATCGCCGCCTGCACGCCCGGGTCCGTCAGCGGCTCCTGTCCGACCGCATAGCGCACGTTCTTCAGCATCTGCGGCACGGTTTCAAACTGGCGCGCCAGTTCGCTGACCGGGCGGCCGGTATCGACCATCGCCGCCAGGAACTGCAGGGCGGCGATCAGCCCGTCGCCCGTGGTGGCATGGTCGGTCATCACGATATGACCTGACTGCTCGCCCCCCAGGTTGAAGCCGCCCTCGCGCATCCGTTCGACCACATAACGGTCGCCCACCGGTGCCCGTTCAAGCCTCAGGCCCCGCCCCGTCAGGAACCGTTCAAGCCCGAGGTTCGACATGACGCTTGCCACCAGCGTCCCATGGTTCAGCCGCCCGGCATCGGCCCAGCGCGCCGCCAGAAGCGCCATGAACTGATCGCCGTCGGCCACCCGGCCCTTTTCGTCGATGATGATCACCCGGTCCGCGTCGCCGTCCAGGCAGATGCCGATGTCGGCCCCATGCACCACCACCGCCTCTGCCGCTGTGTCGGGATGGGTCGAGCCGCATTTTTCGTTGATGTTCAGCCCGTTCGGGCCAACTCCCACCGGCACGACCTCGGCACCCAGTTCCCACAGCGCCTGCGGGGCGGCCTTGTAGGCCGCGCCGTTGGCGCAGTCGATCACCACCTTCAGCCCCGACAGTTGCCCGCGCCCCGGAAAGGTCGTCTTGGCATATTCCACATAGCGCCCCAGCCCGTCGTCGATCCGCTTGGCGCGCCCGATGTTCAGCGGTTGGGCCAGCGCAATCTCGCCTTCGAGCAGCGCCTCGATCTCCGTCTCCGCCGCATCGTCGAGCTTGAAGCCATCGGGGCCGAAGAACTTGATGCCGTTGTCATGCGCGGGATTGTGGCTGGCGGAAATCATGATCCCCAGATCGGCGCGCATCGAGCGGGTCAGATATCCCACCCCCGGCGTCGGCACCGGCCCGAGCAGAAGCACGTTCATCCCCGTGGAGGTCAGCCCCGCCGTCAGCGCATTCTCCAGCATGTAACCCGACAGGCGCGTGTCCTTGCCGATCACCACGCGGTGCCCGTTGCGGCCGTCGGTGCGAAAGAACCGCCCCGCAGCCGCGCCGAGCTTCAGCGCCAGTTCCGCCGTCATCGGATGGGTGTTGGCCCTGCCCCTGACCCCGTCGGTGCCGAAATATTTCCTGCTCATGCCTTCACTCCCGCCTGCACCGCCTGCCAAAGGCTCAGCGCCTGCCTTGTCTCTTCCGTATCATGGACCCGGTGGATCTGAACACCCTGCGCCACCGCGGCAAGCGTCACCGCAATCGTCCCCGGCCCGCGCCGGTCCGCCTGCGGTTCGTCGGCAATCGTGCCGATGAACCGCTTGCGCGACGCGCCAAGCAGCAGCGGCACCCCCAGCCCGTGAAACAGCGACAGCCCGCGCAGCAGGGTCAGATTATGGTCAAGCGTCTTGCCGAACCCGATCCCCGGGTCGGCGATCAGCCGGGCGCGCGGGATGCCCAGCACCTCCGCCGCATTCAGCCGTTCCTCAAGAAAGTCGTAAACGTCGAGCAGCACATCATCATAATGCGGATCGGCCTGCATCGTGGCGGGCGTGCCCTGCGCATGCATCAGACAGAGCGGCAGGCCGGTTTCCCGAGCCAGCCTGCCCAACGCCGGATCATGGGTCAGCGCCGCCACGTCATTGATCAGGCTCGCGCCCGCCCCGACCGCCGCACGCGCGACATCGGCCTTGCGCGTATCTATGGAAATGGGCAGCGTCACACCGCCCGCCCGCAGCGCAGCAATCAGCGGCGTCGTGCGGCGGATCTCCTCGTCAACCGTCACGTCCGCTGCGCCGGGGCGGGTGCTTTCGCCGCCGATGTCGAGAATGTCCGAGGTCTGCGCCAGATGGCGCGCCTGGGCCAGCGCCGCCTCACCCGCCGCGAAACGCCCACCATCGGAAAAACTGTCGGGCGTCACGTTCAGGATGGCCATCAGCCGCGGCTGGTCAAAGCTCATCCCGGCCAGCACCAGGCGCGATCCGCACAGCCGGGCCAGCGTTTCGCCCGGCACCTCATCCACGCCGATCAGACCCCGCGATCCGGCGCGCGTCAGCACCTCCACCCGGTCAAACCAGCACCAGCCCCCCGCAAGCAGCACGGCCCCCTTGGGGCGCACGGCGTCGGTCTGGGCAATCGGGCGGTAATAGGGGCGGCTCATGCGGCTTTCTTGCCGCTCGCCGCCCGTTTGGCAAGCCGAAGGCGTCAGAGCGGCAGGACCGGCACGCGGCTTTCTGCCGGGGCTGCAACAGCACCGTGAGTGACGATCTTCAGCGCGTCCAACGCCTCGGCCAGCCAGACCGCCAGCTCGATCCCTTCGGCACGGTCGCGGGGCGCGCCCGGCATGTCGAAGATCATCTTGGCGGGCGCCCAGACGATCATGTTGCCCTGCCTCAACGCCCAGTCGATTTCGGTGCGCGTGCCCACCACCTTCAGCCGCGCATCGCGCGAGGCCAGCGACCAGGCCGCCTGCTCGATCCCCAGAAGGTCGATGCGCAGCTGCGCCAGCGGGGTCAGCGCCTTGGGCCGGGGAAGGTCGGGCGGGGCCAGGCAGATCACCACCGGCGCTTCCAACTTGGCCAGCCGGTTCAGCCGCGCCTCAAGATCGGGCACCGCACCCTGAAACCAGGCGATCACCGGCCGGGGTGCAGGCGCTTCGCTAACAAGCGCCGCCACGCCCCTGCTGCGCACGATCTCGACCCCCAGCACCCAGGGGCCACGATCCAGCTTCTCGATGCGCAGGAACACCCGCTCGGCCTGCGGTTCGCGCAGGATGCGCGCCGCGATCCGTTCGGCCAAAGTCTCCAGAAGGTTCAGCCGCTCCGCCGCCAACTCGGCGGCAATCGCCTCCGTCAGCCGGTCATAGGACAGGATCTTGTCGACATCGTCCGTCGCGGCACCGTCCTGCCGTGCAAGCTCGACCACGACGCCAAAGCGCAGGCGCTGCAAGGCGTCGCGTTCCTGCTGAAACGCCCCGATGTCCGCCTCGACCACATGATCGGTCAGAAGGATGCGGTCTGGCAGCGGGCCACCTGCCACGGCCGCGGCGCGCTCTGCCGGATGGGCAAAGGCGCGGGCAACATCTTCTTGATCGGTGTCAGTGGGCACGATGCGCGTTCCGATATAATCCGGCACCTGCATAAGACCTCACCGCGCCAAGCGAAAGCGCGGGTTCGGCAACAGTCAGTTCATCGCCGTGACGATGGGCTGACGATAGAAGAAATGCGCCCCGATTCGCACCGTCATCGGGAAACGGCGCGCCCACGAGGGTTTGACTGCCTGAGTATGGAAATAGGTCGCGCCTTCGGTCAAGGTGCGCGGCGTCCCTTCGACATAGGCCGAGGCGATCTTTTCCGCCACATACCAGGCGGTGCGATCCCCGACCTTGTCGGATTTGCCGTCGCAGACGAAGGAGAACTGGCAGCCGCCGCCGCTCGTTTGCTGCACCACGCCGCAGATCGTGCCGGGGAAATAGGGGCTTTGCGTCCGGTTCACCACGACTTCCGCCACCGCAGCCTGACCCTTGATCGATTCGCCACGCGCCTCGAAATAGATTGCCCGCGTCAGGCATTCGAGTTCGGCACTCGGCGCGCCCTGCGGAATCGCACGGATCCACTTCGCATCATAGGTGGGCGCAGGCACTTCGCCGGCCTTTGCCGCCGCCTTCTCCACCTCGACCGGCGGAGTGACGATTTCACTGAAGCGACCGGCGGCAACCTCATCCATCGCGGAATTTTCCTGGGTGAACAGGCCGACCAGATTGATGCTCAACGGCGCGACCGGATCGTTCGACTGGCTCACCGTCGTTTCGGCATGCGCAGCTTGGGCAAGGGCAAGAAGCATCAGCGTGCCTCTGGTCCAGCACTTCAGCATAGACATTTGCTATTCCCGAGTGGTTTCGAGGAGCCACAGCCCCCAGGCGATGACCAGTGCGGGAATAGAGAGGCCAGACCAGCGCGTCCACCCATCGGGACAAAGCGCAGCCTTTCTGAGCGGTTTCCTGCCGATCAGGGCGAATCAGTCAGGCCCATTTTTGTGGGTTATGCCGCCATAATTAGGAGGAATTTTCACCGCCGAAAAGCGAAATCTGGAGTTATTTTGGCTCTGTTAGCGCAAGATGTGCGGCGGCGAGCCGCGCCACCGGAACCCGGAAGGGCGAGCAGGACACATAGTCCACCCCCGCCTTGCGGCAGAAAGCGATCGAGGTCGGGTTGCCGCCATGTTCACCGCAGACCGACAGCGTCAGATCGGCGCGAGTCGCCCGCGCCCGGTCGCAACCGATCTGCAGAAGTTCGCCCACGCCGCTGTGGTCAAGCACGTGGAACGGGTCTTCGGGAAAGACGCCCTGATTGACATAGGCCGACATGAACCGCCCGGCATCGTCGCGCGACAGGCCATAGGTCATCTGCGTCAGGTCGTTGGTCCCGAACGACAGGAAAGAGGCATGCTGGGCAATCTCGCCCGCGATCAGCGCCGCGCGCGGGGTTTCCACCATCACGCCCAGCTTGTAGTCGAACTCCGCCCCCTGTTCGGTGCGCACCGCCGCCGCCACCGCATCGATCCGCGTCTTGACCAGCTCGACCTCGCGCTTGGCCGAAACCAGCGGGATCATCACCTCCGGCACCACCTCCGCACCGCGGCGGCTGGCCTCAACCGTTGCCTCGAAGATGGCGCGGGCCTGCATTTCGTAGATCTCGGGCACCGTCACGCCCAGACGAACACCGCGCATCCCCAGCATCGGGTTGAACTCGGAAAGCTCATCAACGCGCCGGGTCACGTCCGACAGCGGCTTGTCGAGTGCCTCGGCCAGTTCGCGGATGCCATCGCGGTCGTGCGGCAGGAATTCGTGCAGGGGCGGGTCGAACAGGCGGATACAGACCGGCAGATCCGCCATGATATCAAAAAGCGCAATGAAATCCGCGCGCTGCATCGGCAGCAGCCGGTCCAGCGCCACGCGCCGGTCCTTGGCCGTATCCGCAAAGATCATCTCGCGCATCACGGTCAGGCGGTCTTCGTCGAAGAACATGTGCTCGGTCCGGCAGAGGCCGATCCCCTCCGCCTCGAACATCCGCGCGGTGCGGGCATCGTCGGGCGTGTCGGCATTGGCGCGCACGCCGATGTCGCGCACATTGTCCGCCCAGTGCAGCAGCGTGGTGAAATATTCGTCGAGCGCCGGCTCCAGCATCGCGGGGGATCCGGCCAGCACCTCGCCATTGGTGCCATCCACCGTGATCATGTCGCCTTCGCGAAAGACCCGCCCGTCGGGCGCCGCCATCGTCCTGTCGCGGGCGTTGAGCTTCAGGTCCGATGCGCCCACGATGCAGGGCAGGCCCAGCCCGCGCGCGATCACCGCCGCATGGCTGGTGATGCCGCCCCGTTCGGTCAGAACCGCCACGGCGGCATGCATCCCCCGGATATCCTCCGGCGAGGTTTCGCGGCGCACCAGAATGCAAGGCTCGCCCCGCGCCGCACTGGCCTGCGCGTCGGTCGCATTGAAGACGATCCTGCCGGCGGCCGCACCGGGGCTCGCATTGATCCCCCGCGCGAACATGTCACGCTCTCCGCGCGGATCGACCTGATAATGCAGCAGCTCCGACAGGGCACGGGGTTCGACACGCAAGAGCGCCTCGTCGCGGCTGATGACGCCCGCGCGCGCCAGCCCGACGGCAATCCGGACCGCCGCCCGCGACGAGCGTGGCACCTTCACCGCGTCGATCACCCTCAGCGCGGCATTCTCCATCGCGAATTCGATCTGCATTTCCTCGCGCAGCTTGACCCGGGCCGCCGCGCAATGGCGCTGCAGATCGGCAAAGACCGCAGGCTCCGCCTCCTCCAGCGACGCCCCGCGCTTGTCGCGCACCAGATAAAGCGTCTCTTCCGCCTTGCGGTTCGCCGGCAATTGCCCCCGGAACCGGCCGGTCACCTGCGGCGCGCCGGTCACGCCTTCGACAAGCTGCATGGTGCCGAACCCGGCCAGCCCCGGCCCGACCATCTGCACCATCTCCTGCACCAGAAGGCCGAGCGCCGCATCGGGCGGCGCGCCCTTGGCCTGGCGGAGGAGCCGGGCAGTGGTGCCTTCCCAGGCCCGCGCCATCGACCGCAACACCTCTGACAGCTGGCGCGCCGCCGATTGCGGAAACTCGCCATCGGTTTCCGCCTCATAGGCGGCAAGCGCGGCGGCGAGCCCGGTGGGCGAAGGCTCGGCGGCAAACATGTCGGGGTCAAGCCGCGCCACATGAATCGCATAGGACTGCACGAACTTCAGATAGATCGCATCCGCCGTCGCCGCCCCGTGGCTCTTGGTGATGTCCTGATGGCGCGCGGCATTCATGCCGACGTTCAGAACCGTCCCCGGCCCGCCCCAGTCGGGGTTGGCGGGGCTCGACCGCACCGCCAGAAGCGGCGCCTCGCCGAAAAGCGCGACCAGCCGGTCGGTGGCGGGCAGGGTGCCCGCGGCAATCGCCCTGACCGTATCGCAGGAGAGTGCCACGGTTTTCGGCACCGGCATCTCCAGCCGGATCAGGCGCTGCAGGCATTTCGCCCGCCAGCCATGACGCGGGGTTTCGATCCCGGCAGACGGGGCGATTTCCAGATATTCCGCGAAGTCCTGATATTTCTGCACTGCAGCGATTCCTTTCGCGCAGAATAGGCCGATTGCGTAACGGGGCAAGGGGAAGTGATGTCTCGGGGGGGGGGGGGGGGGCGGCCCCCCCCCCCCCCCCCCACCAAAACAAAAAACTAAAAAACCAAAAAAAAAAGAATGAAAA
>CAZRKU010000052.1:0-20324 GCA_964600685.1 uncultured Frigidibacter sp. | reverse complement strand
GACCTGGAAGGAGATGCGGGTCGGGAAGTTGGCCTTGATCGTGCCGGTGATCACGTCGACCGAGGGGCGCTGGGTGGCCATGATCAGGTGGATGCCGCTCGCGCGGGCCATCTGGGCGAGGCGCTGGATGCAGGCCTCGATCTCCTTGCCCGCCACCATCATCAGGTCGGCCATCTCGTCGACGATGACGACGATGTAGGGGATGGGTTTCGGTTCGATCTCTTCGGTCTCAAAGATCGGATCGCCGGTTTCCTCGTCGAAGCCGGTCTGGACCGTGCGCTTGAACAGCTCGCCGTTGGCCAGCGCCTCCTTCACGCGGCCATTGTAGCCGTCGATGTTGCGGACGCCCATCTTCGACATCTTGCGGTAACGCTCCTCCATCTCGCCCACCACCCATTTCAGCGCGACCACGGCCTTCTTCGGGTCGGTGACGACCGGGGAGAGGAGGTGCGGGATGCCGTCGTAGACGGAGAGTTCCAGCATCTTCGGGTCGATCATGATCAGCCGGCACTGCTCGGGCGTGAGCTTGTAGAGGAGCGAGAGGATCATGGTGTTGATGGCGACCGACTTGCCCGAGCCGGTGGTGCCCGCGATCAAGAGGTGGGGCATCTTGGCGAGGTTCGCGATCACGGGTTCGCCGGCGATGTCCTTGCCGAGCGCGAGCGGCAGGCGGAGGCCCGTGTCGCCGAAGTCGCGGGCGGCGAGGATCTCGCGCAGGACGACCTTTTCGCGGAAGGCGTTCGGCAGTTCGATGCCGATGACGGTGCGGCCCGGCACGGTGGAGACGCGGGCGGAGAGCGCGGACATCGACCGCGCGATGTCGTCGGAGAGGCCGATGACGCGGCTGGCCTTGAGGCCCGGCGCCGGTTCGAGTTCATACATGGTGACGACCGGGCCGGGGCGGACCGAGACGATCTCGCCCTTGACGCCATAGTCGTCGAGCACCGATTCCAGCATCCGCGCGTTTTCCTCCAGCGCCTCGTCGGAGAGCTGGTGGCGCTGGATGGTGGTCGGGCTGGTCAAGAGCGACAGGGGCGGCAGTTCGCAGGCCGGACCGGCCGGCTCGTCGAAGCGCAGGCGGGGTTGTTGTTCAGCCTCGGCCCGGCGGGAGGGCGCCGGGGCCTTGCGGGTCCCATGCTGGACGACGGCGCGCTTTGGTTCAAGGGCGAAGCCGTTCGGCTGGGTCAGGCGGGCAGGCGGCGGCGGCAGGGCGTCGTCGTCCTCGTCCAGATGGGCGAAGGCATTGCGGTCCCAGTCGCCGGTGTCGTCTTCGTCGACCTCGAGCGGGGCGGGATGGGGCGCGCGGACCACGGGCGGCGCGACCAGCGGGGCCTTGGTCAGCGGCGGCTCGGCGCGGAGCGGAGCGGGCATCTCGGTCCCCTGCCCCGACCGGGTTTTCACCGCGTCGGCGATGCGCGAGCGGATGCGTTCGGGGCTGGGCGCCTCGGTCACCCAGATCGCCGCGGACGGGGCCTGTTCGATCAGTTCGGGTTCCAGATCGGCCAGTTCAGGGTCCGGGATACCGGCGATACGACGGATGAGGCCGGGCATCTTGCTGAACAGGCCGCCAGGCGCAGCGTCGGCTCCATCCGCGGCCGGGGCAGCGGCGGCGGCAAAGCGCGGCTCGGCCCTGAGGACGGCGGCGCGGATGCGGCTGTCGGCCGGCTGGGTCAGGGGCGGTTCATGCTGATCCATGGCGTAACGGGCGGCATAGGTGGCGCGAGCTTCGGCCTGAGCGGCGCGGCGGGCGCGGTGCTTGTCCTGAAGGTTCTGGGCGGTGCGGGCCGACATGGCCGCGCCGGTGCCGAGCGCCACCATCAGCCGGTCATAGCCGAGGATGGCAAGGTAAAGCGCGCGGCGGGCGATGTGGCCAAGTTCGGCCCGGTCGAAGCCCAGCACGAAAAGCATCATCCCGGTGGTGAAGATCGTGAGCAGCAGCGCGGTCATCCCGAGGCTGATGCTGCCGGTGGCGGGCACCACACCCAGAAGCGCGCCCAGCACCGTATCGCCGAAAAGACCGCCGAGGCCGAAACTCTGGTTCCAGCCTTCGTCGGCGACATGGGTAGCGGCGGTCACGGACATCATCGCGACGCCGATCGGCGCGAAGATCGACCGGCTGATGGCGCGGTCTTCGCCGCGATGGGTGATCAGGCGCACGCCCCAGACCCCGAGGATCAGCGCGATGCCCCATGCCCCGCGCCCGGCGATCACATAGAGCGGCGCGGCGATGGAAGCCCCCATGCGGCCCAGAAGGTTCTGCACCGGCTGATCGGTGGCGGTGAACCAGCTGGGATCATCGGGCGAATAGCTGACCAGCATCATCGCCACCAGACCGGCCAGAACCATCAGGGCCGCGCCCAGAAGTTCCCGGCCGCGCCGTTCGATCGCCGCCTGCATTTTCTGATCCACCAGGGGATCCCGCCGTCTTGCCTGGTATGACGCCATCTTGATCTTACCGTCCCTGCCCATAGATGCAGTCGCGCAACCGGATCAGCGCGCGCTGCATGTCATCCTTTGGCGCGACCATGGCCACGCGCATATAATCCCGGCCCGGATTGTGACCGTCCACATCCCGCGCCAGATAGGCACCGGGCAGAACCCGGACCCCGGTTTCCTGCCAAAGCTTCAGGGCTGCCGCTTCCCCGCCCTCAAGGTGATCGGGCACGGGCAGCCAGAGGAAGAAGCCGCCCTCTGGCCCCTGATAGGACTGGATGGAGGCGAAAATCCGGTCCGCGATGCGGAACTTTTCCTGATAGAGCGCGCGGTTTTCAACGACATGTGCTTCGTCGTTCCAGGCGCGGATGCTGACCCGTTGCAGCGGCAAGGGCAGCGGCGCGCCGCCGTAGGCCCGAAGCTGGCGGAAGCGGCGTATTGCCTCTGGCCCGCCGGCGACGAAGCCGGAGCGCAGGCCCGGCAGGTTCGAGCGTTTGGAGAGCGAATGAAAGACCGCGACCCGTTCGGGATCGGCCCCCGTCGCGGCGGCGACATCCAGCGCGCCGGTGGGCGGCGCGGTGCGCCAGATTTCCGAATAACATTCGTCCGACAGCACGGTGAAGCCATGCTTCTCAGCGAGCGCGAGCAGCCGCTCGAGATAGTCGCGCGGGGCGACCGCGCCCTGCGGATTGGCGGGCGAGCAGAGATAGGCGACCGCGACACGGTCGAGCAGCGCGGGCGGCAGGCGTTCATAGTCGGGCAGGAAGCCGGTCTGCGCCGTTGCGGGCACGAAGACGGGTTCGGCACCGACGGAAAGCGCGGCGGCGGCATAGGGCTGATAGAAGGGGTTCGGCATCAGGACGGCGGGACGCCTGGCCCCCTTCGTTTCCGGGCAGAGCGCCAGGCAGGCGTCGAACAGCCCTTCGCGCGTGCCGTTCAGCGCCATGATCCGGTCGGGGCCGATGTCGGCGCCATAGCGCCGCTTGATCCAGCCGGAGATCGCCGCCAGAAGCTCGGGCGCGCCTTCGTTCGGGGGGTAGAGGGCGAATTCGCCCACATGGGCGGCGAGCGTTTCCGCGACGAAGCCCGGCATCGGGTGGCGGGGTTCGCCGATGGTCATGGTGACAGGCTCGGCGCCCGGCCTATGGGCGTCAAGCAACGTCCGCAGACGCGGGAACGCGTATTCAGGCAGGTTCGAGAACCGCTCAGGGAACGCCATTCATGCCTCAATCTTCGGGGTCATGCCGCCCCGTTTGCGGAAAGTCTATCCGGTCGGACCGGGCTGGTCCAGAAAAAGCGCAGTTTCGCGAGGTGTCGTCGGGGCGGGTTGTGGCTTTTGGGCCGTCCGACGGGCGGGCGGGACTTGCGGTTTGTCGGTCCGAAAAGCGTCAGGCTGCGCCGAGCGCCTGTTCGGCCGCGGCACCCACGCGCAAAAGCGTCGCTTCGCCCATGGCGCGGCCCATCAGCATGATCCCGGTCGAAGGCAGGCCGGTGGGGAGCGACAGGGCGCAGAGGCCCATCAGGTTGCCGATCCTCGTGTTGCGGAGCGCCAGAAGGTTCTCGGCGGCGAAATAGTCCGCATCGGTCTGAAGCCGCGCGGCGTCGGGCGGCAGGATGGCGGCGGTGGGGGCAAGGACCGCATCATAGGCGGCCATTCTTTCGGCCCAGATGCTGCGGATGTCCCGCAGACGCCGCCAGGCGGCGACGAAATCCGCCCCCGAATGGGCGCCGCCCAGGCGGAAACGGTCACGGATCGGGGGATACATGCGATCTGGCGCGGCCTCGATCCGGTCGCGCCAGATGGCGTAGGCTTCGGTGGTGAAGAGAATGCCGGAGAGGCCCATCGCCTCGGCCAGTTCGGGCAGGGCAAGGCGGTCGATGGTCGCGCCGGCGTCCCTCAGCCGCGTCAATGCGGTCTCAAAGGCGGCGAGCGGTTCGGGGCGGCAGTCATCGAGCGCGACGGTTTCGATGACCGCGAGCCGCAGCCCCCTGGGCGTGGCGCCGGTCAGGTCGACGGGCTTTTCGCCCGCGAGCGCGGAAAACATCAGGGCCGCGTCTTCGACGGTGCGGGTCAGGGGGCCGATCGTGTCGAAACTTTCGACAAGGGGCACGATGCCCGTCATCGGCAGGCGGCCATGGGTGGTCTTGAAGCCCACGAGGTCGTTCCAGGCGGCGGGGATGCGGACCGAACCGCCGGTATCGGACCCGACCGCCGCAGCGGCAAGGCCGAGCGCGACCGAGACGGCGGCGCCGGAGGAGGAGCCGCCCGGTGCGAGGGCCGGGTCATTGGCGTTGGGCGGCGTGGCGGTCATCGGATTGAGGCCGAGACCGGAGAAGGCAAGTTCGGTCATGTGGGTCTTGCCGAGGCAGATCAGGCCCGCCGCCGCGGCATTGCGCAGGACGATGGCGTCGCGGTCGGGCACCCGGCCCTCCAGCAGTTTCGAGCCGCCCTCGGTCACGGTGCCGGCCGTGTCGAAATTGTCCTTCCAGCTGACCGGGACACCGTCGAGCGGCGAAAGGCGCTGGCCCGCCTTCGCCCGCCGCCCGGCCGCTTCGGCTTCGGCCAGCGCACGATGCTCGGTCAGACGGGCATAGATGCGGTCGGATGCCGGATGGGCGCGGATCGCGGCGAGGTAGTCTTCGGTCAGCCAGAGCGGACTGACCTCGCCCCGGCCGATGGCTTCGCCCAGCACCTGCGCCGTCTTTCCGCGCCAGAAGGTCATGGCAGTCTCCCTTGCTTGGGCACAAGGGTAGCGGCAAGGGATCGCATGGACAATCCCGCCCGGCCCGCGCGATAAGGGGGCATGGCGACCGATCACGACATCCTCATCATCGGCGGCGGGCTGAACGGTCCGGCGCTGGGCCTTGCGCTGGCGCGGGCGGGGCTGACGGTCGCCGTGATCGACGCGCAACCCGCAAGGGCGCGGGCGGAGGTGGCGTTCGACGGGCGGGCCTATGCGCTGGCCATCGCCTCCAAACGGCTGTTGCAGGCCATAGCTGTCTGGGCGGCGGTGGAACCCCACTGCCAGCCGATGCTGAAGATCAAGGCCAGCGACGGGCGGGCGGGCGAAGGCCCGGCACGGCCGGTTCTGACCTTCGACAGTGCCGAGATCGAGGAAGGCCCGGTGGGCTTCATGGTCGAGGACCGGCATCTTTACGCAGCCTTCCTGGCGGCGATGCAGGCAACCCCCGGCCTGACCCATGTTCCCGCAACCACGGTCATCGACCATGAGGCCGCGCCGGCGGGCGCCACGGTCACGCTGTCGGACGGGCGCAGCCTGTCGGCGCGGGTGATCCTGGCCTGCGATGGCCGGTCCTCGGCCACGGCCGCACGAGCGGGGATCAGACGGACGGGACATGCCTATCACCAGACGGCGCTGGTCGCGGCCATTGCCCATGAAAAGCCGCATGGCGGCATCGCGCACCAATTCTTCATGCCCTCCGGTCCGCTGGCAATCCTGCCCCTGCAGGGCAACCGATCCTCGATCGTCTGGAGCGAGCGAGAGGAAAGCGCCCGCGTCATCGCGGCGCTGGACGATGCGGGATTTCTGGAGGTGCTGCGACCGCGGTTCGGGGATTTTCTGGGACAGATCAGCCTGGCCGGGCCGCGTTTCAGCTATCCGCTGGCCCTGACGCTGGCGGAAACATATGTCGCGCCCCGGCTGGCGCTGGTGGGCGATGCGGCGCATGGGGTGCATCCGATCGCCGGACAGGGGCTGAACCTTGGCCTGCGCGATGTGGCGGCGCTGGCCGAAGTGCTGGTGATGGCCCGCCGCCGGGGCGAGGACATCGGCGCGGCGGACGTGCTGGAGCGTTATCAATGCTGGCGGCGGTTCGATTCCACCAGCCTGGCGCTGGGGATGGACGGGGTGAACGCCCTGTTTTCCAACGATAATGGGGCGCTGCGCCTGACGCGGGATGCGGGCCTTGGGCTGGTGAACCGGATCGCGCCCCTGCGCCGGGCCTTCATGCGGCAGGCGGCGGGGCTTTCCGGGCAGACGGCAAGACTTCTGGCGGGTCAGCCGCTCTGACAGCACCCGGCCCCTGCTGCGGCACCCAGCCGGGCAGGGCCGCCGCCTGACGGACCCAATCGTCAAGCAGCGCCTCGTCCAACGGGTCAGCGTCGCGCAGGTCGAGAAAGCGCGCCTCGGGATCCTTGCCCGCCAAGGGCGGCTGCGGGGTCTGCAAGACGCCATCGAAGAAGGTCAGCTTCACATCATGGGTGGGGCAGCGGAAGCTGAGGAACCGGCGCGTCACCATCGCCCCTGGCGATCTGCGGATTGCCGCCCGACAGAAGCTTCGGCCCGATGGTCATCCCGGTCCGCCCCTCTGGCCCGCAGCGGCAAGGTTGCGCGCCACCGCCGCCCGCAGGAGAGCGGTGAGGGCGGCAGGCTCCACCATGTCGCCCGCGTGGATGTCGATGGCGCGGCGCAGGTTCCCGGCCAGGCTGAAATTGAAGAGGCCCATCGGATCGGGCAATGCGGGCCCGTGGGCAAAGGTCAGTTTCACCACCTTCCGACAGGCCTCGCCGGTGCAGATGATGCCGGAGCGCGACCAGACCGGTGTGTTCCACTTCCACTCCTCGATCACATCGGGATCGGCGGCGCGCATCCGGGCGCGCATCCGGGCCAGGGTGTCGCCCCGCCAGCCGTCAAGGGCGCTGATCCGGCCGTCAATCAGCCGGCAGGCTGCCGGTTCCGGTCGCGGGTCGCGGATCGTTCCATGGCGCGCCTCTTCTTGTGACGCCGCCGCCCGTTCAGCCCAGCGCGCGGGCCTCGTCCACCAACATGATCGGAATGCCCTCGCGGATCGGGAAGGCGAGTTTGGCGGCCTGCGAGATCAGTTCCTGCCGTTCGGCGTCATAGCGCAACGACGTCTGGGTCAGCGGGCAGACCAGAGCTTCCAGCATCCGACGGTCAAACTCGGGTCTTTCGGTCATTGCAACTGTCCCTCGCCGTCGGCCCTGAGGGCGAATTCCATAAGGATCTGAAGGGTTTCGCGGCGGTTGGCAAGGGTCGGGGCCTCCAGGAGGGCCTGTCTGTCCTCCGCATCGAACGGGCAGAGCATCGAGAGCGAATTGATCAGCGCCTCATCCGGCGCATCCTCAAGTCCGTCCCAGTCGGTGGCCAGCTGCCGTGCGGCGAAAAAGCGACGCAGGAGGGTCAGGAACGCCTCGCGGTCCAGAAGGTCGTCCTGCTCGGCATTGCCGATGTCGCGGCTGAATTCGTCCCATCGGACGGCGGCGCGGATATAGGGGGTAAAGCCGCTCACCTCCCGCTCCAGCCGGAAGCGGCTGACGCCGGTGAGGGCGATCATGTAGCGCCCGTCGTCGGTTTCGGTGAAGCTGGTCAGCCGTCCCGCGCAGCCGATCGCCGAGAGCCGCCGCTGCCCCTCGGGGGCGGGGCGGGGCTGGATGATGCCGATGAGCCGCTCGCGGGTTTTCAGCGTATCGTCGAGCATCGCCAGGTAACGCGGTTCGAACACATGGAGCGGCAACCGCCCGCGCGGCAGGAGGAGCGCGCCCGGAAGCGGGAAAAGCGCGATGACCTCGGGAAGGTCGGTCTGTAACATCACCGTCAGGAGTAGATCATGGAGGAAAGTTTCCGCCGCCCCTTGAGGGCGATGGGATCGGTCGGTTTCAGCGCGTCGAAGATGGTGAAAAGCTGGGCCTTGGCGGCACCGTCCTTCCAGTCGCGGTCGCGGCGGAAGAGGTCGAGAAGCTGGTCGACCGCTTCCTCGACCTGACCGGCGGCATGAAGCGCGAGGGCAAGGTCGAAGCGGGCCTGCGGATCGGCCGGGTCGGCGGCAACGGCGGCCTGAAGTTCGGCCACGGGGCCGGCGTCGGCGGCCTGACGGGCGAGATCAAGCTGGGCGCGGGCCGCCTCCACCTCCTGCGCCCTGGCGATCTTGGCGGGGGCGGCGTCCAGAAGCCCCTCGGCCTGGTCGAGGTTGCCGAGCGCCAGATGGCTGCGCACGAGGCCACCGTAGGCCTTGGCGTTCTCCGGCTCCTCCTCAAGGATCGCGGCGAAGGTTTCGGCGGCGTCGACGGCGGCACCTTCGGCCAGCATCTGCTCGGCGGCCTCGATCGCCTCGCCCAGGCCACCATCCCCGGCGAGGGCGGACAGCTTGTCGACGAAGGTCTTGATCTCCGATCCGGGGATCGCGCCCTGGAAACCGTCGACGGGTTTGCCCTGCCAGAAGGCATAGACGGTCGGGATCGACTGAACGCGGAGCTGGGCGGCGATGGCCTGATTTTCGTCCACGTTGACCTTGGCCATGCGGACCCGGCCCTTGGCGGCGGTCACCGCAGCCTCCAGCGCGGGGCCGAGCGTCTTGCAGGGCCCGCACCAGGGGGCCCAGAAATCGACGATCACCGGCACGTCGCGGCTGGCGTCGATGACGTCCGCCATGAAGGTCGCTTCCGTCACGTCGCGGATGAGATCGCCGACGGGCGCGTCGGCGGCTTTCTGACCGAGTTCGAGCATCATTGTCCCCATTCCTGAGATTTGCCCCTATATGAGGGCTTCGCCGGGAAACGCCAAGAGCCTAGAGATCAAACGTCGCGAACACCGGCGCGTGGTCTGACGGCTGCTCCCAGCCGCGCGCGGCGCGATGGATGCGGCTGCCGTGGCCGGCGTTCGCGATGTCGGGCGTGGCCCAGATATGGTCGAGGCGGCGGCCCTTGTCGGCCGCGTCCCAGTCGGGGGCGCGGTAGGACCACCAGCTGTAGAGAAGCCCTTCGGGGATGTTCCGGCGGGTGATGTCGACCCAGCCGCCGGCCTCCTGCGCGGCGGTCAGGTGTTCGACCTCGACCGGGGTATGGCTGACGATCTTCAGAAGCGCCTTGTGGTTCCAGACGTCGTCCTCGCGCGGCGCGATGTTCAGATCGCCGACCAGGATGGCGCGGTCCGGCCGTTCCCAGCGGAAGTGGTCGCGCATCTCGGTCAGGAAATCGAGCTTCTGGCCGAATTTCCCGTTCTCGGCCCGGTCGGGGATGTCGCCCCCGGCGGGCACGTAGAAATTGTGGATGATCACGCCGTTTTCCAGTTGCCCCGCCACATGGCGGGCGTGCCCGAGGGCGGCGAAATCGCGGCCGCCGGCATCGACCATCGGCAGTTTCGACAGGATCGCCACGCCGTTGTAGCTTTTCTGCCCGCGCGCCACGCGGTACCTGTAGCCCAGCGCCTTGAACAGATCGACCGGGATCTGTTCGGCGAGGCATTTGCATTCCTGGAGGCAGAGGATATCGGGCGCTTCCTCGCCCATCAGGCGGGCGACGATCGGTTCGCGCAGGCGCACGGAATTGATGTTCCAGGTGGCGACGGTGAAGGACATGGCGGCTCCCTTGGCGCGAACCCAGGAAGACTAGCCAATCCCCGGATCGGCGGCAATGCGCGAACCGCGTCCGGCTTTTCGACGGAGGCCCTTGTGAGGGACCGGGCGGCGTGCCACATCTGCCCTGTTCCTTCTCAGGTGATCCCCCATGCGCTTTCTGGCTGCCCTCGTCCTGTCCCTTCTGCTGGCTGCGCCGCTGATGGCCCGCCCCCTGAGCGAGGCGGAGGGCGTCGGGCTGCAAAAGGCCATCGACAGCTATCGCCGGGTGACGGTGAACAAGAATGCCGAAAAGATCGTGGCGACCATCCCGCCGCGCGTCTTGAACGTGTTCGCGGGCACGGCGGGGATCGAGGCGTCGAAGGTGCAGGAAACGCTGGTCACCCAGACGATGGAGCTGCTGAAGTCCACGGCCATCCGCGATTTCGTCACCGCGCCCGGCCCGTTCGAGGGCAATGACGCCACCCTGCAGGACGGGGCCGCGGTTGTCTGGGTGGTGGTGCCCACCCAGTTCACCGCCGAAGGCAAGGCGGGCAAGACCCGCAACAGCCAGCCGCTTCTGGCGATTCTGGAGGGCGGCAAGTGGTATTTCAGCCGGATCGACGGACCGGCGCAGCAGCAGATCGTCGCCTTCGCCTATCCGTTCATCGCCGAGGCCACGCTGCCCGCGGCGACGTCGACCCCGCTTCCGTAAGGCACCCGTCGCGGCGGAACGGAGGATGCGATGACCACTGAGCTGCTGCGCCGGAACCGGAATTTCCGCCTGCATTTTGCCGCCGGCGCGATCTCCAACCTCGGGGACGGGGTGTCGGCGCTGGCGATGCCGTGGCTGGCGACGCTTCTGACACGCGATGCCTTCCTGATTTCGCTGGTGGTGACCGCGGGGCGGTTGCCGTGGTTCCTGTTTTCCCTGCCCGCAGGCGTCTGGACCGACCGGGCAGACCGCCGGCGGATGATGGTGCGCGCCGATCTGGTGCGCATGGCACTGACGCTGGGCGTGATCGGACTGATCGGGGCGGTGCCCGCCCTGCCCCAGCCTGCGGGTTCCGGACCGGGGATGATCCTGTTGCTTGCCGGCCTCGGCTTCCTTCTGGGCACGGCGGAAGTGCTGCGCGACAATGCCGCACAGACGCTGATGCCGCAGATCGTGGCAGTGGGCGACCTGGAGCGCGCCAACGGCCAGATGTGGAGCGCCGAGCAGGTGATGAACCAGTTCGTCGGCCCGCCCCTTGCCGGGGCGCTCATCGGCTTTGGCATCGCGCTGCCGTTCGGGCTGGATGCAGCCAGCTTCGCCATCGCCGCCGCGCTGGTCGTGATGCTGACCCTGCCGGCGCAGGCGCTGTCCGCGCGGCGCGCCTTTCTGAGCGAGATGAAGGAAGGCTTGGTCTGGCTGAAGGATCATGCGCTGATCCGCAGGCTGGCGGTCATACTGGGCATCACCAATGCGGTCTTTACCGCCGCCATCACCATGCTGGCGCTTTACTCGCAGGAAATCCTGCGCCTGGACGCCTTCGGCCACGGGATGCTCCTGACCGCCGGGGCGGCGGGCGGAGTGCTGGCGGGGTTGGCCGGTCCGGGGATCGCCGCGCGCTTCGGGCCGGAGCGGGCGGTCCATGCCGCCATGGTGATTTTCAGCGCCTCCTATCTGCTCATGGGCCTTTTCCCGTCGCGCACCACGGCGGTGGTCGGGCTGTTCGGCGATGCCTTCGGCGGCGTCCTGTGGAACGTCGTGACCGTTTCCTATCGCCAGCGGGTGATCCCGCGCGAAATCCTCGGGCGCGTCAATTCCGTCTACCGTTTCCTGGGCTGGGGCATGATGCCGGTCGGGGCCATGGCGGGCGGCCTTCTGGTGCGGATCAGCGAGCCGGCCCTTGGCCGCGAAAGCGCGCTTGTGCTGCCCTTCATGGTGGCGGCCGGAGTCACCATCCTGTTGACGCTCTACGGATTCCTTCGCATCCGGTTCCCGGAGTAGCGGCTTGACCCGCTGTTCAGGGTGGTGGGCGGCTGGAGTCCGGGAACGAACTTGCCCGGCCGCGCGGTGCAGCGCGCAAGCTGCCGGTTCAGACGCCAATCTTGACAGGCCCCGGATTTCCTGCGCCGCATCTGCGGGAGATCCAGGAACGAGGATGCCGGCCATGCCGACGCGGAGCGAACTCCAGGAGACATTCGATCGGTATGTCGCCGCCTATCAGACCGGAGATGCGCATGGCTGCGCCGCTGTTTTCCTGGCCGATGCCAGGATGATTTCGCCCTATGGGCCAATCGCCCGCGGGCGGGGTGAGATCGAAGCGCAGCATGTCGAATGGACCCGGGAAGGCGGCGAAGGCAAGCGGTTGGAGATCGTCGATTTTGGCGGCGCCGGTGACATGGCCTGGGCACTTGCGGAGTTCCGTGAAGGGAAAGCGGCTGGCGGGGGAACCTCGCTTAGCGTTTTCGAGCGCCAGTCGGATGGCCGCTGGCTGGTACGAATGTGCAGCCTGAACGCGGGCAATCCACCGGCCTAGAGTCCGTCCGGCGCTGACGGGGGCGCCGGGCGGACTCGCGCTTCCCGGGTTGTCGCCTGTCCTGCGACATCACGGTCGTCTGCCAGAAAAAAGACCCGGGCAAAGCCCGGGCCAGTCCAACAGGGAGGTTGCCGCATCATGACCCCGGTGCGGCCAGGGGAACCCCGGACGAGTCGTCCTCATGGAACCAGTCTATACCCGCCTGATTCGGTCACAAGAAGGCGGGCATTGGACGGATCTGGTTCGATTTTCTGGCGCAAACGGTAAATATGGGTTTCCAGCGTGTGGGTGGTGACACCCGCATTGTAGCCCCAGACCTCGTGCAGGAGCACATCGCGGGGGACCGTGCCTTCCCCGGCGCGCCAGAGATATTTGAGGATGTTGGTTTCCTTCTCCGTCAGGCGGATCTTCTTGTCGCGGGCGTCGATGAGCATCTTCATCGCCGGCTTGAACGTATAGGGCCCGAGGCCGAAGACCGCATCTTCGGACTGTTCATGGGTGCGAAGCTGGGCGCGGATGCGGGCCAGAAGCACCGGGAACTTGAAGGGCTTGGTCACATAATCGTTCGCGCCCGCATCGAGGCCGAGGATCGTGTCGGCGTCCGTGTCATGCCCGGTCAGCATCAGGATCGGGCATTTCACGCCCTGCTTGCGCAACTTGCGGCAAAGCTCGCGCCCGTCCGTGTCGGGCAGGCCCACGTCAAGGACCAGAAGGTCGAACGTCTCGCTCTTGGTCTTGTCCACGGCGTCGGCGCCGGTCGCGGATTCGAACACGTCGAAATCGTCGGTCGAGAGAAGCTGTTCGGCCAGCGCTTCGCGCAGGTCGCCGTCGTCGTCCACCAGAAGAATCTTTTTCAGGTTTGCCATCGCGACCTCCGCCCTCGTCCTTGCCTTCCAGATGCGCCTTGCCCACGCTACCGACAAGATATGCGACAGATGCCTCACGCGCTCGTGTCGGATCGCGGCGATATGTTTCAATTTCCTTCATCCGAGCCTATCTAGGGATAGCCTGCCCGAACTGAATGGAACGTTGATGCGCCTTGGTCCCAATCCCGCCGAACGCCTGAACCGCGCCCGCGCCGATCTGCGCATGGGGGTGCCGGTGATCGTGCGGCGCGGCGGGGCAGACGTGCTGATGGTTGCCGCGGAAGGGCTGGACGGCGAACGGCTGGCGGCGCTGCGGGCGCTGGGACCGCCGGTTCTGGCCCTGACGGCGCGGCGGGCCGCGACGCTGAAATTCGCGGCTTATGACGGTGATCTGGTGCGGCTTGCCCTGCCGGGCGACGTGGGGGCGGACTGGGTGCAGGCGATGGCCGACCCTTCGCTCGATCTTGGCTATCCGATGAAGGGGCCGTGCCGGGCCATCCGCGAAGGGTCGGCCGAGGTCGCGCGTGCGGGCCTGAGCATGGCGAAATCGGCGCATCTGCTGCCCGCCGTGCTGCTGGTCGATCTGGTGGACGGTGCCGCTGTGGCGCAGGCGGAGGGGCTGACGCTGCTCGATCTGGCCGAGGTCGGGCCGGAACTGGCGGCGGCCTCGCCCTATCTGCCGGTCGCCGCCGCGCGGGTGCCGATGGCGGCCTCGCAGGCCGGGCGCGTGCATGTCTTCCGCCCCGAAAATGGCGGCGAGGACCATTATGCGATCGAGATCGGCAGCCCGGACCGCACCGCCCCGGTTCTGGCGCGGCTGCATTCGGCCTGCTTCACCGGCGACGTGCTTGGGAGCCTGAAATGCGACTGCGGGGCACAGCTTGACGCGGCGCTGCGCCAGATGGGGGGCGAAGGCGCCGGAGTGCTGCTTTACCTCAACCAGGAGGGGCGCGGGATCGGCCTTGCCAACAAGATGCGCGCCTATTCCCTGCAGGATCAGGGGTTCGACACGGTGGAGGCCAACCACCGGCTGGGGTTCGAGGATGACGAGCGTGATTTCCGTATTGCCGCCGCGCTTCTCAGGCAGATGGGTTTTTCCGCCGTGCGGCTTTTGACGAACAACCCCCGCAAGATCGAGATGATGCGCAAGGCCGGGATCGAGGTCGTGGAGCGTGTGGCCCTGAAAGTGGGCAAGACCCGCCAGAATGCCGCCTATCTGGCGACGAAGGCCGCGAAATCCGGGCATCTGCTGTGACGCCAGCCGATATGGTCCTGACCCCGATGGGGCTGCGCTACATGGGCCGGATGTTTCCGGTCAGCCGCGGGCGGGGCGGCATCACGGCGCGGAAGCGCGAAGGCGACGGCTGCACACCGGCGGGCATCCACCGGATCATCGGCACGCTCTACCGGGCCGACCGGATCGCGCGCCACGACATGCCGCCCTGGGCGCTGCTCATCGGCCTGCGTGATCGCTGGTGCGATGCGCCGGATCATCCCGACTATAACCATCTGGTGCGCAAGCCCTTCGGCAAGACGGATGAACGGCTGAGGCGCGCCGATCCGCTTTACGACATCGTGATGCTGACCGACTGGAACTGGCCCGAGGCGGTACCGGGGCGCGGCTCGGCGATCTTCCTGCATGGCTGGCGGCGGCCGGGGTTTCCGACCGCCGGGTGCCTGGCCTTCCGGCGCGACCATCTGACCTGGATTGCAGGGCGCGCCGCGCCCGGCACGCGGCTGTTCGTGCCGCCCTATCCTTAGGTCCGAGCGCCGAAGATGGCCGAGCCGACGCGCACATGGGTGGCGCCTTCGGCAATCGCCGCCTCGAAATCGGCGGACATGCCCATGGAGAGGCCGGGCAGGCCGTTCGCCTCGGCCATGCTGCGCAGGAGGCGGAAGTGCGGGGTGCTGTCCTCGCCTTCGGGCGGGATGCACATCAGACCGGCGAGGGGCAGGCCGATGGCGCGGCAGGCGGCGACGAAGCTATCGGCATCGGCGGGCAGGACGCCGGCCTTCTGCGGTTCCGCGCCGGTGTTCACCTGGACGAAAAGCTCGGGGCAGGTGCCGCGCGCTTCCGCCAGACGCGCGAGTTTTTCCATCAGCGAGGGCCGGTCGAGCGTATGGATCGCGTCGAACAGCTCGACGGCAGGCTTGGCCTTGTTGGTCTGCAAGGGGCCGATCATGTGGACCGACAGGCCGGGAAACCGGGCGCGGCAGGCTGGCCACCTGGCGGCGGCCTCCTGCACATAGTTTTCGCCGAACAGACGATGACCGGCGTTGAGCACCGCCTCCACCCGCGCCGGTGGCTGGAGCTTGGAGACGGCGATGAGCTGGACGGACCCTGCCGCCCGTCCCGCCGTCCGTTCGGCCGCGCGGATGCGCGCCAGGATGTCAGTCAGCGACAAGGCCGAGCTTCCTCAGTTCGTCCAGCATGGGGGCCAGATCCTTCTCGTAACGCTTCCAGCCCTTCACCGAACCGCCAGAAATCGGCTGGCGTGCCTGGTAGACACTGAGCGTCTCCACCTTGCGCTCGTTGTCCTGAGGCTTGAGGCAGGCGTCCTCCCACGGCAGGCCGCAGGCGGCGATCAGCTTTCGGGTTTCCTCTTCGGGGTTGGCGACCAGTTCCTCGTACTGCACCTCGTAGAACCAGTCCGGCACCCGCTCGCGCCAGAAGTCGATCATCTCGACGAAGGTGCCGTAGAACCGCGCCAGTTCGCGCTGGTTGTAGGAATACTGGTGGGCGTCGTCGGGGAACTTGTTCTTATACATCGACAGCAGGTTGTCGCGCGGATCGCGGCGCACGACGACAAAGCGGGCATTGGGCAACGCCAGCTTGATCAGGCCGAGATGCATGTAAGACTGGATCGACTTGTCGGTGACGCGCCCGGCCTGCGGGAAGCGCCGCCGGTAGATCGCCTCCATCTGCCGACCGAGCGCCGCGATCTCGGCCTCAGGCACATCCTGAAGAAGCCGTGCCTCCTTACCCGAGGCCATGAACCGGTGCGCCGTCTGGGCCGCTTCACCGACCTCGCCCGCCCCGGTCATCGTCGAATGGCTGGAAATGATCTGCTCGATCAGCGTCGTGCCCGAACGGGGCATCCCGGTTACGAAGATCGGGCCGTAATCCGTCGCCCCCGTGATCGTCGCTGCATGCCAATCCAAACTCTCGTAGGCCCGCTTGGTCAGATCGAGCACACGGCGGCGGTTGGTCATGTTGTGCGGATATTGCTTCCACATCGCCGCGTTGGCCGCATCGAGATATTCGAAGACCCGGTCATAGTCCTTGGCATCTTCAAGCGCCTTGGACATCGCGAAGCCGAGGTTCATACGGTCCTCGGCGGTCAGCGCCGGGTTACGATAGCGGCCGATCATTTCATCGATGATCGGATCGCCGGGTTTGACCTTATAAGAGGCGATGAAGACCCGATAGTTGTCGCCGTTGTTCGGATCGAGCCCAATGGTCCGGCGGAACAGTGTTTCGGCCTCGTCGAAATCGCCGAGCGCCTGCAGGAGCGACGCCTTGCCCGAGGTGGCGATGCCAAGATTGGCATCGAACTCCAGCGCGCGGTCGAAGTTCGCCATCGCCTCGTCGTCCTTGCCAAGGCGCGCCTGCGCCTGCGCGAGCATCCCGATCGCCTCCGCCGGGCGGCTGCCTGACAGATCGACTGCCTTATGGAACGCCGCTTCGGCCTTGACGTAGTCCTTCCGCCGCATTTCGGCAGTCCCGACAGCCATATGAAAAGGCAGCGTGTCGACGCTGGCGGCCGCCGCGCGATTTAGCAGCACCATCGCCGCTTCGGCATCGCCGGCACGATTGAGCGCGCTGGCGAAGTTCACCAGCGCCGACGGCAAGCCGGGCGCGAGGATCAACGCCTCGCGGAAATGGGCAGTCGCCTCCTCTTCACGCTTCAACTCGATCAGGAAGCGGCCGAAATTGTCGTGCGCCTCGGCGTAGGACGGATCGGCGGCAATGGCCCGGCGGAAGGTCGCCTCGGTCTGCTGCGCCTTGCCGTCGACTGCCTGCGCGGTGGCCAGTATGTTCAGCACCACGGCCGATCCGGGATGCGTCGCCAGGAAACGCCTGGCAAGGACTTGTGCCTCGGCATAGCGGCGGGCGTCCATCAGCGAAAGAAGCCTCCGGATGTCGGCCGGGGCCACGCCGCCTGTCTGTGGCCGGGTGCTGGCGCGGCGGGCACCGAACCGGTCCTGGAGCGCGAGCTTGACCTTCATTGGCACCGGCGCCCCCTTCAGCAGGTCGAGATAGGCGCGCTCGGCGGCGGCGTCGCCGCCCAGGGCGACCGCCTCGGTCCAGGCCTTCCAGACCACGCCCTCGCCAGACCGAAGTTGCGCGGCGGCATGCAGATGATGGATGGCGCGCGCGAACTGGTTCTGCTCGTTCAGTAGGACGCCAATCTGATATTGGGCCTCGGCCACGCGCGGATGATCGCGCACGATCTCGAGATAGACCTTCAGCGCCGCCTCGCGATCACCGGCCTTTTGCAGGCGCTGGCCCTGTGCATAGGTCGTCTGGATTTCTGTCGCCGTTGATGCGGCCATCGTTCGTCCCCAACTGCCGTACTGATCGGGGCGAAACCTATGTGCTGCGCCGCGGAAAGTCGAGATCCCGAGACCGGCGCCAAACGAAAAGAGCGGGCGCAAGGCCCGCTCTTTCCATAGTCGAAGGCAGTGTCGATCAGAACGACAGGCCGAGACCGAGCGAGAAGGTGTCCTCGCCCCCGCCGTTCCACGAACCGCCGCCCGAACCAGCCGGAGCGCTGCTCGAACCGTAGCCGGCCATCGCAACCGCGCCGCCGCCCAGATCGTAGTTGGCAACGAGGCCCCAACCCGACAGGTCGCCGATGTTGCTGTCGAACATGCCGTAGTTCGCGCCGACGGTCAGAGCGCCGGTGGTGTAGCCGACGTTGAGGCCCCACCACGAATCAACCAGCGGCGCGGTTGTGAAACCGTTCGAGGTATGGAAGCCGGTGCCGTCGAGGTCGGCGTAGCCGATGCCGGCCGAGAAGCCGTTCGCCATCGCGGCCGAGGCGCTCAGACCCCAGACCGTGTTCACGCCGTTGTCCTGCACGCCGAAGCCGACGCCAACGGCGGTGCCGCCCATGTCGCCGGACCATTTGCCGCCGAGGCCGAGAACGGCGTCGCCGACGCCGGCGTCGTCCATCTCGGCGGAGACGGCCACGCCGAAGTCGCCGAACGTGTACTCATAGCGTGCGATCTGGTTGTCATAGGTCGCGTCGAGACCGGTGAACCAGTAGGCGCCAAGGTGGGTCGAATGGTCGTCGGCGATCGAGGTGCCGTTGTAGATTTCCGAAAGGGCCCAGTCGAAGGCACCGTCGGTCTCACCCAGCGTCACCTTGCCGAACGAACCCGACACCCAGAAAGCTTCGTCGTCGATGACGACTGCGCCGTTGATGGCGCCCGCACCGTTGCTCTCCTCCAGCTGGACCTTGCCGCCGAACGACAGGCCGCTGTCGGTTTCGCTCGAGAAGTTGAAGTTGACCTGCCAGTCGTTGAAGAACTGGGTTTCGATCGCATCGCCGCCACGGACACCCATCTCGGCATAGCCGTCGAGCGTGATTTCAGCGGCCGCGGCGCCGGCGAAGCCGACGAGAGCGGTGGTCGCAAGAAGAATCTTTTTCATTTCGTTTTCCCTCGTGTGTCAAAGGTAGGCCCAACTCAGGGGAATCCGAATTGGGTATGCACTCTATTTCCCCACTCGACGGGGGCAATGCAATGGAAACGCAGGAACGCTGCGGAAGATCGGGCGCGATGGTGCAGTCTTGCCACAGTGGAATTGGCGACCGCACCTCGCGCGCGGGCGCGCCGCACCTGGGGCACCCGTGCGGCCGCGGGCGCTTGGGGAAAAGCCTTGTTCGCGCACGGGGCGTCGGCTAGACAGCGGAAAAGAGGTTGCAGGTGGTGTGGACCGGATGATGCGTCAGACAATGCGGAAGACTGTGCGCCGGACGATTCTGGCCGGCTGCGTCGCAGCGCTGGCCGCCTGCGGCGGAATCGGCGGCGGTGATTCCGGCCTGTTCGGCCGGCGCGGCGGCGACACGGCAGAACGGCGGGCGGCGGCGCTGGATCAGCGCGCCAGGCTTGAACAGGTCACGCCGGTCCGCAAACGCAGCACGATCTGGGATCTGTTCGGCAGCCAGGACGACACCAACATCACCATCGGCGTGAACAAGTATCTGTGGCAGGCCTCGCTCGAGGTGCTGAATTTCCTGCCGGTGCAGTCGGCCGATCCGTTCTCGGGCGTTCTGGTCACGGGGTTTGGCACGCCGCCGGGCGGCGGGCGGGCCTATCGCGCCACCGTCTATGTGCAGGACCCGGCGCTCGATGCGCGGTCCCTGAAGATCGCGCTCGTCTCGCAGGCCGGGCCGGTCGATGCCGCGACGGTGCGGGCGGTCGAGGATGCGATCCTGACCCGGGCGCGGCAGCTGCGCATCCGCGACGGCAAGCTTTAGGGGGGCGCTGCCCCCATCCGGCGCATTGCCTGGCAATGCGCGTTCGGCGCTGACGATCTTCCACCGGAAGATCGTCAGGGCGCGCCTTACCCCCCGGGATATTTGCGCCAGAATGAAAGGCGCGGTCTCTGGACCTCGGGCGTTCAGCCTGTATAACCACGCGGCATTCTTCCGAAGGGAACCACAATGTCGCGCTATGAGCCCGCAGTCAGCGAAGTGAAATGGCAGAAGGCCTGGGACGAGGCCGGGGCGTTTCTGGCGCGGCGCGATCCGGCAAAGCCGAAATATTACGTGTTGGAGATGTTCCCCTATCCGTCGGGGCGCATCCACATGGGCCATGTGCGCAACTATACGATGGGCGATGTCGTGGCCCGCTACAAGGCGTCCTGCGGCTTCAGCGTGCTGCATCCGATGGGCTGGGACGCCTTCGGCATGCCGGCCGAGAATGCGGCGATGGAGCGCGGCGGCCATCCGAAGGACTGGACCTACGGCAATATCGCCGACATGCGGGCGCAGATGAAGCCCCTGGGCCTGTCGATCGACTGGAGCCGCGAGTTCGCGACCTGCGACCCGGACTATTACGGCCAGCAGCAGCGCCTGTTCCTCGACATGCTCGACGCGGGCCTGGTCGCGCGCCGCGCGGCGGTGGTGAACTGGGACCCGGTCGAGAACACGGTGCTCGCCAACGAGCAGGTGATCGA
>CAZRKU010000051.1:15772-20426 GCA_964600685.1 uncultured Frigidibacter sp. | reverse complement strand
CAGAACATCGACCTGATGAACCTTGCCGGTTTCTGCCGCAACTGCCTGTCGCGCTGGTATCAGGAGGCTGCGAACGACCGCGGCATAGCGATGACCAGGGAGGAGGCGCGGGAGATTTACTACGGCATGCCCTACGACGACTGGCGCGCCCGGAACCAGACCGAGGCCGACGCGGCCAAGAAGGCGGCGTTCGAGGTGGCGTTCCGGGAGAATGTGGAAAAGCGGTGAAAAGCCCGGCGGCTCCGCCGGGGCCGTCCCTCCACTCAACCGCGCCTTGCGGCCTCGATCACGGCCACGTCGATCTTCGTCATGCCCATCATGGCGTCAAAGGCGCGCTTGGCCTCGCCCCCGCCCGCCGCAAGGGCCTCCATCAGGGTGCGCGGGGTGATCTGCCAGGAAATCCCCCATCTGTCCTTGCACCAGCCGCAGGCGCTCTCCTGTCCGCCATTGCCGACGATCGCATTCCAGTAGCGGTCGGTTTCCGCCTGGTCGTCGGTGGCGATCTGGAAGGAAAATGCTTCGCTGTGCCTGAACTCAGGTCCGCCGTTCAGCCCCAGGCAGGGAATGCCCGCCACCGTGAAATCGACGGTCAGCACATCGCCCGCCTTGCCGGACGGATAGTCGCTCGGCGCACGAAACACGGCCTTCACCGCACTGTCGGGAAAGACCTCTGCGTAGAAGCGGGCAGCGGCTTCGGCATCCTTGTCGAACCACAGGCAGACCGTGTTCTTGTCCATCATGCGTTCCTCGCGATGTCAGGCCGGCAAAGGCCCGGTCCTGCCTGTCTTGGCATGCTGCCGAAACATGGCCCGTAGCCCCGGCCCACCCTGGCGGTCATTGTCGCCGCTCTCATCACCATTCGCAAATCATTACGGAATTGGCGACAAACGGCTTACGGGCACGCCATCTTCATCCTTACGTTACGTCCCCCCGGTAGGAGCGACTCGGACAGGCTGATAGACTGCGCCTCATGAAACATCTTGCGCCCAGAACCGGATACTCGCGCGCCGAATATCTCAGCGATGCGGTGGTGCATGTTCTGGGGGTCGTGCTGGTTCTGGCCTCCGTCCCCGTGCTGATCACGCTGACGGCCCTCATGCGCGGCGATGCTTCGGCGCTTCTCGGCACCTCGGTCTATGGCATCTCGCTTCTGGCGATGATCCTCTGTTCCGGGCTCTACAACGTGATCGGTCAAGGCCGCTGGGCCGGGCTGCTGCAACGGCTCGACCATTCGGCGATCTATGCCAAGATCGCGGGGACCTATACGCCCTTCGCGCTTCTGTCCGGTCAGGGCGGCTGGCTGGTGGCGGGGCTGTGGGTGGCGGCACTCGCGGGCATGGCGCTGAAGCTTGCTTCGCCCCAGCGGTTCCGCTGGCCGGCATTGGCGCTCTATCTGGGCATGGGCTGGGCGGGCGCGGTCTTCGGCGGCGATTTCGTTGCCACGCTGTCGCCAACCGTCCTGACGCTGATCCTGACCGGCGGGCTGCTTTATACGGCCGGGGTCGTGCTCTACCTGTTCGACCGTCTGCCCTTTCACTACACGGCCTGGCATGCCTTCGTTCTGGCCGCGAGCATGGTTCTCTACAGCGCCGTTACGATGCAGGTGCTGGAAACCGCCGCCTGAGGCGGGCGTCTACAGTGCCGCCTTGCGGCTCTCCTCCAGATAGATCTCCCTGAGCCGCTGGCTGACCGGCCCCGGCCTGCCTGAACCAAGAGCCACCCCGTCAATCTCGACGACCGGCATCACGAAGGCCGAGGCCGAGGTGACGAATGCCTCGTCCGCCGCCTTGGCCTCCGCCAGCGTGAAGGACCGTTCCTCGACCTGAAGCTGCGCCTCCACGGCATAGCGCATCACGGCGGCGCGGGTGATCCCGTGCAGGATCTCGTTCGACAGCGCGCGGGTGGTGATCTTGCCCGCCTTCACGATCCAGGCATTGTTCGAGGTGCCCTCGGTCACCAGCCCGTCCTCGATGAACCAGGCATCGTCCGCCCCCGCCTTCTTCGCCATCATCTTGCCCATCGACGGATAGAGGAGCTGCACCGTCTTGATGTCGCGCCGCGCCCAGCGGATGTCGGGGATCGAGATGACCTTGAGGCCGCGCTTCGCGTCCGCGCTGTCCTCCGGCCGGCCGGTCACCTGCGTGAACATGACCAGCGTCGGCGCGGTTTTCGCCGGATCGGGGAAGGCGAAATCGCGGTCGCCGGGATTGCCGCGCGTGACCTGCAGATAGACACGCCCGTCCACCACCCCGTTCCTCGCCACGATCTCGCGGTGAAGGGCCAGAAGTTCCTCGGCCGTCGCGGGGCTGGGCATATCCAGTTCGCCCAGGCTGCGGTCCAGCCGGGTGACATGGCCGGGGAAGTCGATCAGCTTGCCATCGACGACGGTCGTGACCTCGTAGACCCCGTCGGCCATCAGGAAGCCCCGGTCGAAGACGGAGATGGTCGCCTGATCCTCCGCCAGCCAGTTGCCGTTCACATAGACGGTGCGGGTCATTCCGATCTCCCTATCCCCAAAGGCCGGCATCCGGCGGATGAACTTCTGATCCCGCAAAGCGCAGGGGCCGGTCGCGGTCTTCGGCCAGAAGCAGCGGGCCGTCAAGGTCCACCATGTCGGCGCCTTGCGCGACGATCAGCGCGGGCGCCATGGCAAGCGAAGTGCCGACCATGCAGCCGACCATCACCCCGAACCCCTCAGCCCGTGCCGCGTCGCGCAGGGCCAGCGCCTCGGTCAGGCCGCCGGTCTTGTCGAGCTTGATATTGACCATGTCATACTTGCCCCTGAGAGGTGCGAGCGACGCCCGGTCGTGGCAACTTTCGTCGGCGCAGACCGGCACGGGGCGCGGCACATGGGCCAGCGCCTCGTCCTGCCCGGCAGGCAAAGGCTGTTCCACCAGCACGACGCCAAGGCGCCGCAGATGCGGGCAGAGATCGGCATAGATCTCCGCCGTCCAGCCTTCGTTGGCGTCAACGATGATGCGGGACTTGGGGGCACCTGCCTGGACGGCTTCCAGCCTGGGCATGTCGTCGGGCGTGCCGAGCTTGATTTTCAGGATCGGGCGGTGCGCCTGTACCGCCGCCGCGGCCCGCATCCTGGCTGGCGTGTCCAGCGAAAGCGTATAAGCGCTGACCAGCGGCGCGGGCTTGGGCAGGCCCGCCAGTTCCCACACCCGCCGCCCCGCGCTTTTGGCCGCATGGTCCCACAGCGCGCAATCGACGGCATTGCGCCCGGCACCCGGCGGAAGCAGCAGTTGCAGCGCCTCGCGGGTCAGGTCCGGCGGCAGTGCGGCGATCTGATCCGCGACACTTTCCAGCGTTTCTCCGTACCGGGCGTAGGGCACGCATTCGCCCCAGCCGGTCCGCCCGTCGCGCGTCACCCGGACGGTCAGAACCCGCGCCTCGGTCCTGGAGCCGCGCGAGATGGTGAAGGTCTGCGCCAGGCGGAACGTCTCGGGCGTGGCTGTGATCATGGCAGGCTCCGGCAGAACATTCTGTTGCTGACAGACCTTCTTGCAGGCGCGGGCGCAAGACCAAAGCGAGGGGGCCGGTCAGGGCCGAGCGGCGCTGCGGCGCCGCGGCATGATTGCTGCGCCTGCAAAATGATGCTTGCCGACCACACAGCAACAATCTAACAATCCAATCACACAAGCCGACAGAAAGTTGCGAGACCGTCATGAGCTTCCGCATCCAGCCCCCCGCCCCCGCCCGCCCCAACCGCTGCCAGCTGTTCGGACCCGGCTCGCGCCCGGCGCTATTCGAGAAGATGGCGGCGAGCGCGGCGGATGTGATCAACCTCGATCTGGAAGATTCGGTCGCGCCCGCCGACAAGCCTGAAGCCCGCAAGAACATCATCCGCGCGATCAATGATGTGGACTGGGGCGGGAAATATCTGTCGGTGCGGATCAACGGCCTCGACACGCCCTTCTGGTATCGCGATGTGGTGGAGGTGCTGGAGGAGGCGGGCGACCGGATCGACCAGATCATGATCCCCAAGGTCGGCTGTGCGGCCGATGTCTATGCCGTCGACGCGCTGGTGAGCGCCATCGAGGCGGCGAAACTGCGCCGGCAGCGGATCAGCCTTGAGGTGATCATCGAGACGGCGGCGGGAATCGCGCATGTGGAGGAGATCGCGGCCTCCTCCCCGCGCCTTCAGGCGATGAGCCTGGGTGCGGCGGATTTCGCCGCCAGCATGGGGATGCAGACCACCGGGATCGGCGGCACGCAGGAAAACTACTACATGCAGCGCGGTGAGGCGCGGTATTGGTCCGACCCCTGGCACTGGGCGAGCGCTGCAATCGTTGCCGCCTGCCGCACCCACGGGGTGCTGCCGGTCGATGGGCCATTCGGGGACTTTTCCGACGACGAAGGGTTCCGCGCCCAGGCGCGCCGCGCGGCGACGCTGGGCATGGTCGGCAAATGGGCGATCCATCCCAGGCAGGTCGCGCTCGCGAACGAAGTGTTCACCCCGTCGGCGGCGCAGGTGAGCGAGGCGCGCGAGATCCTGGCGGCGATGGAGGCGGCGAAGGCCGCGGGATCGGGCGCCGCGACCTACAGGGGGCGGCTCATCGACATCGCCTCCATGCGGCAGGCCGAGGTGATCGTGCGTCAGTTCGAACTGATCGGTGGCTGAGACCGGGGGCTGAGACCGGGGGCT
>CAZRKU010000051.1:0-15672 GCA_964600685.1 uncultured Frigidibacter sp. | reverse complement strand
GGCTGAGACCGGGGGCTGAGACCGGGGGCTTTGCGCCCCCGAACCCCCGCAGGATATTTGTGCCAGAATGAAGATCATCAGTCTTTCAGCGGCATGCAGACATCGGTTGGCCGGTTGGCCCCAGCCAGAAGGCGGCACGGCGCATCCGCACCCGGCGCACGGCATCGGCCGCGATTTCCCCGGTCGTCACGTGAAAGACCCGGTGAGAGTGAAACCGGGTGAGCGCGGCAACATCGGCCAGTGCATCCGGCGACAGATCCCCCGAAGGGTTGGCATGGACCGGGTCGATCACCCCGAGAAGCGGTCGCACATATGGACCCGCGAACCTGCCCGCCTTTCTTCCAGACCCTCCTCCATCCGAGGCAGACGTGGCAGATCTTGCCGGGTTCGCGCCATCCGACAAGGCACTGCCCCGGCGCTGAACTTCTTGGACTTGCGCGACGCTGCGTCTAAGCTGCGCGCAGCGGGGGAGTGCTGCGGGTGAACACGGGGCCAAACCGGGATCAGGCCAATTTCTGGAACGGCGAGATCGGTCGGCGCTGGCTGGCGCGCGAAGCCGAAATGGAGGCCATGAACCGCACCGCAACGGACCATATCGTCGCCGAGGTCGCAGCCACACGTCCGGCGCGGGTTCTGGAGATCGGCTGTGGCAGCGGAGGGCTGGCGCTGAAGCTTGCCGGGACAGCGGTGCCCCGCGGCGAGGTGGTCGCCGCCGACATTTCCGAACCGATGCTGGCGCGTGCGCGGGAACGCGCCGGCGGGTGCCCGAACCTGTCCTTCCTGTTGGCCGACGCCCAGACCGCCGATTTGCCCGGACCTTTCGACATGGTGGTTTCTGCCTTCGGCATGATGTTCTTCGACGACCCGGTCGCGGCCTTCGCCAACATTCGCCGCGAAACGGCGCCGGGCGGGAGGCTTTTGTTCCTGACCTTCGGCGCGCCATCGGAAAACCCCTGGTTCTGCATCCCGCGCCGCATCGCCGCGGCGCGGCTGGGTGAACCGCCCGGCGCACCGGACAACGCCCCCGGCCCCCAGGCCTTCGCCGACGGAGCCAGGGTCGTGGGGCTCATGCACAAGGCGGGATGGGAGGAACCTTCGGTGCAGGCCCGAGTGTTTGATTTCCATCATCCAGGTGGCGCGGTGGGGGCAGCGGAACTTGCGACGAGCCTGGGGCCAGCCGCCTTTGTCCTGCGATCCGCAGGTGCTTCAGACAGCGACCGCGCCGCCGTAAAGGCCGCGGTCGAAGTGGCCTTCGCGCCATACGCACGCCCGGACGGGCTGCATTTGCCGGTCGTCCTGAATGTCTTCGAGGCATACCACCGCTGAGCGGGCAAAGACTGCAAGTCGCCCGGAAAACCGGCCACCAATCCTGCCAAGTTGCATTCAGCCCCTTCACGGGTCATATAAACCCAACCCCAACGGGAGAGACAGATGAATTACCTCGAGTTCGAAAAGCCCCTGGCCGAGATCGAAGGCAAGGCCGAGGAACTGCGGGCGCTCGCGCGCAAGAACGACAAGATGGATGTCGAGAAGGAGGCCGCGGCACTGGACCGCAAGGCCGCCGACATGCTGAAGGATCTTTACAAGAACCTCGATCCCTGGCGGAAATGCCAGGTGGCGCGCCATGCCGAGCGGCCGCATTGCGTCGACTATATCGAGGCGCTGTTCACCGAATATACCCCTTTGGCCGGGGATCGGAATTTCGCCGACGACCATGCGGTGATGGGCGGGCTTGCCCGCTTCAATGACCAGCCGGTGATGGTGATCGGCCATGAAAAGGGCAATGACACCAAATCGCGCATCGAACGGAACTTCGGCATGGCGCGTCCCGAAGGCTATCGAAAGGCGATCCGCCTGATGGACATGGCGGACCGGTTCGGCCTGCCGGTCATCACGCTGATCGACACGCCCGGCGCCTATCCCGGCAAGGGTGCGGAGGAGCGCGGTCAGGCCGAGGCGATTGCAAGATCGACCCAGAAATGCCTTGAGATCGCGGTACCGCTGGTTTCGGTCGTGATCGGCGAGGGCGGATCGGGCGGGGCCGTGGCCTTTGCCACCGCCAACCGTATCCTGATGCTGGAACATTCGATCTATTCGGTGATCTCGCCCGAGGGCTGCGCCTCGATCCTGTGGAAGGATGCCGAGAAGATGCGCGAGGCGGCGACGGCACTCAGGCTGACGGCGCAGGACCTCCTGAAGCTTGGCGTGATCGACCAGATCGTCAAGGAACCGCTGGGCGGTGCGCAGCGCGAACCGGACGAGGCGATCAAAGCGGTGGGCAAGGCACTGGAGGCGGTGCTGAAGGATTTCGCCCGGATGAAGCCCGCCGACATCGTGCGCGAACGGCGCGAGAAGTTCCTGGACATGGGTACCAAGGGGCTGGCGGCCTGAGGGTCTGCCGCAGGCTCCCGGCGACCCAAGACGGCCATTCCCGGTCGCAGGCCGCACCGGCGATCCGTCCCTGCGTCAGGTCGGCCAGCCGGTCGCCGGCGGTGGCCAGGCGGCGGGCGACCTTGACCAGCGATGCGTCCACCGGGATGCCACATGGCCCTCAGGGTCTTCGACCGACCTGATCGGCTGCCGGGCTGGCCCTCCTGTCGACCTTCGGCTTTCTCGGCTTCGGCGCGGGCAGCGCCTCGGCCACCGCGCGCACCAGCCGCGCCATCAGATCGGGGTCATCGAGTTCGACCGAAAGGACGAGATGCGGTTTCGCACCCGGATAGGGCGGACCATAGGCCGGTGTGCCGATCAGCGCGGCAGCCTCGGGCAAGGGCTTGAGGAAGACCTGATTGTCGCAGACCAGCGCCACGACCTTGCCGTCGCAATAGATACCATATTCGCCGAACATCTTCCGGATGGCGACCCGGCCTGCGCCGCCGACCTGATCCAGAACATGGTCGGCAAAGGCGGGGTCGGTGGCCATCCCTAGCTCCTCAGCTTTGGGCGGTGGCGGTCACGGCGAATCCGGCCTCGGCCATCAGCCGGTTCGCGGCCCCCTCGACCGCCGGTTCAAGGTCGGCCATGAATGCCTCGACCGAGCGGCCGGCCGGAACGCGCGGCAGAAACTCGACCACCGCCAGACCGGGTTTGCGCAAGAGCCCGTGGCGCGGCCAGAAGACGCCGACGTTGGTCGCGGCAGGCACGCAATCCTGCCCGAGCTCGGTGTAAAGCACCCCGACCCCGATCTTGTAGGACTTGTAGGCCCCGGCAGCGACGCGGGTGCCTTGCGGATAGATGATCAGCTGACCCGGCGCTTCGCGCCCGGCCTTCACATCCGCCACCATCTGCGTCATCGCCCGGCTGCGCCTGCCGCGGTCGACCGGCACGCAGCCGATCTTCCTGGCATACCAGCCCAGGATCGGCGCCCGGAGCAGTTCCTTCTTCATGATGAACTTCGGGCGCGGCACGACCGACACGATCATGATGATGTCGAAAAAGCTCTGGTGCTTGGCGGCTATCAGAACCTCGGCCTGCGGCACCTCGCCCCGGATTTCCGAACGCAGGCCAACCAGAACCTGCGCCGACCAGCGCACCCAGCGGCAATAGGAGTGGACAGCATCAAAGGCCGCTTCACGGCGCAAGAGCACGAAGGGCGTCCACCAGATCGCAAGCACCAGCATCGCCAGATACATCTGGCCGATGAAGATCAGCGACAGGATATACTGGGCCGCAAGTCTCATCTGACCGTCCTCAGCGTGCGGTAGGCGGCGGCGCGGGTCGCCACCAGCGCCACAATGGCGGCAAGCAGCGGAATCGCCAAGGGCCAAAGCCATTCGAGACCCGCGAAACCAAGCCCGGTCAGAAAGCCGCCCTCCTCGGCCGCAGCGGGCATGAAGGCTATGGCGATCATGCCGGCCAGCGTGCCGGCCAGCGCCCCCACCAGCGCGCGCAGGGTGAAACGGCGGACGAAGGCACGGGCGATATAGCCATCCTCGGCGCCGATCAGGCGCAGCGTGCGGATAACCTGCCCGTTCGCGGCCAGCGCCGCCTGCGCGGCCAGCGTGATCATCGCCGCCGTAGCACCGCCGATCAGGACCAACGACAGCAGGCCCATCGACCGGATGCGGTTGGCAGAGGCGATCAGCGGCTTGCGCCAGCGCATGTGATCATCCAGAACCGCACCCGGCGCTTCGGCGGCGAGGCGCAGCTTCAGCCCTTCGGCATCGAAGCCTTCTGCCGCCTCGGTCACTTCGATCAGCTGGGGGATGGGCAGGCTTTCGACCGGCAGGTCGGGGCCGAGCCAGGGTTCCAGCAGGGACCGCGTCTCGTCGCTTGTCACCGCGCGGGCAAACTCGACGCCGGGCGTGGTTTCCAGAACCTCCAGCACTTTCGATGTCTGCCGGTCCATCTGGTCGGCGGGGGCAGAAATGCGCACGGTCGCGGTCCGGGCCAGCGCGCCGGTCCAACGCTCGGCCAGATGCCCGGTGGAGAGCGACAGCGCAAGGGCAAAGACCGCGAGGAAAGCCATCGCTGCGGCGGTCAGGCCGGTCAGCGTGGCGGTATGGCCCGACGGCGGCACGACGCGGTCGGCACGCGCATTGCCGGTCAGCAGCGCCAGGATGTGGTTCAGCCGTTCCATCACAGATCCGCCCCCGCCAGTTGCAGCCTGCCGCCCTGAATGCGCAGCACCCGCGCCGCGACATGGGTCTTGGCCGCCCGGATCAGGTTCAGGTCATGCGTCGCCATCAGCACCGTCTTGCCCATGCGGTTGAGTTCGGTCAGCAGCCTGAGGAGCCTGAGCGACATGTCCCAGTCGATGTTCCCGGTCGGCTCGTCGGCCAGAATCAGGTCGGGCGAGGTGATGACGGCGCGGGCAAGTGCCGCACGCTGACGTTCCCCCCCGGACAGGGACGGCGGGCGCGCGCCGGCCCGCTCCCCCAGTCCGACCCAGCCCAGGAGTTCGCCGAGCGACTGATCGTCCGCCTCCAGCCCCGCGACCTGCAGGGGGAGCGCGATGTTCTCCGCGACGGTCAGATGATCGAGGAACTGGCAGTCCTGATGCACGATGCCGATCCGGCGACGCATCTTCGCGGTGTCGTTGCGCGATAGCGTGCCCAGATCCTGACCAAAGACGGCGATCCGGCCGGATCGTGCGGCCATTTCGCCATAACAGAGCTTGATCAGCGAGGTCTTGCCCGCACCCGACGGGCCGGTCAGGAAATGGAACGACCCCGGCGCGAGCTTCATCGTCACGCCCAACAGAAGGTCACGATCGGCATAACCCAATGTGACATCATGAAATTCGATCAACCCGCCTGCCCCCTGAAGTGCGCGATAATCGGTCACGCCTTCCTTGCTTTTCGCACTGTGCCCCGCACAAAAGCTTGGCCCCATGCCCTTGGCTTGCTACAACATGCGAAAAGCAAAGGCCAGAAAGCAAAGGCCGGAATGGCCCAGCCAATCGGCAGGTATCGACTGAGCGGATGGAAAGTGCATGCGGCTGATCTGCCCGAATTGTGATGCGCAGTATGAAGTGGACGATGCCGTGATCCCCGAGGGCGGGCGTGACGTGCAATGTTCCAGTTGCGGGCACACCTGGTTTCAGGCGGCCCATCCGGCGGATGCACCGGACGAAGGGGCGACGCCACGGGCCGCCGAAGCGATCCCGCCCGAGGCGCTGCGCCGCCGCTCCCTCGATGACGCCGTCCTGTCGGTCCTGCGCGAAGAAGCGGAGCGCGAGACCCGCGCACGCGAGGCCGAAGGCAGCAGCCTTGAGACCCAGACCGATCTTGGCCTGAGCGCGCCGCGCGCCGAACCGCTGTCCGTTCCACCTGTCGCGCCCGAGCCACAGGCGGCGAGCGAGGGCGAAGGCGAGGACCGGCCCCATGCCGAAGCGGCGCTCGTGGCCAAGGCGTCACGGCGCGAACTTCTGCCTGACATCGAGGAGATCAACTCGACCCTGCGGCCGACATCGGAGCGGCGCAACGAACCCGCGGCCCTTGGTGCGCCCGAAACCCTGCGCCAGCGGCGCAGCGGGTTCCGGCGCGGGTTCCTGACCTCGATCTCGGGGATGAGCCTGCTTCTGCTCGTCTACATTTTCGCCGGAGGCATCAGCCGGGCGGTTCCGGCCAGCGAACCGCTGCTGGGGCGTTATACCGCGGCTGTAGACGGGATGCGGCTGTGGCTGGAGAACAGCATGCGCACGACGACTGAGTCACTCAAATCGACAGACGCGCCATCGGGCTGAACTCTCAGAACTGATCCAGAAGGCGGTTGAGGTAGTCAAGCTCGGCCTCCGGTCGCGTCCGCTCCGACGAGCGCCGGCGGATTTCGTCCAGAAGATCGCGGGCGCGGCGGTAGACATCCTTGGCACCCAGCGCGTCCCGGTTCTCCTCAAGCCCGAAGACGCTGCCCTGGCCATTACCCTCGCGCCCAAGGGGATCGCGCGGGACTTCGCGGGACGGATCGCCCTGCGCCTGACCATCGGCACCGGGCAGCCGGTTCTGGTCCTGCGCGAAGGCCTCGCCCAGACTGCGCATCCCTTCGCGCAGGTTGTTGATCGCATCGGCCTGCCGGTCGATCGCTTCAGGCAGGTCGCCGTCGCGCAGCGCCTCTTCGGCCTGATCCATGGCGCGGCCCGCCTCGCCCAGCGCGCGGCGCGCGCGGTCGGCATCCTGGCCCTGCGCGTCGGGCAGCGCCTGCGTCTGGCGGTCAAGTTCGCGCCTGAGCGCCCTCTGCCGGTCGGCAAGGCTCTGGCCATCCTGCCCGACGGCGCCCTGCCCGCCCTGATCCTGCTGGCCCTGCCCGTCGCCCGGCATCGGCTGATCGCCTTCCTGCCCCGGCCGACCCTGACCCGGCGGGCGGTTCTGGCCCTGCCGGAAGGCATCGTCGGACAGATCCTGCTGATTGCGCAATGTCTCGCCCAGGTCGCGCATGGCCTTGCCGCCAGGGCTTTGCCGCCCCTCGCCGCCTTCGCCCTGGGTGACCTTCAGATTCTCCATCAGCTGGTTGAGCTGATCGAGCAACTCCTGCGCCTCGGCCATGCGGCCCTCTTCCATCAGGCGCTGGATCTCATCCATCATCTGCGCGATCTGGTCGTCGGTGATCGGCTGGCCCCGATCATTTTCGGTGAACTTTTCGGCAGGGTCTTCGGTGCCGCGCTCGGCGAGCATGTCGAGATACGCGTCGGTCGCCTCACGCAGTTCGTCCATCAGCTTGGCAATCTCGTCCTTGCTCGCGCCGTTCTTCATCGCCTGCGAGAGCCGGTCCTGCGCGCGTTTCATCCGCTCAAGCGCGTCGGCCAGCCCGCCATCCTCGATCTGCAGCGCCGCTTCCCACAGCGCCTTGGCCAGTTCGTCACGCACCGCGACGGAGATCAGGCCCTGGGCCCGCGCCGCGGTCAGGCGGCGGATGGCGACCCGCAACATCAGATAGGCACGTTCGCTCCGCACGAAGCCTTCGGGCCGGTGGGTGATGGCGCGCAGGATCTGGTCGGCACGTTCGCTGTTCTTGCGCGACCAGAGAAGATCGCGGCGCATCTCGATCACGGCGGCGGCGAGCGGGTCGAAGAACCGCCGCCCCGGCAGAAGCAGCGACCGGGGTTCGGTGCTGGCGGTCTGGCCCAGCGCATCGCGCACCGACAGGGTCATCCGCACCGGCAAATTGGCCCAGGGATGTTCCGAGGCATTCTCGGCCAGAACCTCGCTCACCTCGGCCCGCCGGCCGGTCATCGGCAGGGGCAGGTCAAAGACCAGCGCGGGAAGCGGCTCGGGGTCGGCGGCAAGTCCAAAGCGACGGTCGACCGCGGCAAGGTCGAGTTCGAACCGGACCTCGCCGCCAGTGATGGCGAAGTCGTCCTTCGCGGTGAAGGGCTGAACCATGCGGCCATCGGCCTTGCGATCCATCGGCCCGGTCAGCGCCACGATGGGCGGCTGGTCGGCAAGAACCGTGACCTGCCACTCCCGCCCGCCTTCCCCCTCGATGGCCAACGGGCCGGAGTGATCGACGGTGAAATCGAATGAGGTTTGCGCGGGCGCATCCGGCGCGGGGGCGGGTTGGGCCGAAAGACCCTGCCGCACGGCGAAAGCCCCCGACGGGCCGTAAAGCCGCAGGATGACCCGGCTGCCTTGCGGCAGTTCCAGCGGTCCGGCGTCGATCTTGGCCAGGTAGAGGGTCGGGCGTCCGGTATGGGCGGGCGGCTCGATCCACCCTTCCCATGCGGCTGCGGGCGCATTGGCGACGGCCGGTTCCACCGGCTGCAAGACATTTGCGATCCGCCAGACAGAGCCAAAAAGCCCGGCGACGATCAGCGCCACAAGGGCCGCGTAGCGCAGCGCGAAGGGATCGCGGGCCGCCAGGCGCAGGTCGGGGGCCGGGGCTTTGGCGCCGCGCAGCCGGGCGCGCATCCGGTCCAGATGCGCCCTCCAGACCGCACGCGACTGGTCATCCGCAACGCCAAGGGCCTGCCGGTCACCCAGCGCGGCCAGCGGCCGGCCCGGCAGTGTCGCGTCGAGGCGCGCCCGCGCTTCCTCCCTTCCCGGCCAGCGGAAGGCGCGGACCCCCTGGTAGAGTGCCAAGGCAAGGCAGAGCGGCACGGCAATGGAGAAGAGCCAGAAAAGTTCGACCGAGGCCCTGTCCTGAAACCCGAAGGCGAGCGTGGCCAGTGCGGCAAAGAGGATGGTCCAGACCGGCCAGAACGCCCGGGTGATCCGTTCGGCGACAAGCCCGGCAAACGTGATCCGCAGCGGCCAGCGCAACGCACGCAGGATCCTGTCATCCTCTGACCGGTTGGTGGCCATGTTCCGTTCCTGATGCCCCGGCGGTTTGGCTAGAGCCATTCTGGAATGCTATCGCGCTTTATCATCTCGTCATAGGTCGGGCGGGCGCGGATAACGGCGAATTGTTGCCCATGGACCAGAACCTCCGGCACCAGCGGGCGGGCGTTGTATTCCGACGCCATTGCCGCGCCATAGGCGCCGGCCGAGCGGAAGGCTATCAGATCGCCGCCCTGAAGCGGTGGCAGATCGCGGGCCCTGGCGAAGGTGTCGCCGGTTTCGCAGACCGGCCCCACCACATCGTAGGGGGCGGGTTCGACACCGGGTGCAGCCTCAAGCACTGGTATGATGTCGTGGTGCGCCCCATACATGGAGGGGCGGACGAGGTCGTTCATGGCGGCGTCGAGGATCAGGAAATCCCGGCCCTCGCCGTGCTTGAGGTAGATGACCGACGCCACCAGAAGGCCCGCGTTGCCGGAAATCAGGCGGCCGGGTTCGATCTCGATCTCGCAGCCCAGATGGCCGACGGTGCGCTTGATCAGCGCGCCATAGTCGGTGGGGAGCGGCGGGGCTTCGTTCGAGCGGGTATAGGGGATGCCGAGCCCGCCGCCGAGGTCGAGGCGGCGGATCGTGTGGCCATCGGCGCGCAGCACTTCGGTCAGGTCGGCCACCTTGCGGTAGGCCTGCTCGAAGGGTTCCAGTTCGGTCAGCTGGCTGCCGATGTGAACGTCGATGCCCACCACCTGCAACCCCGGCAGGCGCGCGGCTTCGGCATAGACCGCGCGCGCCCGTTCGATCGGGATGCCGAACTTGTTCTCCTTCTTGCCTGTCGCGATCTTCTCATGGGTCTTCGCGTCGACATCGGGGTTCACGCGGATGGTGATCGGCGCGATTTTCCCAAGCGAAACAGCCACTTCCGACAAAGACCGCATCTCGGGCTCGCTTTCGACGTTGAACTGGCGGATGCCGCCTTCCAGCGTCAGCCGCATCTCGGCCCGGGTCTTGCCCACGCCGGAAAAGACGATCCTGTCGCCCGGCACACCCGCCGCCTTGGCCCTGAGATATTCGCCGGCGGACACCACATCCATGCCCGCGCCAAGCTGGCCGAGGGTCTTCAGGACGGCGACATTGCCGTTCGATTTGACCGCGAAACAGACGAGGTTCGGCAGGGGGGAGAGGGCTTCGGTGAAGAGCCGGTAGTGGCGTTCGAGGGTGGCCGTCGAATAGACATAGAAGGGCGTGCCGACCGCTGCGGCAATCTCCGGGATCGCCACATCTTCGGCGTGGAGGACACCGTCGCGGTAAAGAAAATGGTCCATGTCCTGCCCCCTCGGCCCGCGCGCCCTGCCCCGTGGTCCGGGGGTATAGCAGATGGCGGCGCGGGCGCAATTCCGGCGGCGGAAGGCGGGATGCCTGACGTATGCACAACGTATGGCAAACGTATGGCAGGCGTCGGGACAGGTGGTGCTGCTGTCACCCGACCGGAGTGGCGGCAAATGCAGACTGATCAGCTTCCGCCGACCACGCCGACCTGCGCCTGCCCGGTGACCGTCAGCCCCGACTGCGGCGCGGGAGGCTTCGGGGCGCCGTCGGCGCCGCAGGCAGCGAGGGTCGCAAGGGTGAGAAGGGTCACGATGCGGCGGGTCATTGGCCTATGTTCACTCCGATACCGCCGATGGAGGTGGAGAGCGAGGGCGTGACCGTCGCACCATCGGGCGTCAGGCGGACATTGGCATGGGCGCGCGGCCAGGAACAGGCCCCGAGAAGCACCAGAGCCAGAAATGGCAGAAGCGGGCCGGGACCGACCCGCATCAGCCGAGCCTTTTGCGCCAGGCGGCGACCTGGGCGCGGACCTGATCGGGGGCGGTGCCGCCGTAACTCTGGCGGCTGCCGACGGAGTTGTGGACGCCGAGGACCGCATAGACCGACGGGCTGATCGCCGGATGGACCGCCCGCATTTCCGTCAGGGACAGGTCCGGCAGGTCGCAGCCCTTCTGTTCCGCCAGCGCGACCAGCGCGCCGGTGGCGTGATGGGCGTCGCGGAAGGGCAGGCCCGCTTCGCGCACCAGCCAATCGGCGAGGTCGGTCGCGGTGGAAAAGCCGCTGGAGGCCGCGCGTTCCAGATTGGCGCGGTTCGCGGTCATGTCGCGCACCATGCCTTCCATTGCGGCAAGCGCCAGCATCAGCGTATCGGCGGCGTCGAAGACCTGTTCCTTGTCTTCCTGCATGTCCTTGGAGTAGGCCAGCGGCAGCCCCTTCATCACGGTGAAAAGCGCGACGGTGGCCCCGAGGATCCGACCGATCTTGGCGCGGATCAGTTCGGCGGCGTCGGGGTTCTTCTTCTGCGGCATGATCGACGAGCCGGTCGAGAAGCGGTCCGAGAGCGTGACGAAACGGAATTGCGCGGTGGACCAGATCACCAGTTCCTCGGCAAAACGCGAAAGATGCACCGCGCAGATCGAGGCGGCGGAGAGAAACTCCAACGCGAAATCCCGGTCGCTGACCGCATCGAGCGAATTGGCCATCGGCCGGTCGAAGCCCAGGTCCCGCGCCGTCATGTGCCGGTCGATCGGAAAGCCGGTTCCGGCCAGCGCCGCCGCGCCAAGGGGGCATTCGTTCATCCGGGCGCGGGCGTCCGTGAAGCGGCCGACATCGCGGGCGAACATTTCCACATAGGCCATCATGTGATGGCCCCAGGTCACCGGCTGCGCGGTCTGCAGGTGGGTGAAGCCGGGCATGACCCAGTCCGCGCCGGCTTCTGCCTGCACCAGCAGCGCCTGCACCAAGGCGCCAAGCGCACCGATTGCCGCATCCGCCTGATCGCGGACCCAGAGACGAAAGTCGGTCGCCACCTGATCGTTGCGCGACCGCGCGGTGTGGAGCCGCCCGGCCGGTTCGCCGATGATCTCCTTCAGGCGCGCCTCGACATTCATGTGAATGTCCTCGAGCGCGGTCGAAAAGGTGAACTTTCCGCTCTCGATCTCTGACAAGACGGTGAGCAGGCCTTCCCGGATCGCTTCGACATCCCCAGAAGTCAGGATGCCTGTCGCGGCCAGCATCGCCGCATGGGCCCGACTGCCCCGGATGTCCTGGGCGTAAAGCCGCTGGTCGAAGCTGATCGAGGCGTTGATCGCCTCCATGATCGCGTCGGGGCCGGCGGCGAAACGCCCGCCCCACATCTGGTTCGAACCGCCGTTCGCCTGGGCGGACGGGGATGGGGAAGTCTTCTGGTCGGTCATGTCCGGCCCTTTGGAGCAATCATGCGGCGTTTCGGTCTGATCGTCCTTTATACGGCCCTTACCCTTGGTGCAAACGCCGCCTTGGCGGAGTCGCCGGCGGGCACCGGGGTAATCCGGCCTTCCGGAAGGGCGAGATGGCCAAGCTGCTGCCGGCGATCGAGAAGCTGTTCGCCGAGGAGGGCATCACCCGCCTGCCGATCCTGCGCGACACCGATCGGAGTTTCGCCCGCGCCAATGGCGTGCTGGGCCTGCCGGTTTCGGTGCTTTGCGATGCGGACGGCACCGGAATCGCCCGGCCGGCGGGTGATGCGGAACGGGATTCGGACGACGCAAAGGCAGTGATCGGCGCGCTGCCGGACAGGGCACCGGCCGCATTCTGGACGCCGCGCGCGCAGCTTTTCGGACGGAATGGCTGACCTGGCGTCACTTTCTTGCGGGCGGGCGATTGACTCGACTCTGCGGACGGGTGCGAATGGCGGCAGGATTTCGTCTGGGAGGGACAGAAATGGCCGTGAAAATTCATCCATCCGTCGACAAGGGCATCGCGAAAGGCGCCAAGACCTTTGCCGGCGGCACCTTGACCTGCCATTGCAAGAAAGACCCGGTGACGGTGCGCATCGACAGCCAGGTCGCCCACAACCACGCCTGCGGCTGCACCAAATGCTGGAAGCCGAAGGGCGCGGTCTTCTCGGTCGTGGCGGTGGTGCCGACCGACAAGGTGACGGTGACGGCGAACGAGAAGAAGCTGAAGATCGTCGACAAGAAGGCGCTGATCCAGCGCCATGCCTGCAAGGATTGCGGCGTGCACATGTATGGGCCGGTGGAGCGGGACGGCCATCCGTTCAACGGGCTGACCTTCATGCATCCGGAATTGTCGAAGGACAAGGGCTGGGCGCCGCCGACCTTCGCCGCCTTCGTCTCGTCGGTGATCGAGGCGGGAACGCCGCCGAAGAAGATGAAGGGCATCAGGGCGCGCCTGACCGAGATCGGCCTGCCGCCCTATGACTGCCTGTCGCCGGGGCTGATGGACTATCTGGCGACCAGTGCGGCACGCGCGGCGGGGACGCTGAAGGAATAGGCAGGCCCATCGCTTCCTTTCGGGCGCGCTTCGCCGGGCCGGCGAAGCGCGCCTGCGGGCCGGACGCGTCAGGTCGACAGATCCCCGTGGCGGGGGCAGGTGACCATATGGTCGTTGACCATGCCCACCGCCTGCATGAAGGCATAGACGATGGTCGGGCCGGCGAACTTGAAGCCGGCCTGCCTCAGGTCTTTCGAGATCCGTTCGGACAGCGGCGTGGCCGCCGGCACCTCGGCCGGTGAGCGGAAGTTGTTCTGCAGCGGCCGGCCGTCCACATAGCGCCACAGGAACTGGTCGAATCCTTCGGTTTCGTGGATCGCAAGCCAGGCGCGCGCATTGCCGATCGTCGCCTCGATCTTGGCGCGGGAGCGGACGATGCCGGGGTCGGCGAGGAGCCGGACCACGTCCGCCTCGCCCCAGCGGGCCACGCGGACGGGATCGAACCCTTCGAAGGCCGCGCGGAAGGCGTCGCGTTTTTTCAGGATGGTGATCCAGGAGAGTCCCGCCTGAAACCCGTCGAGCACCAGTTTTTCCCACAGCGCGCGCGCATCGCGTTCGGGGACGCCCCATTCGCGGTCGTGATAGGCGACATAGATCGGGTCCGACCCGCACCAGTTGCATCGTTCGCCCATTCGCGCCACCCTTTTGTTGGCCTTTACGGCTTCTTAGCCGGTTTAGCCGATCCTGTCGCGGCAGGAACGGAGGGGGCGATGGCGCGACCGGGACGAGGGCAGAGTGATCCGGTGGAACCGGCCGAGGCCAATCCGCTGAACGTGGCGATCAGCGCGGCGGCGCGCGAGACCATGACGATGGTACGCGAGGCGCTGCAACGCAAGGACGTGATGCTGGCCTTTCAGCCGGTCATCCAGACGGCACGGCCCGACCGGCCCGCCTTCTATGAGGGGTTCATCCGGGTGCTGGACGGCGCGGGCCGGGTGATTCCGGCGCGCGATTTCATGGGCACGGTCGAAACGACGGAACTGGGCCGGATCATCGACTGCCTGTCGCTGGAGATGGGGCTGCAGGCGCTGGAACGGCAGCCGAACCTGCGGATGGCAATCAACATGTCGGCGCGCTCCATCGCCTATCCGAACTGGATGCGCACGCTCAGGCGCGGGCTGAAGGCCTGCCCGACGGCGGGGGAGCGGCTGATCCTCGAAATCTCCGAAGAATCGGCGATGGTCATGCCCGATATCGTCACCGTCTTCATGCAGGACCTGCAGCGCCAGGGGATTTCCTTCGCGCTCGATGATTTCGGGGCGGGGCTGACCTCCTTCCGCTATCTCAAGCAGTTTCTTTTCGACTTCCTCAAGATCGACGGCCAGTTCATCCGCGGCATCGCCGACAATCCCGACAATCAGTGCATGACCCGCGCGCTTCTGGCCATCGCGCATGAGTTCGACATGCATGCGGTGGCCGAATCCGTCGAAAGCGCCCGCGATGCCGAGGTGCTGGTCGCGATGGGCATGGACTGCATGCAGGGCTATTACTACGGCGCACCCAGCGTGACACCGCCGTGGAAAGTGCCGCGCGAGAAACGCAAGCGCGCCTGAGAGGGTGCAGATGGGCCCAGCCCTTCAACTCTGCCCCCATCCCAAGCCGGGTCGTCGCGCATCTTTGCAAAGACGACGCGACAGGGGGGTCTTCTTTGCCGAAAATACTCCCGCCGGAGGCTTTCGCAGCAGGCGCAAGCGCGCCGCCGAAGAAAGGGCGCGCAAGAAATTTTCCCGGTGACCGGCGAAAAGCTTGACCTCGGGTCGCGGTTGGTCATGCTGCAGGGCGGCAATTGCGCGCCTGCTGCGGCGCTGCACCGTCCTCTGGAGGAAAAGGATCGCACCATGACCAATGTCGTTATCGTCTCGGCTGCCCGCACTGCGGTTGGCAGCTTCAACGGCGCTTTCGCCAATACGCCCGCCCATGATCTGGGGGCTGCGGTGCTGGAGGCGGTGGTGGCCCGCGCCGGGATCGACAAGGCCGACGTGTCGGAGACGATCCTCGGCCAGGTGCTGACCGCCGGTCAGGGCCAGAACCCGGCGCGTCAGGCGCATATCAAGGCGGGCCTGGCACAGGAAAGCGCGGCCTGGTCGCTCAATCAGGTCTGCGGCTCGGGTCTGCGCGCCGTGGCGCTCGCAGCGCAGCATGTGCAGCTTGGCGATGCGGCGATCGTCGCGGCGGGCGGGCAGGAAAGCATGTCGCTGTCGCCCCATGTCGCGCATCTGCGCGCGGGCCAGAAGATGGGCGATCTGAGCTTCATCGATTCGATGATCAAGGACGGTCTTTGGGATGCGTTCAACGGCTATCACATGGGCATCACCGCCGAAAACGTCGCCCAGCGCTGGCAGATCAGCCGCGAGGTGCAGGACGCCTTCGCCGTCGCCTCGCAGAACAAGGCCGAGGCGGCGCAGAAGGCCGGGAAGTTCAGCGACGAGATCGTCCCCTTCATCGTCAAGTCGCGCAAGGGCGACATCGCCGTCGATCAGGACGAATATATCCGCCATGGCGCGACGCTCGACGCGATGACAAAACTGCGCCCGGCCTTCAGCAAGGAAGGATCAGTCACGGCGGGCAATGCGTCGGGCGTCAACGACGGCGCGGCGGCGGTGCTGGTGATGAGCGAGGCCGAGGCCGCCCGGCGCGGGCT
>CAZRKU010000050.1:0-21002 GCA_964600685.1 uncultured Frigidibacter sp. | reverse complement strand
CTATCAGCGCACCCGGCTGGTGCGGGCCTGGACCCACCTTGAACGCCAGCGCGGCGGTTTCGGCTTTGTCGGTGGCCCCGGCGAGACGCAGATGGAGGCCGATCGGCGCGCCATCGACGACGAGGTGCTGAAAATCCGCCGCCAGCTGGAAAAGGTGGTCAGGACGCGCGAACTGCACCGCGCGGCGCGGCGCAAGGTGCCGTTCCCGATCATCGCCCTGGCGGGCTATACGAACGCCGGAAAATCAACGCTTTTCAACCGGATGACCGGGGCGGAGGTTCTGGCCAGGGACATGCTCTTCGCGACGCTTGATCCGACCATGCGTGGCGTGACCCTGCCGTCAGGCCGGAAAGTCATCCTGTCGGATACGGTGGGTTTCATCTCTGACCTGCCGACGCAGCTGGTTGCCGCCTTCCGCGCCACGCTGGAGGAGGTGCTGGAGGCCGATCTGATCCTGCACGTCCGCGACATCGCCCACCCGGAGACCGAGGAGCAGGCGGCCGACGTGGGCGACATCCTCGAAAGCCTGGGGGTGGAGGAGGATGTGCCGGTGCTGGAGGTCTGGAACAAGATCGACCTTCTGTCGGACGACACCCGGCGTGCGCTGCTGGTTCAGGACGCGCGCACCTCTGACACCCATGCCGTCAGCGCACTGACCGGCGAAGGGTTCGGACCGCTTCTGGCGGCGATCGAGGCATGCCTGGACGATGAACGCACGGAAGAAGACCTGACCCTGCCGTTCAGCGCCGGGCGGGCGCGGGCCTGGCTGCATGCGGCGGGGGTGGTCTTGCGGGAATCGGACGGCGAGGACGGCCATCGACTGCGCGTCCGCTGGACGGCACGGCAAAGCGATGCGTTCCGGCGCATCCTCGGCGAGGTTTGACGCCGGGCGACGGGGCCGGACGGACCGGCCCCGCCGGCCTGGTCACTTCTGGACGGCGGTGACGATGATTTCGACCAGATAGTCCGGCGTCGCCAGCTTTGCCTCGCCCGTGGCGCGTGCCGGGGCATTGCCGGGGGCGACCCAGGCATCCCAGACCGCGTTCATCTGGTCGAAGGCCGACATGTCGGCGAGCCAGATCTGGGCGCGCAGGATCAGGGTCTTGTCCGATCCGGCCAGCGTCAGCAGGCGATCGACTTCGGCAAGGACTTCTTTGGTCTGGCTGGCGACGGTTCCTGTCGGCTCGCCCACGACGCCGGCGAGATAGACGATGCCGTTGTGGATGACGGCCTGCGACATGCGCTTGCCGGATTCGAGACGGGTGATTTCACTCATTCTGGCCTCCTGTGATCCCGCTCCGGATAACGCGGGACGCGGCCAAAGGAAAGGGCGGCCGAAACCGCCCGATCCGGAAAACTTCGCGGCCTGTCACATGCCGAGAAGCTTCAGCGCCGCGCCGAGGTCGGTTTCGGACTTGGCGTGATCACCGGCCGCATGCGCGGCCTTGCCCGTTTCATAGAGCGCCATGACCTGCGCCTTCACTGTGTCGTCGATGGTTGCGGTCATCATCGCGTCATCGATCTTGGTCATGAGCGCGGGGCATTGACTGGCAAGGACGGGACCAGCCATCGCGGCAAGGGCGGCCAGAGCCATGACAAACAATTTCATCGTAAATCCCCCTTTGTGAATGCGCCGCTCCTTCCGCGGCGCGGCCCGAGCATACCATGGAGGATGGAGCGGGTGAAGGGAATCGAACCCTCGTCATCAGCTTGGGAAGCTGCGGCTCTACCATTGAGCTACACCCGCGACGGAGGTGAGAGGTAAGCCAGTGCACCGCCGCCGTCAAGCGCAGTTGCTGCTTTGCCGGCCCACCCGCACGTTTTGCCGCCGCAATGGTGCGGGCAGTTGGCCTTGCCCGCCAAGCAATGCTAGACTCAGCCGCAGGAAGGCGTTACAGAGCCTGCCGTTAGCGCTAACAGCGCATCGGGGATGAGGATACCATGGTCTCGCGCGTCATTCCGGTAGACAGCTTCGATCTGGTGATTTTCGGCGGCACCGGCGACCTGGCCAAGCGCAAGATCCTGCCCGGTCTTTACCGGCGGTATGTCGGCGGCCAGATCCCCGAGGGCGCGCGGATTGTCGGCGCGGCACGGGCCGAGATGGACGACGCGGGTTTCCGCGCGCTTGCCCTTGCCGCGATCACCGAGTTCGTCGACGCGGCCAAGCGTCAGGATGATCTGGTGGCGCGGTTCCTCGATCATCTGAGCTACGTTGCGATCGATGCCAAGGGCGATGGCGGCTGGGCCAGGCTGAAGGCCGCGATGCGCGATGGCGTGATCCAGGCCTTCTATTTCTCGGTCGCGCCCGCGCTTTTCGGTGATCTGGCCGAACGGCTGCACCGCTTCGGCATCGCCAACGATGACGCGCGGATCGTCGTCGAAAAACCGTTCGGCCGCGATCTGGCGACGGCGCGGGAACTGAACGCCACCCTCGCCTCGCATTTTGCCGAAAAACAGATCTACCGGATCGACCATTATCTCGGCAAGGAGACGGTGCAGAACCTGATGGCGGTGCGTTTCGCCAATATCCTGTTCGAACCCCTGTGGAATGCCCGCCATGTCGATCATGTCCAGATCACGGTCGCCGAAACCGTTGGCGTGAGCGGCCGGGGGGCCTATTACGACAAGTCCGGCGCGATGCGCGATATGGTGCAGAACCATATGATGCAACTTCTGTGCCTGATCGCGATGGAGGCCCCCTACCGGTTCGATCCGAACGCGGTGCGCGACGAAAAGCTGAAAGTCATCCACGCGCTGCAACCGGTCGTGGCGGAGGACATGGTGCGCGGCCAGTATCGGGCCGGGAAGGACACGCCGAGCTATGTGCAGGACGCCGAAAATCCGGCCTCGACCACCGAAAGTTACGTGGCGCTCAAGGTCGAAATTGCCAACTGGCGCTGGAAGGGCACGCCCTTCTATCTGCGCACCGGCAAAAGGTTGCGCGGGCGGGCCTCTGAAATCGCCATCGTCTTCAAGGAAGTGCCGCATTCCATCTTCGGCGATGCCGAAGGCTGGCGCGAGAATGTGCTGGCGATCCGGCTGCAGCCGAACGAAGGCATGACGCTTTCGGTGATGATCAAGGAACCTGGTCCGGGCGGCATGCGCCTGACCGAGGTGCCGCTCGACATGTCCTTCGCCGAGGCGCTGGGCGAGGACGGGACCGACATCCCCGATGCTTACGAACGGCTGATCATGGATGTGATCCGCGGCAACCAGACCCTGTTCATGCGCGGCGACGAGGTGGAGGCCGCCTGGGCCTGGACCGATCCGATCATCGCCGGATGGGAAGGGCGAAACGACAAGCCGAAGCCCTACGACCCCGGATCGTCGGGGCCGGAGGATGCGCTGATGCTGCTGCACCGTGATGGCCGCCGCTGGAGGGAGATCCGCGAGTGAAGTTCGTCGAATATCCGGACCGCGACCTGATGATGTTCGCCCTGGCCGATCAACTGGCCAGCGACCTCAACGTGGCGTTGCGCCACAACGAACGGGCGAGTTTCTCGGTGCCCGGTGGCACGACGCCGGGGCCGGTCTTCGATACGCTCGCGGGGGTCAGCCTCGAGTGGAACCGGGTGACGGTCTTTCCCAATGACGAACGCTGGGTGGCGGAAGACAGCGAGCGGTCGAACGCCCGGCTGATCCGCAAGCGCCTGTTGCGCGGCCATGCGGTGGGCGCGACCTATGTGCCCCTCTATGCCGACACGCCAGAACCCGAAGCGGCACTTGACCGGCTGATCGCGGCGCTGTCGCCGCACCTGCCGATCTCGGTCCTTCTGCTGGGGATGGGGGCGGACATGCACACCGCTTCGCTGTTCCCCGGTGGCGACCGTCTGTCCGACGCGCTCGCCCCCGATGCGCCGATCCTGCTGCCGATGCGTGCGGCGGCCGCGGTCGAGCCGCGTGTGACGCTCAGCGCGCGGGTGCTGGCGGATGCGATGGCAATCCATGTGCTGATCACCGGCCGCGACAAGCGCGCCGCGATCGAAAAGGCCGAGGGGCTGCCACCGGAGGTGGCGCCGATCAGGGCCGTTCTGGCGAACGCTACAATCCATTGGGCGGAATGAGGGTAAGATGAGCCTTTGGGATGACCTGAAGAACCATCACCGGGACCACGCGGATCGGTCGATTCTGCAACTGTTCGAAAATGACAAGCGCGCCGCCGGATTTTCCGCAGGTTTTGGCGAACTTCTGTTCGACTACTCCAAGACGACGCTCGACCCTCATGCGCGCGGACTGCTGGTCCGGCTGGCGGAGGCTTCTCGCCTCGCCGCGCGCCGTGACGCGATGTTTCAGGGTAAAAAGATCAATGAAACCGAAGGGCGCGCGGTCCTCCATACTGCGCTCCGCAATCTTTCGGGCAGCGTCCATGTCGATGGCCGCGAGGTGATGGGCGCGGTGCGCGCCAGCCATGCCCGGATGCGCGGCTTTGCCGCTGATGTGCGCGACGGGCGGCTTGTGGGGCAGGGCGGGCGGATCACCGATGTGGTCAATATCGGCATCGGCGGCTCCGACCTTGGCCCGGCGATGGCCTGCCTCGCGCTCGCGCCTTATGCCGACGGGCCGCGCGCGCATTTCATCTCGAATGTCGACGGGGCGCATGTGCATGACATTCTGCGCCTGCTGAACCCGGAAACCACGCTGGTGATCGTCGCCTCCAAGACCTTCACCACGATCGAGACGATGACGAACGCCGAAACCGCCCGGCGCTGGATGTCAGCGAAGGTCGCCGACCCTGCCGCGCAGTTCGCTGCCGTCTCGACCGCAGAGGACAGGACCGCCGCCTTTGGCATCGACGCCGCGCGCGTCTTCGGCTTCGAGGACTGGGTGGGCGGGCGCTATTCCATGTGGGGCCCGATCGGCCTGGCGCTGATGATCGCCATCGGCCCGGACCGGTTCGACGATTTTCTCGCGGGCGGCGCGGCGATGGACGCACATTTCCGCGAGGCGCCCTTTGCGGAAAACCTGCCGGTCCTCCTCGCGCTGGTCGGGATCTGGCACAACCAGATCTGCGGCCATGCCACCCGTGCCGTCCTGCCCTATGACCAGCGCCTGTCGCGCCTGCCCGCCTATCTGCAGCAACTGGAGATGGAGAGCAACGGCAAGCGCGTGGCGATGGATGGCAGCGATCTGCCCCATCACTCCGGCCCCGTGGTCTGGGGGGAGCCCGGCACCAACGGCCAGCATGCCTTCTACCAGTTCATCCATCAGGGCACCCGGATCGTGCCCTGCGAATTTCTCCTCGCCCGCGAGGGGCACGAGCCGGACCTTGCCCATCAGCACCTGCTCCTGATGGCCAACTGCCTCGCCCAGGCGGAGGCGCTGATGAAGGGCCGCAGCCTCGAGGCGGCCCGTGCGATCCTGGCGAAGAAGGGGCTGACCGGCGCCGAACTCGAACGCCAGGCCCGCCATCGGGTCTTCCCCGGAAACCGCCCCTCGACCATGCTGCTCTACCCGAAACTCACGCCCTTCGTGCTCGGACAGATCATCGCGCTCTACGAACATCGGGTTTTCGTCGAAGGGGTGATCCTCGGCGTCAACTCCTACGACCAATGGGGGGTGGAGCTTGGCAAGGAACTGGCGCTGGCGCTGCAGCCGGTTCTCGAAGGGCGCGAAACCGCCGATGGCAAGGACGGATCGACGGCCATGCTCGTCGACTACCTGAGGGGACGCTGAGCCGCCGACAGGGCGGCATCATGCTTGCCCGGGAGGCGCCACCTCTCCGACCCCTGCGCATTTTCTGTCTGCAAATATCCCGGGGGAGCGCGAGGGGGCAGCGCCCCCTCGCTCCGGTCGTGCGGGCGAAGCCCGGACGAAACCCCGCTCCCGGCCGCGTGTCATCGGTTGCGGATCATCCTTAAGCGAATCTTCAGCCCTTCTGCCCAGTCTCGGCGCCGAAGGGCCCGACCCGGCCCTTCCGTCCGGACGGAGGGGAAGATGCGCGCATTCGACAATCTCAGGCTGGCGGTCAAGCTGCCGATCATCCTGGGCATGCTGGTCCTGGTCGCGCTCCTCTCGATCGGTTATGTCAGCTACGCGACAGCACGATCGGCCCTGATCGACGCGGGCATGGCGCGCCTGCAGACGGCGGTTGATTCCAAACTCGTCGAATTCGAAGCCTGGTTCGAAGGGGTGACATCGGACCTTCGGTCGACTGCGGCCAATCCGCTGACGGTTCGGGCCCTGCGCGACTTCGGACAGGGCTGGGCGGATCTCGGCCGGGACCAGGGCGACTATCTTCGGCGCACCTATATCGACGCCAATCCCTATCCCGCAGGCCAGCGCCACAAGCTGGTCACCGCGCCGCGCGTCACCGGCTATTCCATCGCGCACGGGCGCTATCACGCGGGGTTCGTGTCGATCTTCAACGAAAAGCGCTACCACGATGTCATGCTCGTCGATGCTGCGGGCAACGTCGTCTATTCGGTCAGCAAAGAGGGCGATCTTGGCCAGAACGTGATTGACGGACCACTGGCGGCGACCAATCTTGCCCAGGCGGTGAAAGCGGCGCTCGGCGCCCGCGGCAAGGAGGTCTTCTACACGGATTTTGCCGTCTACGGCCCGTCGGATGGCGAGATTTCGAGTTTTGCGGCGGCGCCGATCCGGGCGGCGGACGGCACGATCCTCGGGGTGCTGGTGCTGCAGATTTCGACCAGGCAGCTCGACACGATCCTGAACCGTCGCTACGGTCAGGGGGTCCGGCTGACCAGCTATCTTGCCGGGGCCGACGGGCGGCTGCGCACAAACCTCGGGCCTGCCGCCCGGGACAGGGCACTGGCACGCCGCAGCACCGCCTCGATCCTGCCCGCGGCGTTTGCCGGCAAACCCGTCACCAGCCTGGAAAGCGGCATCCGGGGTGACAGGGCGCTCCTGATGACCGGGCGCATCACCCAACCGGGGCTCGATCTGGCCCTGGTGGTGGAGTTGGCCGAGGACGAGCTTGTCCGGCCGGTCACGGCCCTGGCGCGGGCCATGCTGGTCGATGCGCTGATCGCCACGGCGGCGCTTGCGCTGGTCGTGTTTTTCGTCGCAAGGGGGCTGGCGCGACCGCTCGTCGGCGTTGCCGAAGCCGTCGACGGCATTGCGGCCGGCCGATATGATCGGCCGGTGCGCGGCACCCGACGCAAGGACGAGGTCGGCACCATCGCCCGCGCCCTGGAACAGTTCCGCCGCGACCTTTCCTCCGCGGCGGAGGTCGCAAGGGCGGGCGCCTTCAAGGGCGCGGCATTCGAAGCCTCTTCCGCAGCCTTGATGATCCTCGATCGCCACCTGGTCACGAGGTTCCTGAATCCCTCGGCCAGGCAGTTGTTTCAAGGCCATCTTCCGGACTTCCGCACCCTTTCGGGAGATTTTCACCCCGACCGCCTGATCGGGCAGGGTATCCAGAACTTTCCGGCCGTCCATGACCCCGTGCAGACCCTGTTTGCCGGCCAGGCTGCCTTTCCCGGTCGGACGGAAATCAAGATGGGTGCGACGCATTTTGCGCTCGACATCAATCAGGTGTCGACCGAGGGCGAGGGGTGCATCGGCTACGTCATGGAATGGCGGGATGTCACGGTTGAGCGGATGAACCGCGCCGTTCTCGACGCCATCGACCGCAACCTTGCCACCGCCGAATTCGATCACGCCGGCGGTCTCGTCAAGGCAAACCACAAGATGACCGCCCTGCTGGGAGGACCCTTGGCTGGTGAGCCGGGTGGCCGGGTTGATCGGCTGTTTGTCGACGCGGACGAGACGGGCAGCGCGCAAGGGCCGATCTGGGACCGGCTGATGAAAGGCGAGACAGTCTTCGGTCGCTTCCGGACAGGTGCGGATGAGGATCGGGCGGGCGTCATCGACGGCGGGTTCTCTCCGGTTCATGATCGTGGGGGCGACCTACTGAAGGTGCTGCTGATGGGGTCGGACGTGACCGAAGCGCAGGTCGGACTTCGCCGCGCCGAGGCGGAGAGGCGCGCCATGGAGGAGGCGCAGGCGCGGGTCGTCGATGCCTTGCGCGTGGCCCTGCGCCAGCTTTCCGCCGGCGATCTTGCAACCAGGATCGACCAGCCCTTCGATGCGGGGCATGACGCACTGCGCACCGATTTCAACGGCACGGTGCAGCGCCTTGCCGAAGTGGTCAGCGCGGTGATCGCCAGCACCGGCGTGATCGAGGCGGAGGTGCATGACATCGCCCATGCGTCCGACGATCTTTCCCGGCGCACCGAGGAGCAGGCGGCCACGCTGGAGGAGACGGCCGCGGCGCTCGATGAACTCACGCTGTCGGTTCAGTCGGCCGCCGCAGGTGCGGCGGAAGCCAATCGCGAGGTGGAGCGGGCGCGCGGCGCGGCCGAAGCTTCCGGCCTCGTGATGCGCGATGCGGTCGGGGCGATGGACGAGATCGTCCAGTCGTCCGGCAAGATCGCGCGCATCATCGGGGTCATCGACGACATCGCCTTCCAGACCAACCTGCTGGCCCTGAATGCGGGCGTCGAGGCCGCGCGTGCGGGCGAGGCCGGCCGGGGCTTTGCCGTGGTCGCAAACGAGGTGCGAGCGCTCGCGCAGCGGTCGTCCGATGCGGCACGCGAGATCGACCTCCTGATCCAGGATGCAACCAGGCAGGTCAAACGCGGTGTCGGACTGGTCGGACAGACCGGCGACGCGCTGGTGGGCATCGTGGCCTCGGTGAATGAAATCGCCGGGCGCATGGGTGACATCGCGACCTCGGCGATGGAGCAGTCCGCCAGCCTTGCCGAGATCAACCAGGCGGTCAACCAGATCGACGATGTCACCCAGCAGAACACCGCGCTGTTCGCGGATGCGGCGGTCGCTGGCCAGCGGCTGAAAGCCAGTGCAGGGATTTTGACCGAACAGGTCGTGCACTTCCGGATAAGGCCAGACGCGGAGACCGATCCGCCGCCCCTGCCTGACGCGGCACGCGGGCCAAGGCCGGCGTCAACCTCGCCGCGCCCGGTCTTGCCGGGCTTGCGGGCCGGTATCGCGCTGGCTGCCCGCCCCGAACCTTCCCCGGATCCGTTCGCCGCCGGCTGGGGAGAGACGTGAGCGGGACGGTGGCGCGACGGGGAAGGCGCGGCCTGACCGGGGCGGTCGGTCCGATCCGGGTTCTGATCGTCGACGATTCTGCGACACAGCGACGCCTGATCGCGCGGCATGTCGAAGGCGATGGCCGTTTTTCCGTGGTGGGCGCCGCCGCGAGTTCGCAGGAGGCCGGTGATCTTCTGCGCGACGTCGATCCGCAGGTCATGACCCTTGACATAGACATGCCCGGAGTGGACGGGCTTGCGTTTCTCGGCGACCTCATGCAGCACCGTCCCCTGCCGGTTGTCATGCTGTCGGCCAGCACTGCCGCCGGCAGTGACGCCGCACTGGCGGCCCTGTCCCTGGGTGCGGTGGATTGCCTGGAAAAGGGGGCGGCGCTCTATCAGCCCGGGGCCGGAGGCTTGGTGGCCCGGCTCTTGGCCGCGGCCGAAGCGCGGGTCATTCCGCGGGTGACCAAGGCCCGGCAATCGGTCAACGAGGCAGAAAATCATCTGCCCGGTCCTGCGCCCGGCAAGGCGGAGCTTTGCCTCATCGGCGCGTCGACGGGGGGAGTGATGGCGCTGGAGGAGATTCTTGGCGGTTTTCCGGCCGATTGTCCACCGACAGCCATCGCGCAACACATGCCGGGCCGCTATATCGCGAGGTTCGCCGCACGTCTCGACCGGCGGGTGAGCCCGTCGGTCCGGGTGGCCGCTCTGAATGACCGGTTCGGCCGCGGACAGGTGATTTTTGCCCCCGGTGATGGCACCGACCTGATGATCGTGCCGGACGGCAGGGGATTTCGGGCCGTCCTGACGGCGCACGCGCAGGCCGAGGCAACCCATTGCCCGTCGATCGACCGGCTTTTCGGCGCGGCAGTTCCCTGCGCCGGGCGGGTGCTCGCGCTTCTGCTGACCGGGATGGGGCGGGACGGGGTCGAAGCGATGGGGCGCTTGCGGGCTGCGGGCGCGCTGACACTCGCACAGGATCGCGACAGTTGCACGGTTTTCGGCATGCCGGGCGCGGCCCTTGCGACCGGCGCGGCCGTCCGGGCGGTGCCGCTGTCGCGGTTGTCGGCCGAGATTCTCGCCGCCTGCCCGGCAACAGCGCGGCAGCGATGGGTCGGGTCGCCGTGACTTTCGGCGGGGCGGCTCAGAGCCACTGCACCTCGCCCGCTGACCACGCCGGTCCGTCAGTTCCGCAAAGGGCGGCGGGTGCGATGATGCGCTGCAGAAAGCCGCGCTGGACGATCGCCGCGCGGATCTCCGCAATCGCGACGCTGGCGGAGGGCGGGGCGGCATCGGCGACAACGGCGATCAGACGGGAGAGATCGGCCAGAAGCTGCGTCAGACAGTCAATCGACTGGAGGCACGCCAGGTCGGCAGGGCTTGCCCCGTCAGGGTGCAGCGTGCGCGAGAACGCGATCTGCAACCCGGTCGCGAGGCAGGTCATCTGGTCGAGTTCGGCTGCGATCCGGGCGGACAGGGCGGAAAGTCCGATTCTCTCGGCCACGCCGTCACCCTGAGTGCCAGGGTTCACGCCTGTCCCGCCCTGTTGCATCATGCAGGAACCGTCCCGTCGCTGTGTCATCGGTCCGGCGCCCGTCGAAAGCAGGTCTGGCCGGCATGGAGAAGGAGCGCCGCCGCCGGGCCGCTGACCCGTTCGGCATGCCCCAGAAACAGCCAGCCGTCGGGGTTCAGCGCGGCTGCGAACCGCGACAGCAGGTTTTCGCATCCCTTCTGGTCGAAATAGATCAGGACGTTGCGGCAGAAGATGACGTCGAATTTCGGCCGCGCAGGCCATGGCTCATGCAGGTTTTGGGTCTGGAACCGAATGAGGGTGCGCAGGTCCGGTGCTATGTCGCGGCCTGAAGGGTCGCCGGTCTGGAACCGGCGCAGCGCGCCATCGGGGATGCGGGCCAGTTCGTCTGCCGAGAACCGGCCCCGCTGCGCCTGCGCTATGACGTCCGGATCGAGGTCGGTGGCCAGAAGCCGGATATCGTGGCGCGGGGCATCGGGCATGAGGTCGAGCAGGGTGAGGGCGATCGAATAGGCTTCCTGACCGCGGGCGCAGCCTGCGGACCACAGACGGACCCGGCCGCCACGGCGCGCCCGCGCGATCAGCGGTGGCAGAACCGCGTTGCGGAGGGCGTCGAAGTGATGCGGCTCCCGAAAGAAGTGCGATACATGGGTGGTAAGGGCGCGGACCATGCAGGCCCGCTCCCCCGGTTCGTCGGCATTTTCGATCATCGCGCGATAGGCGTCCAGCTTGCTCAGCCCCATCGCAGCCATACGCTTGCGCAACCGGGTACGCATCATCGGGTATTTGGTCGGAGGCAGGTGCAGACCCGCATCCCGCCGCGCAATCCGTGCCAGGGCCGCGAGATCGTCGGCATCCGCCTGGTCGTCGTGAGGCGTTATCATGGCTCGACCGTCGTTTTGGGGGGCAGCAATCGCGCCGGGTCAAGAATGCGCAGTGGCGCGCCGCCCGTCAGGGCAAACCCCGCAAGGCAGCCGGTCGGATCGCCTATGGCAGCCACAGGCTCGATCACGCTGAGAGGCAGCTGCACGATGTCACGCACCCGGTCAAGGACAAGGCCGACACGGCGGCGGCCGCTTTCGATGACCATGATGACGGGGCGGGGCGGCGGCGGGGAAGCGGGGGGAAGGGCGAGCAGAACGGCAAGATCGAGGACCGGAAGGATCGTCCCCCGGAGGTTGATGACGCCGATCATCGCCGGATCGGCCAACGGCAAGGGGGTGGGCGGGGACCAGGCACGCAGTTCGCGGATCGCGCCTACGGACAGGCAGAAGTCCTGTCCTCCGGCAACAAAGGTCATCACGTCCTCGGTCGACGGGGCCGATGGGTGATCGGTCGCGGCCGGCAGGGTGGACGGCATGGCGCTGGACATCCGGTGTGTCTCCTATCCGGCCCGATCGAGTGAAGGCAACTGGCGAGGCGCTGCCCCGGCCAGGCGAAGCAGGGCCCCCGGATCGAGGATCAGCGCGACTTGACCGTCGCCGAGTATGGTGGCGGCGGCAACGCCGGGCACCGGACCGCAGTTCGATGCGATGTCCCTGATCACCACCTGGGCCTGCTCCAGAACGTCGTCGACCAGGAGCGCGATCCGCCGGTCATCCTCGTCGGCGATCAGGACTGCGATCCGGTTTTCCGTTGCGGCAGCGGCTGGCCGGCCCAGACCGAGAAGCTGACCCGCGTCGATCAGCGGCACGTGGCGATTCCCGAGGCGGACAAGCGGCGTGCCGGCGAGTTCCCTCCGCACCTCCAGCGCGCCGGAGGGGGCCGTTTCCAAGGTGGACGTCAACGGTATGACCAGCCTGTGTCCCGCGACCGAGACCAGCAGCCCCTCAAGGACGGCGAGGGTGAGCGGCATGGACAGGGTGAAGCGCGTGCCGGCGCCGGGGGTCGAGGCGATGCTGATCCGCCCGCCGATCTGGCCGAGTGTGCTGCGCACCGAATCCATTCCGACCCCTCGCCCGGAAAGCGCCGTCACATCCCGCGCGGTGGAAAAGCCGGGCTCGAACAGCAGGGCGTCGGTCTCGGCATCACTCAGGGTGCGGTCCGCCGTGATCAGCCCGCGCGCGACGGCGATGTCGCGCACGCGCGGGCGGTCGATCCCGGCACCGTCGTCGGCCAGTTCGATGACGAACCGGCCCGAACGGTTGGCCGCGACCAGCCGGATTTCGCCGGTTTCCGGCTTTCCGGCCGCGCGCCGGTCGGCCGGGACCTCAAGCCCGTGGTCGACTGCGTTGCGGATCATGTGGGTCAGGGGTTCGGCCAGCTGTTCGATCACGGCGCGGTCAACCTCGGTCCCCTCGCCCTCGCACACGAGCCGGGCCGATTTTCCGAGTTTTCCAGCCGCTTCGCGCAAGCCGCGGGCGATGCGCTGAAAGAGCGGCTTGATGGGCTGGGTGCGGATCGCCATGACCGCCTCCTGCAGTTCGCGGACCAGCGCGGCCTGCGCGTCGAGCGCCAGCAGGGCGGAGGAGTGGCGTTCCAGCCCCGCGCCGGAGAGAGTGTTCGCCAGCACGGATTGCCCGATGACCAGTTCACCGACCAGGTTCATCAACCTGTCGACCCGACCGAGATCGACCCGCACCGTGGGTGCCTCGGGTGCGCCCGAAGGCATGGTTGTCAGCGGGGAGGGGGAGGTGATCGCGGCGTCCCGCCGCCCGATGGCAAGCTCGCACAGGTCGTCGACGAAGCCGAACGCCTCGTGAATCGCCGCTTCGCCGACGCTGGCGGGCAAAGAGACGGTCCAGGAAAGATAACCCGTTTCCGGATCGAGTTCGCCGAGTGGCGGAAGAGCCGAAGGATCGCAGATGACTGTCCCTTCACCCCGGGCGGCCAGTTGGTTCAGGATGTGAAGCGGCTCGTTGCCGGTCGCATAGAGGGCGGCCGAAGGTTTGAACCGGACCGACCAGCCGGCATCGGCGCGGCCCCCGTCCACGGGGGATGCCCTGTTCGGGAGCGGTGCAGTTGTCCTCGGGCTTTCAGCGGCCGCCGCAATTTCGGCGGCAAGCCGGTCGGCCGCGGCAAGGAGACGCGAATGATCCTTGGCCCTGAACGTAACCGAACCTGACCTGATTTGGTCCAGATGGCTTTCAAACCCATGTGCCTCAACCGTCAGCGCGTCGTAACCCAGTGATGCCGCGCCACCCTTGATCGTGTGAACCGCACGAAATGCCCGGTGGATGGCGTCGCCGGTCTGATCCAGCAGGCCGGGATCGGCAAGCGCGTCCAGCAGCCGTTCCAGCAACTCCTCGCATTCGGCGAAGAAGCCCGAACGGATGTCATCGAGCGGGTCGGGCACATGCATCGGAGCGCTAGCCCGTGATCATTTGCAACGCCTGAACAAGTTTGTCCGGCTCGAACGGCTTGACGATCCAGCCGGTCGCACCGGCGGCGCGTGCCCGCGCCTTCAGTTCCGGCGCGCTTTCGGTGGTCAGGACCAGGATCGGGATTGCGCGGTAACGCTCCTTCCGGCGCAGCGCCTGTATCAGCCCGAAGCCATCCAGCCTGGGCATGTTGATGTCGGAGATGATGGCATCGGGAGCGGCGTCCTCCAGCCGGTCGAGCGCGTCCTGCCCGTCTTCGGCAAGCGTCACCTGATAGCCGGCCCGGTGCAGGGCATGGGCCAGAAGGTCACGGATCGTGCGGCTGTCGTCGACGGCGAGCACCCGGATGGTCATGCGTACCCCCGCTGTTCCAGGGTCGAACGGTCGATGCCGAATGCCGTCAGGGCAGCGTCGAACGCGGTCGAGCGCGGTTCGATCGCCAGCGGCTGCCCCGAAAGGTGCCAGTGGTTGGCCGCGGCCAGCAGCAACTGAAGGCAGAGCCCGCCCAGATGTGTCACTTCGGCGGCGTCCAGGCGCAGGGGCCGGCCGGACAGGGCAAGCAGATCTGCCTTGAGCCGCCGCGCGGCCGTCAGATCCAGCCTGCGCGGCAGTTTCAGGCAGGGTTGGTGACCAGCACTGAGAGAATCGCCCATCTCTTCCGCCGCGTTGCTTCCGTGACAGACGCTAAGGCCGGGCGGTTAAGATTGCCTTGATGACTTCAGGCGGTCATTTCCGCTTGCAGGTGCGCCGCGCAGCCTTCCAGCGCGGCATAGTCATCCTCGATCACCTGCACGGGAAAATCATCCATGAAGGCCGAGAATCGTCCCTTGTCGCGGAAGGCCTGCGTGAAGCCCTGGCCCAGATAGGGGGTGAAGGCCCGCGCGACGCCGCCCACCAGGAAAAGGCCGCCGAAGGGCAGATGGGTCAGCGCCAGATCGCCGGCCGTGCGGCCCAGAAGCGTCACGAAGCTGGTGCAGGCGCGCATTGCGGACGGGTCGGTGCCGGATGCGATCCGGTCCATGATCGTCGCGGCCGAGAGGGTGGCAGGCTGGCCGGCCTCAAGCGCGTGAAAGGCAAAAAGCCGTTCCAGTCCGCGACCGGACAGCACATCTTCCACCCCGGCAAAGCCATGCGCCTCCTCGACGAAGCGCGCGAGTCGCAGATCGGTATCGGTGCGCACCGGCAGGCTCTGGTGTCCGCATTCCGACGCGGCGACCAGTATGCCGGTTCGGGTGCGGTGGACCGGGGCGGCATTGAAGCCGGTGCCGACGCCGACGACAAGGCGCGGGCCGGGCCGGGCGGGCAGGGCGCCGGGCAGGATCGTGCGCAGACTCTGTGCGGGCAGCCGGTCGAGGGCGTGGCCCTGGGCCTGAAGGTCGTTCAGGAGGGCGACCGTCGCGGCGCCGGTTGCGCCGCGCACGTCTTCGGGCGTGATGCGCCAGGCGAGGTTGGTCATTTCCGCCACACCGTCCTGCACCGGTCCGGCGGCGGCCACGCAAGCCCCAGCGCAGCGCCGGACGCCCCGCTCGGCGAGATAGGCTCTCAGAATGGCGGGAAGGCCGTCATGCTCTGCATTGGCAAAGCGGCGGATGCTGTCGTGCGCCACCACGCCGCCCCGTGCCAGCGCCACGCGCGTGTTCGTGCCGCCGATGTCGGCCAGGATGACGGGAAGGTCGGCGGAATGGGTCATCGCGGGCTGTTCATCCCTATTGGCGCAGCAGTGCTGTCAGCGCCTGATAGGACCATTTCGGGGTGCGCTTCAAGCTTTCGAAATCGACATGGGCAAGGCTGGAGCGGTTTTCAAAGCCAAAGGCCCATTCGCAGTTGTCCAAGAGCGACCAGTCGTAGAACCCGCGCAGGTTGACCCCCTGTGCGATGGCGGCGCGCACCGCATCGAGATGGGCGGCGAACGTGTCCCAGTGCGACGGGCCTGCCCCGCCAAAGGCGGATCCCTCGATCTGATAGGCCGAGGGGGCGGTCCCGAACAGGAACCCCGGCGGAAAGTCGGCGCGCGTCCGCCCGAGCGTCGCCATCAGCCGCCCCGGCGCGGTGCGGGGCCGGTCGACTGGCCCACCACCAGCGACGCTTCCAGAAGCAGGTCACGATGCCCGCCTGCGGGATCGCTGATCCGGTCCAGCAGCATCTGCGCGGCCAGGCGCCCGGCCTCGCGCACCGACGACCGGGTGGCGGTGTAGATCGGCAGTTCCGCGCCGTTGCGCAGGTAACTCAACTCGTCATCATGGGTCACGACCGATATGTCGCGCCCGAGCTTCAGGCCCGCATTCTCCAGCGCCCGGCGCACGCCCATGGCTGAAATGAGAGACGAGGCCAGGAAGGCGGTCGGGGCGTCGGCCGAGGCGAGCATTCTGCTTGCAGCATCGTAGCCTGCCCCTTCGGTCATCTCGGAGGAGGTCATGAGCGCGCCGTCGGAGGGGATACCGCGCTCGGCCAGCGCGGTCTCATATCCTGCGCGCCGTCGGTGGGCGAAGTCCATGTCCTCAAGACCGTTCAGCAGGGCGATCCGACGATGGCCCAGATCAAGCAGGAAGTCGGTCGCCCGGTGAAAGGCGCGCCGGTTGTTCACGTCGAGCCACGAGTAGGGCTCCGCGACCTCGCTGGAGCGACCGTGGACAACGAAGGGCAGGCCGATCTCGGTCAGGAGCGCGATGCGCGGGTCGTTCACCTTCGGCCCGTGGACGATCACCCCGTCAATCGTTCCCTTGGCCCGCAGCTTGCGATAGGCGTCGCCTTCGTCGGCATCGGTGACGACGGACAGGACCATGTCATAGTCGTTGGCCGTATAGACTTCGCCGGCGCCGGCGATGAAATCCGCAAAGATCGGGTTCACGATTTCATGCCGGGTCGAGACGGGAATGACATGGCCGATCGCCATGGCGCGGCCGGTGGCCAGGCTGCGGGCGCGCGTGTTCGGCCGGTAGCCATGCTTGCGCGCCGCCTCCGCGACGCGGGTGCGGGTCGCTTCGTTGACTTCGGGGAATCCGTTCAGCGCGCGGCTCACCGTTGTCTGTGACAGGCCGAGTTCTGCGGACAGCTGCTTCAGGTTCATCTTGCCGTTCAAAGCGTTTTGAATTCAGGGGAACCTAGCCGCGGCTTCGGTGTTTCGTCAACGGTGAACTGGATACCGTCGGCCCGGAATTGCGCCGGAAAGCGTGGATTTGCGTTGACAGGATGGAAAAATCGACCGATGGTCGCGCATCCAAAGCGCTTTGAATCTGATTCCACTGCGCCTGGGGGGATGGTTGCCGATCTGGGAGGATCACATGACCCGATTTCTGACGAGCGCCGCGATTCTGGCGCTTTGTGCGGGTGCGCTGTCGGCGCAGGAGCTGAAATTCGTGCCGGGCGAGGATGCAAGGTTCAACTGGGCCAGTTTCACCGAATTTTCCGACAAATACAACCTTGACGGGCAGACCCTGACTGTCTTCGGCCCGTGGCGGGGCGAGGATCAGGCGCTGGTCGAAAGTGTTCTGGCCTATTTCACCGCGGCTACCGGGGTGACGGTCAACTATTCCTCGTCGGAAAACTATGAACAGCAGATCGTGATCGACACGCAGGCGGGCAGCCCGCCCGACATCGCGGTCCTGCCGCAGCCCGGCCTGATCGCCGATCTGGCGTCGAAGGGCCTCCTGGCGCCGCTGGGGGATGAAACGACCCAATGGCTGAAGGACAATTACGCCGCGGGCGACAGCTGGGTCGGTCTTGGCACCTACAAGGGCAAGGACGGCGCGCCGGCGCTCTATGCCTTCCCCTACAAGATCGATGTGAAATCGCTGGTCTGGTATGTGCCCGAGAACTTCGAGGATGCCGGCTATGAAGTGCCGCAGACGATGGAGGAACTGAAGGCGCTGACCGAACGGATCGTCGCCGATGGCGGCACGCCCTGGTGCATCGGTCTGGGTTCGGGGGGTGCGACCGGCTGGCCCGCGACCGACTGGGTTGAAGACATGCTGCTGCGCACGGCATCGCCCGACACCTATGACAAATGGGTCACCAACGAACTGCCCTTCGGCGATCCGGCGGTCGTGACCGCGATTGACGAATTCGGCTGGTTCGCGCGCAATGACGCCTTTGTCGACGGCGGCGCCGCGGCTGTCGCCACGACAGACTTCCGCGACAGCCCCAAGGGGCTCTTTGCCTCGCCGCCCAAGTGCTACATGCATCACCAGGCGTCGTTCATTCCGTCCTTCTTCCCCGAGGGGACGGAATTGGGAACGGATGCGGATTTCTTCTACCTGCCCGCCTATGACGGCAAGGACCTCGGCAAGCCGGTTCTGGGCGCAGGCACGCTGGCGATGATCACCAGGGACAGTGATGCTTCGCGCGCCTTCATCGAGTTTCTGAAAACCCCGATCGCCCATGAGGTCTGGATGGCGCAATCGGGCTTCCTGACGCCGATGAAGTCGGTCAACCCTGAAGCTTACGCCAATGCGGCGCTGAAGAAGCAGGGCGAGATCCTTCTGGGCGCGACGACCTTCCGTTTCGACGGGTCGGACCTGATGCCGGGCAAGATCGGCGCGGGGGCCTTCTGGACCGGCATGGTCGATTATGCCGGCGGAAAGCCGGCCGCCGATGTCGCCGCAGGCATTCAGGCGGAGTGGGACGCGATCAAGTGATCGGCGGCCGATAAGGTTTCACCCGTGACGTTGGGCGAGTGACCTGCCGGGGGCGTCCGCGCCCCCGGTCTTTCGGGAGGGGAACATGGAACAGCTGCTGACGGCACTGGCCACGATCATCATCGGCATTTTCGGCGCGGTGACCTGGTTCTGGGGGGCGAACTGGTGCCTTGACCGGCTTTTGCCGATCCGCACCGAAGATCGCATCCGCAACGGGCGCAACATCGCCCGCGCCGGTCTGATCCGCCCCTGGCTTTTTCTTGGCCCGGCAGTGGTCGCCCTGGCCCTTTATCTGGTCTATCCGGTGATCGCCTCGCTCTGGCTGTCGTTCCAGGACAAGGCGGGGCAGGATTTCGTCGGTGTGGCGAACTATCGCTGGCTTTTGTCCGATCCTGGCTTCCGGGAATCGATCTTCAACAATTTCCTGTGGCTTCTCGTCGTGCCTGCGGCGTCGACCTTCCTCGGTCTGCTCGCCGCCGCGCTGACCGACCGGATTGCCTGGGGCAATCTGGCCAAATCGCTGATCTTCATGCCGATGGCGATTTCCTTCGTGGGCGCGGCGGTGATCTGGAAATTCGTCTATGATTACCGATCCGAAGGATCCGAACAGATCGGGGTCCTGAATGCCCTCGTCACCTGGTTCGGGGCGGATCCGCAGGCCTGGATCGCGCTGCCGTTCTGGAACAATTTCTTCCTGATGGTGATCCTGATCTGGATCCAGACCGGCTTTGCCATGGTCATCCTGTCGGCCGCCCTGCGCGGCATCCCGGAAGAAACCATCGAGGCGGCGGTGCTGGACGGTGCGAACGGCATCCAGATCTTCTTCAGGATCATGGTGCCGCAGATCTGGGGCACGATCGCCGTCGTCTGGACGACGATCACCATCACGGTGCTCAAGGTCTTCGACATCGTCCTGGCCATGACCAACGGCCAGTGGAATTCCAACGTGCTCGCCAACCTGATGTTCGACTGGATGTTCCGCGGCGGCGGCGATTTCGGGCGCGGCGCGGCGATTGCCATCGTCATCATGATCCTCGTCATCCCGATCATGGTCTGGAACATCCGCAATGCCCGTGCCGAGATGGAGGGCCGCTGAGATGGCGAACAATCCCCTGCGCTGGGCGGTTCATCTGTCGGTCGCGCTGTTCGTCCTGCTGTGGACGCTGCCGACGCTCGGGCTTCTCATTACGTCCTTCCGCGACAAGGACCAGATCACCGCCTCCGGCTGGTGGACGGCGCTTGGCACGTCGACCCAGAGCGACATGGTCCGCGCGCCGGAGGGCGCGGGCGAGGTGCTGGCGGGCGGGCTCTATACCCTGACCGGCACGGTATTCGAGGGGCGGGGCGGCCGGATCGCGGCCTTCGGCTTCAACTCCAAGGCGCCTGACGCCTTCCCGCCGGGCGAGGTTGCCGATCTTGGCGATGGCGCCAGCCTGACCGTCGCGGAAGATGGGGGTTATGTCCTGTCCGGGCCGGAAAGCTTCAAGGACCGGCGCGGGCAGCGCATCTTCTACACAGCCGCCGTGCCGCCACGCTTCACCTTCGACAATTACCGTTCGGTCCTGACCGCCGAGGGGTTGGGGCGCTCTTTCCTGAACTCCGCCACGGTCGCCATCCCCTCGACCGTCATCCCGATCCTGATCGCGGCCTTCGCGGCCTATGCGCTCAGCTGGATGCAGTTTCCGGGCCGGGCGCTCCTGATCGCGGCGGTGGTGGGGCTTCTCGTCGTGCCCTTGCAGATGTCGCTGATCCCGCTGCTCACGCTTTACAATTCCGCCGGGCAGAAGCTGGGGTTCGATCCGAAAAGCTATATCGGCATCTGGCTCGCGCATACCGGCTTCGGCCTGCCGCTGGCCATCTATCTTCTGCGCAATTACATGGCCGGGCTGCCGCGCGAGATCATGGAAAGCGCGCGGGTGGATGGGGCGACCGACTTCCAGATCTTCACCCGGATCGTCCTGCCCCTGTCCTTCCCGGCACTGGCGAGCTTTGCCATCTTCCAGTTTCTCTGGACCTGGAACGACCTGCTGGTCGCCCTCGTCTTCCTTGGCCCGCAGGATGACAAGCTGGTGCTGACCGGCCGTCTGGTGAACCTTCTCGGTTCGCGCGGCGGGGACTGGGAAATCCTGGCGGCCTCGGCCTTCGTGTCGATCGCCGTGCCGATCCTCGTCTTTTTCGTCTTGCAGAAATACCTGGTGCGCGGCCTTCTGGCCGGCTCGGTGAAATGAGGTCCGCCATGAATGCGAGGTCCGCAGTGAAAAACCGCCAGCTTCCGGGGGCCGCCGACTGGTGGCGGGGGGCGGTGATCTATCAGATCTATCCGCGCAGCTATCAAGACACCAATGGCGACGGGATCGGCGACCTGCCGGGCATCACCCAGAGGCTGGACCATATCGCTGGCCTCGGCGCGGATGCGATCTGGATTTCACCCTTCTTCACCTCGCCGATGAAGGACTTCGGCTATGACGTGTCGGACTATCGCGACGTCGATCCGATG
>CAZRKU010000049.1:0-21398 GCA_964600685.1 uncultured Frigidibacter sp. | reverse complement strand
CTAACCTCAAAGTGGATCTTCCGTCACTCAATGCCGATGGAATGGACCGAACAACGCGCCATCATCGCAACCCTCTGATCCAGCGCCGCAAACTGCCAGCGAAGCGAACGGCATCGTACTTCCGCAAACGCCAGACGGGAAATCGGCACTCTGAGACAGGGGCGACAACAGCCACCCGTTCACGCGTATTCGCGGTCTCGGTTCTTTCGCGCGCCCTGCAAAGCCCCAGAAATCGCGCGCTATTCCAGCGTCAACCGTCAGATGTCTCTGTCAGTGGAAGTGGCTGGCTGGGGCGCTAGGATTCGAACCTAGGTATGTCGGTACCAAAAACCGATGCCTTACCACTTGGCGACGCCCCAACTCGGGCCGGTTCATAACCAAGCTGCCACCGGGCTGCAAGCCAAAAAGGCGTTGATTTGCATTGATCGGCGCTCGCCGCGCCAGTATCGGGGCGGGATGAAAACCGAAGTCCTTGTCCTGGGGGCCGGCGCGGCCGGCATGATGTGCGCCATCGAGGCCGCGCGGCGCGGGCGGCGGGTGATGCTGCTCGATCACGCCCGCGCGGCGGGCGAGAAGATCCGCATCTCCGGCGGCGGGCGCTGCAACTTCACCAACCTGACCGTGGCGCCCGAACGGTTCCTGTCGGCCAATCCGCGCTTTGCCCTGTCGGCGCTCCGCCGCTTCACCCCGCAGGACTTCATAACCCGGATGAACCGCGCCGGGATCGCCTGGCACGAAAAGACGCTCGGGCAACTGTTCTGCGATGGCAGCGCCACCCAGGTCACCGCGATGCTCCTGCGCGACATGGCCGAGGCGGGGGTATCGCTGCGGCTTGGCTGCGCCGTCCGGTCGGTGCGGCGGGACGGCACCTTTCAGGTCGGCACCGATCAGGGCGCAATCTGCACCGAAAGCCTGGTGGTGGCGACCGGCGGCAAGTCGATCCCGAAGATGGGCGCGACCGGCCTGGGCTATCAGATCGCCGAAGACTTCGGCCTGCCCCTCCGCCCGGTCCGGCCGGCGCTGGTGCCGCTGGCCTTCGCCGAACAGGATCTCGCCCAGTCGAGACATCTGGCGGGCCTGTCGGTCACGGCGCGGGTCAGCCACGGCAGGACCGGCTTCACCGAGGGGCTCCTGTTCACCCACCGCGGTCTCTCCGGCCCCTCGATCCTGCAGATCAGCTCCTACTGGCGCGAGGGCGACATGATCACCGTCGACCTGGCCTTCGGGCAGGACGTGGCCGCCGGACTGAAGGCGGCGCGATCGGCCAGCGGGCGCCAGTCGGTCGCCAGGGCGCTGTCCCGCTTCCTGCCCGAGAAGCTGGCCGTGACCCTGATCGAAAAGCTGGGCGTGACCGGCAACCTCGCCGACCAGAAGAACGAGGTGATCGGGCGGATCGGCGACGCCGTCCACCGCTGGCAGGTGCGCCCGGTCGGCAGCGAAGGCTACCGCACCGCCGAGGTGACGCTGGGCGGCGTCGACACCGATGCGCTCGACGCCCGCACGATGCAGGCCCGCGCCGTGCCGGGGCTTCATTTCATCGGCGAGGTGGTGGACGTGACCGGCTGGCTCGGTGGCTACAATTTTCAGTGGGCCTGGTCGTCGGGCTGGGCCGCCGGTCAGGCGGTCTGATCAGACCCGGATCGGGTCGGCCTTGGCGATCCGGTCGAGCGCCATCAGCCTGTCGATCAATCGCGGCATCTGGTCCAGATAGACCATGTTCGGCCCGTCGGAGGGCGAACGGGTCGGTTCCTCGTGCGTTTCGATGAAGACCCCGGCAATGCCAAGGCTGACGGCGGCCCGCGCCATCGCGGGCGCGAACTCGCGCTGACCTCCGGTCGATCCGCCAAGGCCGCCCGGCTGCTGCACCGAATGGGTGGCATCCATGATCACCGGATAGCCGGTCTTGGCCATGGTCGGCAAAGACCGCATGTCGGCCACCAGCGTATTGTAGCCGAACGAAACCCCGCGTTCGGTCAGAAGGATACGCTCATTCCCGGTCGAGGCCACCTTGGCCGCCACGTTGTCCATGTCCCAGGGCGCCAGGAACTGCCCCTTCTTGATGTTGACCACCGCCCCGGTTTCACCCGCCGCCAGCAGGAGGTCGGTCTGCCGGCACAGGAAGGCCGGGATCTGGATCACATCGACGACCGCCCCCGCCAGCCGGGCCTGCTCCGCATCGTGGATATCGGTCAGCACCGGCACGCCGATCGCCTTGCGCACACCCTCCAGCACCTTCAGCCCGGCGTCGATCCCCGGCCCCCGCACGCCCTTGAGCGAGGTGCGGTTGGCCTTGTCGTAACTCGCCTTGAAGACATATTGCGCGCCCGCCGCGCGACAGGCCTCGGCCAGCCGCCCGGCGATCATCTGCGCGTGGTCGGCGCTTTCCAGCTGGCAGGGTCCGGCGATGATCGTCAGCGGCCTGTCGTTGCCGGTGACCAGCTTGCCGATGGTCACCTCCTTCATCTGGGTCATGTCCGGTCCTCAGGCAGTCACCTGCTCGCGCAGGATGGAAGCGGTCAGCGACAGCATCAGATAGATGCCCGCGAAGATCATGAAGGCCAGCGCGGTATTCTCGAAGGCCTTGGGATAGGTCGCTTCGTCCGGCGCGATCGGCGAAACGCTGGTCGACAGATAGCGAACCTGGCGGTTGGCTTCAATGCGCGCCGTTTCCTGCTGTTGCAGCGCCTGCGCCAGCATCGCCTGCCGGGTCTGCAACTCCGTCTCCGCGATCCTCAGCTCGCCGGTGATCCGCGCCAGCGACAGGGTCCCGCCCTCGCCGCCGGTCATGCGTGACCTGAGGTCGGCGATCTGCGCCTCCAGCCGCTGCATGTCGCCGCGCACCCCGTCGACCCGCGCCCGGTTCGGCTTCTGGTTGTCCAGAAGCTGATCGAGCTCCAGCTGCTTCTCCCGCAACAGCGTCTCAAGCTGCGCCACTTCGGTCATGGAGGCGGCGGATTCGGCCTTCGGATCCAGAACGCCAAGCTTTTCCTGCAATTCCAGAACCTTGCCCTCGGCCTGCTGCACCTTGACTTCGGCTTCCGCGTAACTTTCGCGCGCGCCCTTCATCTGGTCCTCGCGCACGCGCTGGGTCAGCTGGTCGACCTGCTCTTCGGCGAAGGACAGGAGCGCCTTGGCGAAGGCCTCGCTGGTGGCCGGATCGGCGGCGATCACCTCCATCTTCACGATGCCCTCGGTCGGGTCATATCCGATCTTCACGTTCCGCCGGTAAAGCTTGTAGGCGTCCTCGTTCGAGGCATCCGCCGCCAGCCTTTGCAGCCCGTCGATGTCGCCCTGAGCGAAATGCGCCTTGAACCCCAGCGCCGCATCAAGCCTGAGCATCGCGTCGCGCGACTGCAGGTAACTCTGCACCGCGATCGAATCCTGCGAGGTGGCAATCTGCGTCCCCCGGAACAGCGAGCCGAGCCCCGCCCCGCCCTGCGATTCGGCCTGCTGGATCAGGAATTCGGATTTCGTGGCAAACATCGGCGTGGCCAGCCGGTAATAATACCACCCCGCCACGAGCGTCGGCAGAAACACGAAAAACGCCAGCCGCGCCATCAGCATGCCGAAATTGCGCCGACGGCGACGCACGATATCGCGCTGCATGTCGATGATGGCACGCGCGCGTTCATTCTCGCTCAACACTTCGGTCGAGGGCAGCGTCTGTTTGGGCCGCGCCGGTGCCGCGCCGCCTTCGGCCGCCACCGTCAGGCCGGTGCCGATCACCAGATCCTCGCCCAGTTCGTGACGGAACGGGTCGATCCCCTTGCGCCGCAGCAGCACCACGGCCGCTTCGTCGCTTTCGGCGCTGATGCCGTTGCGCAGCGCCACCCGGCGGGCCAGCCGCAGCTGCCGTGCTGTCAGCCCCTCGGCCCGCACAGCCGCCAGATCGGCGTCGGTCGGCGCACCGGACCTGTCGCTGCTACCCGCGGCGGCGGCCGCCGAACCCGCGCGCCGGCTCTGGAACATGGTCAGCCCGCCAAACCCGTCGTCTTCGGCCGCGGGCGCGAACGGCATGTCGGCCGCCGGTTCCGGCGCGACGGCCGGTTGCGCCGGAACCGGCGCCATCACGCTGCGTGTGCGGAACCTGCGGGCCTTAGGCGGCGTGCTCATAATGCCACTTTGCTTCTTCAAGAGTGTCGTAGAAGGTCAGCCGACCCTGATCAAGCACCGCCGCCGTCGTGCAGAACCGCTCCAGCGTCGACATCTGATGCGACACGACGATCACCGTTGATTTCTGCAGCCGCTCCTTGAGAACCGTTCCGGCCTTCCGGTTGAACTCGACGTCCACCGTCGCCGGCATCCCTTCGTCGATCAGGTAGATGTCGAACTCCAGCGCGAGCATGAGCGAGAAGCTGAACCGCGCCCGCATGCCGGAACTGAAGGTCGACAGCGGCATGTCGAAATATTCGTCCAGCCCGCAGACCCAGCGGCTGAAGGCTTCGACATAGTCAGGATCAAGGCCGTAAAGCCCGGCGATATGGCGCGCATTCTCCCGCGCGGTATGGGCATTGTGCACCCCGCCCATGAAGCCCAGCGGAAAGGACACCCGGCAGCTTTTGCGCACGATCCCCTCGTCGGGCTTTTCCAGCCCTGCCATCATGTTGATGATCGTGGTCTTGCCCGCGCCATTCTTCGCCAGAATGCCCACCGAATTGCCAAGCTCCACCCGGAAAGAGGCGCGGTCCAGGATCACCTTGCGCTGGCGTCCGGTCCAGAAGGACTTGCTGACATTGACGAACTCAAGCATTGCGACCCATCTAGACCGGCACCTGATCAGTAAGCGCGTAAAGTTAACGACACGCCTACAGCGGTCCGCCGCCACTATGCGGCGAACATCACCCTCGTTTCAATGGCGGCCACAGGACATGGCGGAGGAAATCCCGCCCGGCCTTCCCTCCGCCGGATCAGCCCGCGACTTTCCGCACCCCCGTCGCCCGCCCGGCAAGCAGGGCCATTCCGGCGGCGGCAAAGCTGAACAGCGCGCCCATCTTCGCGGCATCCTGCACCGGACCGGCCGGGAACGCGACCGAGCCGATGAACAGCGCCACCGTGAAGCCGATCGCCGCAACGCAGCCGATCACGAACAGATCGGCCATACGCATCCCGTCCGACAGGCCAAGCCGCAGCACCCGCACCGCGAACCAGCCGAACAGGAAGATGCCGACCGGCTTGCCGATCAGAAGCCCGGCCAGCACCAGCCAGGTCGGGGCGGAAATGGCGCTGAACGCCACCCCGGCATTGAACAGGCCGAAAAGGAACAGGACGATCTCGACCGGAACCTTCAGCATATGCTCGATCCGGTTCAGAAGGTCGGTCAGATATTGTTCGGCCTCGGCAAAGACCCCGAATGCCCGATCGGCATGCGGAATGGTCGGAATGATCGGCAAAAGCCCCAGCGCCGGGTGAATGCCCGCCTCCTGAAAACCATACCAGCTCAGCGCGCCGGCGATCAGATAGGGCCAGAACGACAGTTTCTTGCGCACCCAGGTGGCGTTGGGCTTGAGCAGGTTATCCCGGTCCAGCGCGACCGGAAGCCAGTTGAACAGGACATAGACCGCCAGCGCCGCCCCGAGCGAGAGCAGCAGCCATTCAGGCGCCAGCGCACCCTGCGGATAGAAGACCGCCAGGATGATCAGCCCCAGCGCGTCGTCGGCAATCGCCAGGAGCAGCAGGAACCGGATCGCCGGATGGCCCGCGCCAAAGATCATCCGTCCGACCAGATAGGAAAAGGCGATGTCGGTCGCCGTGGGGATCGCCCAGCCTTGCGCCACGGTCTCGAACAGGCCCGTCGCCGCCGCCAGCCCCAGATAGACGGTTACCGGGCCGACCATGCCGCCCAACGTCGCGACCAGCGGGGTCAGCGCCCTGCGGCCCCTCAGCGATCCTTCCTCAAGGATGATCGCCTCCCAGACCTCCTTGGCGGCAATCGCGAAGAAGAAGGCCATCAGGACGTCGTTGACCAGAAATTGCAATGTCAGCGTGTGCTGGATCGAGCCGCCCTCCGGCGTCGGCTCGCCGATCAGGAAATCGTCGATCAGCACATAATGAATCAGCGCCTGGTAGCTCTCCGGGTCGAGGTTCGCCCAGAGCAGCGCAATCCCTGCGCCGATGACCAGAAGCAGCGAATAGCTCGAAACATAGTTCCAGACACGATACATGTAGGGCCTCTTCCTCTTCTTCATTCCGACTTAGGGGATGGGGAGAGGCAGGGCAAGTTGCAGGGACTGCCGCCAGTGGCGTAAATGCGCCTGCAATGCCGGATGATGATCTCTTCCAACGGGTGCGCGGCTGCAGGCTCTGCGCGGACCGGTTCGCCGCCACGGCGACGGCACACGAACCGCGCCCGGTCCTGTGGCTCGGACCACGCGCGCGTGTCCTGATCGCCGGACAGGCGCCGGGTGCCCGCGTCCATGCCTCGGGCCGGCCGTTCGATGACCCGTCCGGTGCCCGCCTGCGCGAGTGGCTGGGGCTGGACGAACAAACCTTCTGGCAGGACCGGCGGATCGGTTTCCTGCCCATGGCCTTCTGCTTTCCCGGTTACGACGCCCGCGGGGCCGACCTGCCTCCGCCCGCCGTCTGCGCCGCCACCTGGCGGCAGGCGCTGCTCGACCGGCTCGCCGACCTGCGGTTGACCCTGCTGGTCGGCGGCCATGCCCAGCGCTGGCATCTGGGGGCGGCGGCGACGAGGGGCGGGGTCACGGCCACCGTCGCCCGCTGGCGCGACCGCGCACCCGCGACATTTCCCTTGCCCCATCCGTCCTGGCGCAATACCGGCTGGCTGAAATCCAATCCCTGGTTCGCGGCCGAGCTTTTGCCCGAAGCCCGCGCCGCGCTGAGGAAGGCTCTCGCCGATGACTGACGAAACCCCCCTCGACCGCGCCCACCGCGCCCTCTCCGCCCGGCCGGAGGATGCGACGGCGCGGCTTGCCTATTATCACCGGCTCGCCGGGGCGGAGCTTTGCCTTCTCCTGGACCACGAACCCCAAGGCGACGATCTCGCGCCCCGTGTTCTCGACCTGTCGGACGGCCCGGTGGTTCTGGCCTTCGACGGCGAAGAACGGCTGGCCGCCTTCGCCGATGGTCCGCTGCCCTATGCCGCGCTGCCGGGCCGGGTCATCCTCACCCTGCTGGCCGGACAGGGGATCGGGCTCGGGGTCAACCTCGGGTCCGACGACCGGGCCTTTCTCCTGCCCGCCTCCGCCGTCGACTGGCTGGCCGACCTTCTGTCGCAGTCCCCCGAACCGGCGACGGCGCGCCCGACCGGCTGGGCCGCGCCCGCCGACCCGGCGCTTGCGCCCCGGATCGCCGGACTTCTGTCCGGCCTGGGCGCACTGGCCACGCAGGGCTGGCTGGCGACCGCCCGCTCCGACGACGGCACTTCCATGCAGTTTCTGGTGATCGCCGACCCCGCCCCGGGGACGGAGGAAGCGCTGGCCAAGGCCGGGGCCGAGGCCCTGGCCTTTTCCGGCGCGGACCCTTCGGCCTTTTCGCTCCTCTTCCTGTCCGGAACCGAATGCCGCGCGCTGGGCCTGCCGCTTCTCGCGGTGCCGGTTCCCCTCTCGCGGCCGGTGGCGCCGTCTGATCCGCTCGCGCCACAGGCGCCCGGCTCCGATCCGGCCCGCCCGCCCCGCCTGCGCTGAGGAACCTCAGTAACCGCGCGCCTTGTCCACGAGATCAAGGAACGGCAATCCCGCCTCCCCCCGCCGGATATTCTCGACCAGCTTCGCACAGGCGCTCGGCACCCGCGTGTCGGCGGCGATATGCGGCGTGACCGTCACGCGCGGATGCGCCCAATAGGGATGATCGGCGGGCAAAGGCTCCACCCGGAACACATCGAGCGTTGCGTGCCCGACATGGGCCCCATCCAGCGCCGCCAGAAGTGCATCATCGTCGATCAGCCCGCCGCGCCCCGGATTGAGGATCACCGCGCCCTTCGGCAACAGCCCGATCCGCCGCGCGTCCAGCAGATTGGTCGTCGCCGCCGTCAGCGGCATCAGCAGAACCACGATCTCGGCCCGGCCAAGCACCCGGTCCAGCCCGGCCTCGCCCGACTGGCATTCGACGCCCGCGATCTCCTTCGCGCTCCGGCTCCAGCCCAGCACCCGGAAGTTCAGCGCCGCCAGCACCCGCGCCGAGGCCGCGCCCAATTCTCCCAGCCCCAGCACCGCCACCGTGCGTTCGCGCGCGAGCGGTGGCAGGATGTCGTTCCGCCACACCCCGTCCTGGCCCAGAACATGCGCATCCATCCCCAGATGATGGCGCAGCACATGGCCCACCACATACTCGACCATGCCCTCGGTCAGCGCATCATTGACCATCCGAGCGAGCGGTTGGGTCAGCGTCGCATTGGGCATGATCTTCTCCACGCCCGCCCACAGCGAAAGCACCGCCTTGGCACGGGTGAAGGGGGAAAAGTCCCGCAAGGGGCTGGCCGGGGCATAGACGATGTAATCCACCGCCGCCGGATCGTCCGCCCGGTCCGACAGGACCGCGTCGATCCCGGCGCGGGCCAGCGCTTCCCTCAAGGGCTTTTGATAGTCGGCCCAGTTGGCCTCGCCTGCCGCGAAATGGATCTGAAGGGTCATTCTTACCTCGGTCGGTGAATATGGGCGCTTTGCACAAGGCCGAAGCCCAGAAGCATGATGATCATCGCGGTTCCCCCGTAGGAGACGAGCGGCAGGGGTACGCCCACGACCGGCATCATGCCCATCACCATGCCCATGTTGACCGCAACCAGGAGAAAGAAGGCCGTGGCGATCCCGTAGGTCACCAGCGCCGCGAACCGATCCTTGTTCTGCAGGGCCGACACAAAGCAGAAGACGATGATCAGCACATAGAGCGCCAGCATCGATATGCCACCGACGAAGCCGAATTCCTCAGCCAGCGTGTTGAAGATGAAGTCGGTGTGCTTTTCGGGCAGGAAGTTCAGTTGCGACTGGGTGCCCTGCATGAAGCCCTTGCCGCTCCAGCCGCCCGATCCCAGCGCGATCTTGGCCTGCATGATGTTATAGCCCGAGCCGAGCGGATCGGCGGCCGGATCAAGGAACGTGTCGATGCGCTTGAACTGGTAATCCTCGATCAGCTGCCAGTCGGTGCCCTTGCTTTCAAGCACGGCAAAAACCAGCCCCGCCACCAGCGCGATCACCGTGCCGAAATACCAAAGGCTGACCCCCGCGACCAGCATCACCGCGCCCCCTCCCGCCAGCAGGAGGATCGTGGTGCCAAGGTTCGGCTGCTTCAGCACCAGCGCCGACGGGATCAGGATCAGGATCACCGGAATCGCCACCCACAAGGGGCGCGAGATCTTGCGCGGGTCCAGCCAGTCGTAATAGGCGGCCAGCAGCATCACGAGCGTGATCTTCATCAGTTCGGACGGCTGCAGACGGATCGGGCCCAGTTCCAGCCAGCGTTGCGCCCCCATGCCCATCGAACCGAACAGTTCGACCGCCACCAGCAGAAGGACGGACACGACATATGCGACCACCGACATGTTCCGCCAGAACCAGATCGGGATGAACCCCACCATCAACATGCCGATCATGCCGACTGCAAACCGCTTGATCTGCGGGTCGGCCCAGGTTTCGATGTCGCCCCCCGCCACCGAATAGAGCATCAGGAACCCGACCGACGACACGGCGGCCAGAAGAAAGGCCAGCGGCCAGTGCACGTAAAGGATCTTGCGCCAGCCGGTCGGAATGGTCTTCAGGTTGTAGTCGAGGTAACTCATGCGCGCGACTTGCCCTGCGTGAAGCTTTCCGGGGCTGCCAGCGGCAGGCTCTCCTGCTCCTCCTTGATTCGCGCCCTTTGGCCCTCGGGATAGACGGTCAGCGGCGGGAACCCGTCATAGAGCGCCTGCAACAGGATGTCGCGCGCGATCGGCGCGGCCACCGTCGATCCGCCGCCGCCATGTTCGACCACCACCGCGACCGCGACCTTCGGCGCGTCGAAGGGGGCGTAACAGACGAACAAGGCGTGGTCGCGCCGCTCCCACGGCAGGTCTTCGTTCGCCACAACCCCCGCCGCGCGTTCGGCCGCCGAAATGTTGCGCACCTGGCTGGTGCCGGTCTTGCCGGCCATCATCACCGTCTCGTCGACCGTTCGGCTGGTCGAAGCGGTCCCCTTCTTGCCGTTCATCACCGCATACATGCCGCCCCTGACCACCTCCAGCAGCGCCGGATCGATCTTCAGGGGCGGCGCCTCCACCCGCGGCAACGGCTTGTCGTCGATGGCGCGGATCAGTTGCGGTTCGATCGCGCGGCCCGAGGCAATTCGCGCGGTCATCACCGCAAGCTGCAGGGGCGAGGCCATCACATAGCCCTGGCCGATGCCGCTGTTCAGCGTGTCGCCGACGCGCCACTCCTGACCGTACTTGGCCAGCTTCCAGGCCTTGGTCGGCGCCACGCCTTCGGTGACCGCCGACATCGGCAGGTCCTGCTTGACGCCGATGCCGAAGCGCTTGGCCATCTCGCCGATCTTGTCGATGCCGACGCGCTGGGCGATTTCATAGAAAAAGACGTCGCAGGACTGTTCCAGCGCCGCATTCAACGCCACCCGGCCGTGGCCGCCGCGTTTCCAGCAGCTGAACTTGCGGTCGCCGAGCTTCAGGAAACCGGGGCAATAGACCATCTCGTCGAGGGTCACGACCCCCGCCTCGAGCGCGGCCATGGCGACCACCATCTTGAAGGTCGACCCCGGCGGATAGGCGCCCTGCACCGTCTTGTCGGCCAGCGGGCGGCGATCATTTTCGGTCAGGGCCTTGTAGTCCAGGCTGGAAATCCCGCGCACGAACAGGTTCGGATCGAAACTCGGGGCGGAACCGATGGCCAGGATATCGCCGGTATTGACATCTATCGCCACGGCCGCCGCACTGTCCGCGCCCAGCCGCGCCATCACATAATTCTGCAGGCGCGCATCCAGCGTCATGCGGACACTTGCACCGGGCTCGCCTTCGCGCCGGTCGATCTCGCGCATCTCGCGCCCGGTCGAATTGATCTCGATCCGCCGCGTTCCGGCGCTGCCGCGCAGCACTTCCTCAAGCTTGGCCTCGACACCCAGCTTGCCGATCTGGAACTTCGGAATCTGCAGAAGCGGGTCTGGATCGGGGATTTTCGACAGGTCGTATTCGCTGACCGGTCCGACATAGCCCAGCACATGCGCAAAATCCCCCAGCCGCGGATAGGACCGCGACAGGCCGACCTCGGTGGCGATCCCCGGCAGGACCGGCGCATTCACCGCCACGCGCGAAAACTCCTCCCAGGTCAGCCGGTCCGCCAGCGTGATCGGCAAGGTCGGGCTGCTCTTCTCGATCTCCTTCATCAGCTTGCTGAGATCGTCGTCGCTCAGCGGGATCAGCCGGGCCAGCGCCGCCATCACGGCGGGCACATCCCTGGCATCCTCGCGGACGATCGTCACCCGGTAATTCTGCTCGTTCCCGGCAATCAGCACACCCTTGCGGTCATGAATCAGCCCGCGCGCCGGCGGGATCAGCCGGATCTTGATGCTGTTTTCGTCGGCCAGAAGCTGGAACTCGTCCGCCTGCTCGACCTGGAGATAGCGCATGCGGAAGGCCAGCGCCCCGACGAAGACCCCCTGCAAGGATCCCAGCAGCAGACCCCTGCGGCTGATCTGCCGCGCCGCCTCCGGATTGATTTTCGGTACCCGCCTCACAGCCGCTGCCCCCAGGGATCGACCTCGCCCGGCGCCGCCCGGTGAAGCCCCAGTCCATAATGCATGGCCATCGCCAGAACCGGATAGGCCGCGATCGTCGTCAGCGCGTAAAGAAGCTGCGCCCCCAGCGCGACCTGCGGCACCATGAACAGCGCCAGGATCAGCCAGTAGGCCAGGCTCATCGCGCCCACCACCATCGCCACCATGGCCCATTCGCTCCAGAACGGCAGCGCCCGGGTCGCACTTTCCCGCGCCCTGAGGAACTCCGTCCCCAGAAGCACGATCGCCGGCCAGAGCCCGGGCGGACGGAAGGACAGAAGATCATCGACCAGAAAGACCGCCGCCAGCAGCAGAAGCGGCACGAAATCCGGTCGGCGCAACACCCAGACCAGACTGAGGCCAAGCAAAAGATCGAATCCCGGCCAGTCGTAGGGGTGCAGCCAGTCGGGAAAATACTCCAGCACCACCCCCGGCAGCGGCCAGGAGGACGGCAGCGCCGACAGGGGCAGAAGGCCCATGACGATGATCAGCGCCGACAGGGCGAGAAACAGGATGCGGTAGCCCCACAGGCTGGCGGTGCGCGGGTCAACCATCGTCGCCGCTCCCGCTGTCAATCCGGTAGGTCAGGCCCGGCCCGGGCGCCGTCGCCGGCGGGATCAGCGCCCCCGCCTCCTTGATCCGCTCGCTCGGATGGCTGCGCAGCACCCGCACGAAATCCAGCCGGTCATAATCCGCCGCCAGCCGCACCCGGAACCGGTTGTCGCGGGTCTTGACCACGGTTCCGACCAGAATGCCCGCCGGGAAGACCCCGCCATCACCCGAGGAGATGACCCTGTCGTCCGGCGCAACCGTCTCCGGCGTCTCGATGAACTCCAGGGGTGGTGCGGCGCTGTTGTCACCGACCAGCATCGCCTTCTGTCCCGAGGGCTGGATCGTCACCGGAATCCGGCTTGAGGCATCCGTCAACAGCAGCACCCGCGCCGTATTCTGCCCGACGCCCGAAATCCGCCCCACCAACCCCAGCCCGTCCATCGTCGCCCAGCCGTCGACGATCCCGTCCCGTGCCCCCACGTTCAGCAACACCGACTGGCGGAAGGGCGAACCACTGTCGGCCATCACCACCCCGGAAACCGAGGTCAGCTTGGGATCGAGCCGCACCTGGTTCTGCGCCAGAAGTTTCGCATTCTGCTGCTCAAGCTGGACCGCCGCCTCTTTCCAGGCCTTCATCTGCTGCAATTCGCGGCGCAGCTCCTGGTTCTGCTCGTAGATGCGGGCGTAGGACTGGAAACCGCTCATCATGCCGGCGATCTTGGTCACCGGCGCCATGGCCCAGTCCATCGGCGGCACCACCCGGTCGATGAAGGCATTGCGGAACCGCTCGACCCTCGGGCTGTCGATCCGCCAGATCAGGAACAGGAAGCCGAAGATCAGCACAAGCACCGCCAGCAGAAGCCGGCGCACCGGTCCGCGATAGTCAATGTCGCTGTTGCGGTCTCGTGCCACGGTCGGCCTCTTGGCGGGCGGGCGCGGGTCCGTGACCCGCGATCAAGGCTCAGCTGTCGTAGTCTATGACGTGCCTAAGTTGCTTTTCATACTCAAGCGCCTTGCCGGTGCCCAAGGCCACACAATTCAGTGACTGATCGGCGATGGAGATCGACAGGCCAGTCTGTTCGCGCAGTGCAAGGTCAAGTTCGCCCAGAAGCGCGCCCCCTCCGGTCAGCATCACACCCCGGTCGACGATATCGGCGGCCAGATCGGGCGGCGTGGTTTCCAGCGCGGTCATCACCGCCTCGCAGATCTGCTGGACGGGTTCGGCCAAGGCTTCGGCCACCTGCGCCTGATTGATCTCGATCTCCTTCGGAATCCCGTTCAGCAGATCGCGGCCGCGCACATGCATGGATGCACCCCGCCCGTCGTCCGGCATCCGCGCGGTGCCGATCGAGGTCTTGATCCGCTCGGCGGTCGATTCGCCCACCAGCAGATTTTGCTGCCGGCGCAGATAGTTGATGATCGCCTCATCCATCCGGTCGCCGCCGACGCGGACCGACCGGGCATAAACGATGTCACCCAAGGACAGGACCGCCACCTCGGTGGTGCCGCCGCCGATATCCACGACCATGTTCCCCGTGGGATCGGTGATCGGCATCCCCGCGCCAATCGCCGCCGCGATCGGCTCGGCGATCAGGCCCGCGCGCCGCGCCCCCGCCGACAGGACCGACTGGCGGATCGCGCGCTTTTCAACCGGGGTCGCGCCATGCGGCACGCAGACGATGATCTTGGGCTTCTGGCTGAAGGGGGTGCGCTTGTGAACCTTGCGGATGAAATGCTTGATCATCTCCTCCGCCGCCTCGAAGTCGGCGATCACCCCTTCGCGCATCGGGCGGATCGCCTCGATGGAGCCGGGGGTGCGGCCCAGCATCAGCTTCGCATCCTCGCCCACCGCCAGAACCTGCTTCTTGCCGTCCTTGACGTGATAGGCGACCACCGAAGGTTCGTTGAGGATGATCCCCTTGCCCTTCACGTAAACGAGCGTGTTCGCCGTCCCAAGGTCAATCGCCATGTCCGACGAAAAGAGCCCGCCCAAATTCCATGCCATGATACTGTCTGTTGCCCCAATAGTTATCCGGCCCGCGACTCGCCCCGGGCGCAGGCCGGGGTTCTTATATTGACAGGCAAGGGAGTCCGAAAGGGCGAACGCAGCGGTCCTGCGGGATTCCGCTGGGCACTGCCCCGTCAGCGGTGAAGCCGGTCGGGGTTCGCCCCCGACAGTCCAGCGCCCGCGCCGCCACCCGCTGTCGGCCCGGAAGGCATACGCTTGCCATACGTTTGCCATACATTTGGCACACACGAAAAAGACGGGCCAATTGGCCGGCCCGCCCGCTTTCTGATTTCGCCCCCGTCAGCCCGCGTCGCGCATGGTGACCTGCTTCACATTCTCGCCCGGCGCGGTTTTCGTCCGCCGCACGATCAGCCGGTTCAGCGCGTTGATATAGGCCCGGACGCTCGCCACCACCGTATCGGTATCCGCCGACTGCCCGGTCGCGATGCGCCCGTCCTCCTCGATCTTCACCGAAACCGTGGCCTGCGCATCGGTGCCCTCGGTCACCGCATGTACCTGATAAAGCTGCAATCTTACATTGTGCGGATAGAGCATCCTGACCGCGTTGAAGGCCGCGTCCACCGGCCCGTCGCCGGTCGCGTCGATCGAATGATCCACCCCGTCGATCGCCATGGTCAGCTCGGCCTCCTGCGGGCCTTCGGTGCCGCACACCACCCTGAGCCGCTTCAGTTGCAGCACGTCGCTGGTGGTGTTCGCCTCCTGATCCTTCATCAGCGCCAGAAGGTCATCGTCAAAGACTTCCTTCTTGCGGTCGGCCAGCGCCTTGAACCGCACGAACACATCGTTCAGCTGATTGTCCGCCAGATCGAACCCCAGCTCGTTCATCTTGGCGCGCAGCGCGTGGCGGCCGGAATGTTTGCCCAGGGGCAGGCTCGAAGCCGCCAGCCCGATGTCAGAAGGTCGCATGATTTCAAAGGTTTCGGCATTCTTCAGCATCCCGTCCTGATGGATGCCGCTTTCGTGCGCAAAGGCGTTCTTGCCGACGATCGCCTTGTTGAACTGCACCGGAAAGCCCGAAACGGTCGACACCTTGCGGCTGATGTTCATGATCTTCGTGGTGTCGATGCCGGTGCGGTAGGGCATGATGTCATTCCTGACCTTCAGCGCCATCACCACTTCTTCCAGCGCCGTATTGCCCGCCCGTTCGCCAAGGCCGTTGATCGTGCATTCGATCTGCCGGGCACCCGCAACGACCGCGGCCAGCGAATTCGCCGTCGCCATGCCGAGGTCGTTATGGCAGTGCGTTGCAAAGATGACCTGGTCCGCGCCCGGAACCCGTTCCAGCAGCATGCGGATCAGATCGGCGCTTTCGGCCGGAGCGGTATAGCCCACCGTGTCGGGGATGTTGATCGTCGTCGCGCCGGCCTTGATCGCGATTTCCACCACACGGCACAGGTAGTCATGCTCGGTCCGCGTCGCGTCCATCGGCGACCATTGCACATTGTCGCAGAGGTTGCGGGCGTGGGTCACGGTTTCATGGATCCGCTCGGCCATCTGGTCCTGATCCAGGTTCGGGATCGCCCGGTGCAAGGGCGAGGTGCCGATAAACGTATGAATACGCGGCGATTTCGCGTGTTTCACCGCCTCCCAGCAGCGGTCGATATCCTTGAAATTCGCCCGGGCGAGACCACAGATGGTCGAGCCTTTCGTTCGCCGGGCAATCTCGCTCACCGCGGCGAAATCCCCTTCGGAGGCGATGGGGAAACCGGCCTCGATCACGTCGACGCCCATTTCGTCGAGCATCTCGGCGATTTCGAGCTTTTCGTCATGGGTCATCGTCGCGCCCGGCGATTGCTCGCCGTCGCGCAGCGTCGTGTCGAAAATCACCACGCGATCCTGATCGGCAATCGCTGCACGGTTTTTGGTCTGATCGGTCATCATATGTCTCTGTTTTGATCCTTAAGCTTGCCTTGGCGCTCGGCACCTCTGAGCGGTCGCGCCGGATGGCACGCTCAGAGGCAGCTAAGGAGCAGGAGGCCGCGAAGCGACGGGGCGCCAGAGGTGGCGCCGGGGCGGACAGACAATCTGTTCGGGCTTCGGGTCATGGCGCGGGACTATACGGGCCCACGCGGAAAGGGAAAGCGGAAAAACGGAATGGCAGGAGAAAACGGCGACCGCGGGCGTCAGGTGGCTTCGCTGCCTCCCCGCGCCGTTTCCGACCCCATGTCAACCGGCCGGACTTCCCTCTCGCCACAGAGACCTCCGCTTGCCGTCGCAACACCCTGTCTCGGCGTCCACGAAACCGGCAGCAGGCCTCAGTTTCCCGCGCCCTCTGCCGGGGCCGTCGCCGGTGTCTCCTTGGTCAGCGCCCCCTCCGCCCAGGTGCCGCTGGCGGTCTCGCCTGAGGCGTAGCGCATCGTGCCCTGGCCCTGGCGTTTGCCGGCCTTGAACTCGCCCTCATAGACATCGCCATTGGGATAGGTGGCCACGCCCTTGCCGTCGATCTCTCCGGCCTTCCAGCTGCCCTTGTAGCGGAAGCCGTCCTTCATCACGATCTCGCCCTCGCCCTCGCGCTGGCCCTTGACGAAGCGGCCGGTATAGACGGTGCCGTCGGCATAGGTGGCGACGCCCTGCCCCTCGCGGCTGCCATCCTTCCAGTCGCCGACATAGGAATAGCCGTCGGGATAGGTCATCTTGCCGGTCCCGTGGTTCTTGCCCTTGAGGAACCCGCCCTCATAAACCAGCCCGTTGGCATAGGTGGCGATACCCTGGCCTTCGATCATGCCCGCCTTCCAGTCGCCGTCATAGGTCGAGCCGTCCTTGTAGCTGATCCTGCCCTTGCCATCGGCCTGATCGGCCTTGAACTGGCCTTCATAGACGGAGCCGTCGGGGTAGGTCACCTTGCCCGCACCCTCGATCTGGCCACCCTTCCAGTCGCCTTCGTAGACATAGCCATCCGTGCCGCGGAAGCTGCCCTTGCCTTCGCGCTTGTCGGCGACAAAGCCACCCTCATACACATCGCCGTTGGCGTAGGTGACCTTGCCCTGACCCTGACGCTTGCCTGCGGCAAGCGTCCCTTCGAACACATCGCCGTTGGCCTGGGTGAGCTTGCCCTGGCCGTTCATCTGGCCATCCGCCCAGGTGCCGACATAGATCAGCCCGTCCGAAAGGGTGAGCGTGCCCTGCCCGCCGCGCTGGCCCTTGATCATCTGGCCTTCATAAACCGCGCCGTCGGGATAGGTGATCTTGCCTTGGCCTTCCTTGACGCCGTTCACCCAGTCGCCGTCATACCGATAGCCGTCCGGCCCTTCGAGCACGCCCTTGCCGTCGTGAAGCGCCTTGGCGAACGTGCCGGTGTAGGTCGTGCCGTTCGCGTACCGCGCGACGCCCTCGCCGTTGATTTCGCCCTGAAGCCAGTCGCCTTCATAGCTGCCGCCATCGGCATAGGTGATCTTGCCCTTGCCATCGGGCTTGCCGCCCTTGAACTGGCCTTCATAGACAGAGCCGTTGGGGTAGGTCGCCTTGCCCTGACCCAGAATCTCGCCATCCACCCAATCGCCTTCGTAGACATAACCGTTCGGCAGCCGGTAGGTGCCGCGCCCGTGCTGCTTGCCGTCCTTGAAGGTGCCCTCATAGACGCCGCCATCGTCATACTGCTTGGTCACGACCTCCTGGGCAAAGCCGCCGGTCGCCCAGAAGATCCCCGAAACCGCTGCCAGAAGTGCTGTCGAAATCGCCCGCGTCATGACTGCCCCTGCTGCCTGTCCGTTCCGTCGGTGTCAGTCCCGGGAACAGGGAAAACTTAAAGGGCCGGGGCCGGGGAAACAAGTCGACCCGTGGCCTATGGCGGCTGATCGGCGGTTTTGGCCGCCAAGCTTGCCTTTTCCTTGGCGCGCCATCTGCTAAGAAGTCTCGCAAGTGCCGAGGACAGACATGACCGACCATTTCCGCGTGACCCTTGCCCAGATGAACCCGACCGTGGGCGCGCTTGACGCGAACGCCGCCAAGGTCCGCGCCGCGTGGGAGTCTGGCAAGGCCGCCGGCGCGCAGATGGTCGCCCTGACGGAAATGTTCATCACCGGCTACCAGACCCGCGACCTGATCATGAAACCCGCCTTCGTGCGCGACGCGGTGGCCGTGCTTGAAGCGCTGGCCGTGGCCTGCGCCGACGGCCCGGCGCTGGGCGTGGGCGGGCCCTGGTCGGACGGCGCGCGGCTTTACAATGCCTATTGGGTGATGGAGGGCGGAAAGGTTGTCGCGCGGGTTCTGAAACACCTCCTGCCCAACGACACGGTGTTCGACGAAGTGCGCCAGTTCAGCGCGGGCGACGTGTCGGGCCCTTACCGGATCGGGCCGGTGCGCATCGGCACCCCGATCTGCGAGGACGCCTGGCACGAGGACGTGACCGAAACCCTGGCGGAAACCGGGGCAGAGATCCTGCTGGTGCCCAACGGCTCGCCCTATTTCCGCAGCAAATATGACCGGCGCGTCAACCTGATGGTCAGCCGGGTGATCGAGACGAAGCTGCCGCTGATCTATCTGAACATGGTGGGCGCGCAGGACGATCAGATTTTCGACGGGGCGAGTTTCGTTCTGAACCCCGGGATCGAACTGGCGGTGCAGATGCCCGCCTTCGACGAATGCATCCGCCATGTGGATTTCAAACGCGAACCGCCGGGCTGGCGCGCTGTCCGGACCGAACTGGAGCCGCTGCCCGACGAGTGGGAGCAGGACTATCGCGCCATGGTCGAGGCGCTGAAGGATTATGTCGGCAAAAGCGGGATCGCCAAGGTGCTTCTGGGTCTGTCGGGCGGGATCGATTCCGCGCTGGTGGCGGCCGTAGCCGTCGATGCGCTGGGGCCGGAGAATGTCCGCTGCGTGATGCTGCCGTCCGAATATACCTCCACCCATTCGCTGGCGGATGCGGCGGGCGTGGCGCAGGCACTCGGCTGCCAGTTGGACACGATCCCGATCGAAGGGCCGCGCGACGCGGTGGAGGCGGCGCTGCAGCCGCTGTTCAAGGGGCTGAAGCCGGGCGTCGCCGAGGAAAACATCCAGTCCCGCCTGCGCGGGCTGCTGCTGATGGCACTGTCGAACAAGTTCGGGGAAATGCTGCTGACCACCGGCAACAAGTCGGAAATGGCGGTGGGCTACGCCACGATCTATGGCGATATGGCGGGCGGCTACAACCCGCTGAAAGACCTCTACAAGACCCGGGTCTTCACCACCTGCCGCTGGCGGAACGAAAACCACCGCGACTGGATGAGGGGCCCTAAGGGCGAGGTCATCCCGCCGCGCGTGATCGACAAGCCGCCATCGGCCGAACTGCGCGACAACCAGAAGGACGAAGACAGCCTGCCGCCCTATCCGGTGCTGGACGCGATCCTTGAACGGCTGATCGAGGGCGACCAGTCGGTGGCCGAGATCGTCGCGGCCGGGTTCGACAAGACGACCGTGAAGAAGGTCGAAGGGCTGCTCTACGGCGCGGAATGGAAACGCTACCAATGCGCCCCCGGCATCCGGCTGACGAAGAAGGCCTTCTGGCTCGACCGGCGCTATCCGATCGTCAATCGCTGGCGCGACAGGTCGTAAGGTCTGCGCCTGCGCTGGCGCGGCTGGTGCGGGCGGGCCTGAACGATCGTCGCGGTCGACGGCCGGTCAAGTCACTCTGGATTTTTGTGCGAATTTGCACATCCATTCTATTGGCATACGGAATTTAAGAGATCAACGACCCGCTCTACATGATGACCACCAGCTCAGGAGACCATCATGTCGAAACCGAAAATCGCTGTCGTCTTTTATTCCACCTACGGCACCAACCACAAAGTCGCGCTTGAAGCGGCCCGCGCTGCCACGGCGGCCGGCGCCGAAGTGCGTCTGCGCCGCATCCCCGAAACTGCCGCCAAGGCGATTGTCGAGTCGCAGGACGGCTGGAAGGCTCAGGCGGCGGCGCAAGCCAGCATTCCGGAAGTCACCGCCGACGACATGGAGTGGGCGGACGGCTATTTCTTCTCCGGCCCGACCCGCTTTGGCGTGATCGCCAGCCAGGTCCGCGCCTTCATCGACACGCTGGGCGGGATCTGGGGCAAAGGCGGCCTGGCCAACAAGACCTTCACCGCGACGACAAGCGCCCAGAACGCCCACGGCGGGCAGGAAGGCACGATCCAGTCGCTCTACACGACCGCGATGCACTGGGGCGCGATCATCGTCGCGCCGGGCTACACCAACCCGGTGCTGTTCGAAGCCGGCGGCAACCCCTATGGCTATTCGTCCACGAACGGCGCCTTTGGCGACAAGGACAAGGCGGCGGTTGCCCATCAGGCCACGCGGCTGGTGGAACTCACCCGCAAGATCAGCGCCAAGGTCCTCGAGGAGGCATGAGGCGGCGCGCGCCCGCGGCCCTTACCTGACGTCCGCCCGGTCGGGCGCTATCAGACGCGGGCGGGCGTTCGGCGGGGGTGAGGAGGGGAACCAAACACTCCGGGGGAGTGTTTGGCCGACGAACGCCCACCGGACGGTTTCCTTTCCCGCCCCTACTCCCACCAGCGGTCGATTTCGGCAATCTGCTCGTCGGTCCAGCCGAAGTGGTGGGCCAGTTCATGAACCACGACATGGCCGACCAGCTGACCAAGCGTGACATCGCCCCTTTCGCACCATTCATCGAGGATCGGGCGGCGGAACAGCCAGATCGTATCGGGGCGGTCCATCATGTCCATCACCGATTTCTCGGTCATGGGTATGCCGTCGTATAGGCCGGTCAGCTCGAACGGATCCTCGACACCCATGTCGTCCAGCATATCCTCGGGCGCGAAATCCGCGATACGCAGGACGATGCCCTGCGCGGCCTCGGCGAACTGCGGCGGCAGATCGTTCAGCGTGGCGCGTGCCAGCATCTCTATCGCGTCGAGGTCGGGCGCAGCGCGCCCCAGCCAGTCGTTCATCGCAGACTCCTTATCCGGCCCTCATATGGACAAAAGAGGCGGCCTGTGAAAGAGGAAACCCCAACAGGAGCCATGCCATGACCGTCTGCCGTTTCGCCCCTTCGCCCACGGGCTACATCCATGTGGGCAACCTGCGCACCGCGCTGATGAACTATCTGATCGCCCGCAAGACCGGCGGCACCTTCATCCTGCGGCTGGACGACACCGATCAGGAACGGTCGAAACAG
>CAZRKU010000048.1:0-21506 GCA_964600685.1 uncultured Frigidibacter sp. | reverse complement strand
CACTGGCCGGAATGCGTCGGCATCTGGGAAACCGTGCGCGAATTCGTGCAGGAGATGGACGAGAAGGTGCTGGCCGCCATCGAACTGGCCGAAAAGCACCGGCTGCCGATCCTCGGCTGTTCGCCGATGTGCCGCGGGACGAAGCTCAATTCCTACCTGCAGGCCGGCGTCCGGTCGGATCACGAAAGCTACACCGCCGAGGAATTCGCCGAAAAGCTCAGGAAGGGGATGCATGTCGTCATCCGCGAATCCTCGATCTCGCATTTCCTGACCGAAAACCTGCGGATCGTCACCGAAATGGGCATCGGTGCTATGCGCCGGATCAGCTTCTGCACCGACGATGTGGTGGCCTCCGACATTCTGAAGCGCGGGCATATGGACAATATGGTGCGCATGGCCATCGGCATGGGCATTCCGCCGCTGGCGGCGATCCAGATGGCGACGCTGAACGGGGCCGAGGCGCTGAGGATCGACCAGAAGGTCGGGGTCATCGCGCCGGGCCGGGCGGCCGACGTGCTGTTCGTCGACGACCTGCGGGATTTCCGGGTGCAACGGGTGATGGCCAAGGGCCGCATGGTGGCGGAAAACGGTGCGATGACCGTGCCGCTGGACCCGCCGGTGCGGTCCGAGCGGTTGCTGAAGACCTTCCGCGTCGATCCGGTGAAACCATCGGACTTTGCGGTGCCAAGCAAGGGACAGGCCGCAGACGCCAAGGTTCTGGCGATGGCCGTCACGCCGGAAAAGATTTTCGTGCGCAAGCGCCGCGATGTGACGCTGTCGGTGCAGCACGGCATGGTTCTGGCCGACCGCGCGCAGGATGTGCAATATGTCACGGTCGTCGAACGTTATGGCCGCACCCGCAACCGCCCGGTCGGCTTCATCTCGGGCTTCGGACTGAAATCCGGGGCGTTGGCCACCTCGACCGCGCCCGATGACAACAATATCGTTTGCGTCGGCACCAACCCCGAGGACATGGCGGTAGCCATCAACCACATCATCGCCGGCAACGGCGGTCAGGTGGTAGTCGACAAGGGCAAGGTGATCGAGTCACTGCCGCTGCCGATCGGCGGCATCGTCTCGGACATCGAACCCGCCGAGATGGCGCGGCGCGAAGAGGCGCTGGACGATGCGGCGCGCACCCTGGGCTGCACGCTGCCATGGCCTTTCATGTATATGTTCGTGCTGCAGATCACTGCGATTCCCGACTATGCGATCACCGATCTTGGCACGATCAGCTGTCTCGAACTGAAGGTGGTCGATCCGGTCTATGAACCGGCCTGAGAAACAAGGAGGGAGGATACGATGTTTGGACGGCGGATTTTCTTCGGCGCGGCGTTCGGCGCGCTTGCAGGCATAGGGCTTGCCACGACGGCATATGCGGAAGACCCGACAACATTGAAAATCGCGGGCATCCTGTCGGCGGGCAAGGAATCGCCCTGGGAGGCCTCTTTCGTCGCCTCGATGGACAGGGTCATTGCCGCCAAGCCGCACGGCCTGAACATCGAGGTGAACTACACCGAAAACGTCTATGACAATGCCGAACAGGTGTTCCGCACCTATGCCGAGACCGGCGAATACGACATCCTGTTCGGCGACACCGCCTATGCCGACGCCATCGAGAAGCTGAAGGACGAATTCCCGAACATCCTGTTCGTCATGTCGGGCTCGGGCAACCGGGGCCTGGGCGGCAATGCCTACTGGGTCTTTGTCCGCGCCCATGAGCCGGCCTATGTGATGGGCGAGATGGCCGGGAAACTGACCAAGACCAACGTGATCGGCACCGTCTCGACCTTCCCGGCCGAAGACACCAACGACCAGATCAACGCCTTCTTCGCCGGGGCCAAGGCCGCCAATCCCGCCGTGAAACAGAAGATCACCTATATCCAGTCCTGGTATGATCCGGCGCGGTCGAACGAGGCGACCTCGGCCCAGATCGCGGCAGGGGCCGACATGATCTACCAGATGTCCGGGGCCTTCGAGGTCTGCGAGGAGAAGGGCATCGGCTGCTTCGGCAACTATGTCGACATGTCGCCGGTGGCGCCCAAGTCCATCGTCGCCTCGGCCATCGTCAAATGGGATCCGCAGATCGCCTGGATCATCGACGAATGGTGGAACGCCAAGACCACCGGCACCCCCTTCAACGCGCCGATGGAGCCGAAATGGTTCACCTGGGCGGAAGGGTCGGGCGATGTCGCTGTCAACCCCGCCTGGGCCGAAAAGATGCCGGCGGATGTGGTCGAGCTTGTCCAGAAAACCACCGATGAGATCAAGTCCGGCGCGATGACTGTCGAACTGAACCTGAATGAAGTCACATCGGACTAAGCCTCCGGCCCGGTCGTTCCCCCGGCCGGGCATTTCGCCCAAGGATCCGTGCGCCGCCATGACCGACGCCACTCCCCGCCTCGAAGTGCGCAACCTGACCAAGCGGTTCGGAGCCTTCACCGCCAACGACGACATCTCGCTGATGGTCCGCGCCGGCGAGCTGCATTGTCTCCTGGGCGAGAATGGCGCGGGCAAGTCGACGCTCTCCTCCTGCCTCTTCGGGCTTTCGCAGCCCGAGGCGGGCCAGGTGCTGGTCGACGGTCGCGAGCTGACGCTGCACAGCCCCGCCGACGCGATCGCCGCCGGGATCGGCATGGTGCACCAGCATTTCGTGCTGGTCCCGGCCTTCACCGTCCTCGAAAACATCATGGTCGGCACCGGCCGCGGCTGGCGGGCCGACCGGCGCGCGGCGCGCGCCAGGATCGGCGACATCTGCACGCGCTACGGCCTGACGCTCGACCCCGACCGACAGGTGGAGGACCTGTCGGTGGGCGAAAAGCAGTGGGTCGAGATCGTCAAGGCGCTCTATCTCGGCGCCCGGCTCCTGATCCTCGACGAGCCGACGGCGGTGCTGACGCCGCAGGAATCCGACCGGCTGTTCGCCATCATCCGGCAACTGACGGGGACCGGCATTTCGGTCATCCTCATCACCCACAAGATGAAGGAGGTGATGCAGTCGGACCGCGTCACCGTCCTTCGGCGCGGCAAGAAGATCGCGACGGTGGAGACTGTCACGGCGACCGGCGACGCGCTGAGCGAGATGATGGTCGGCCGCCGGGTCAGGCCGGTCAGCTCGGAAGGCGCGACGGCCACGCGGGCGCCGCTGCTGGCGATCGGCAGTCTCCGGCTGTCGCTGGCAGGTGGGCGCGCCAGCGCGCCTATCAACCTGACGCTCGGCCAGGGCGAGATCCTCGGCATCGCCGGGATCGCCGGCAACGGTCAGGACGAACTGCTGGAGACCATCGCCGGGCTGCGGCCCGCCGCAGCGGGCGAGATCCGGCTGGAGGGCTGGTCGCTCACCGGGCTTTCGGTGGCCGAGGTCGTGGCTTTGGGCGTCGGATACGTGCCGAGCGACCGGTTTCGCGACGGGCTGGTCGGCGACTTCAGCATCGCCGAAAACACCATCCTCGGCGCACACTGGAAAGCCGAGTGGCGGCGCGGCGCGCTGCTCGACGCCCGCGCCATCCGGCAGCGCGGCGCGGCGGCCATCGCCGACTTCGCCATCGCCGCCACCGGCCCGGCGATGCACTGCGCCCGGCTGTCGGGCGGGAACGCACAGAAGGTGATCCTTTTCCGCGAATTCGCCAAGGCGCACCGGCTCCTCCTCTGCAACCAGCCGACGCGCGGTGTCGACGTCGGCGCGACGGAGTTCATTCACGCCGAGTTGCTCCGCAAACGTGGCGAAGGCTGCGCCATCCTGTTGGTCAGCGAGGAGATCGACGATCTGCTCGCCCTCGCAGACCGGATCGCGGTGATGTTCGCAGGCGGCATTGCCGGCCTCTTCGGCCGCGCGGAGGCCGACGTGGCGCGGATCGGCCAGCTGATGGCCGGCCATGCCGAGGGACGAGCGGCATGAGCCCGATCCGGATGACCGGCTGGCGGCTCGAAGCCCTGGGCGAGGTTCCGATGCGGCGGCGCGCGTCCGCCATTGCCTGTGCGCTCGGGGCGGCGCTGGTCCTCTGCGGTCTGCTGTTTCTCGCCGCCGGCGCCAATCCGCTCACAGCCTTCGCCGCGCTTTTCAAGGGCGCCTTCGGCTCATGGCGCACCGCGACCGAGACTCTCGTCAAAGCGACGCCCCTGATCTTCACCGGCCTCGCCGCCGCCGTCGCCTTCCGGGCCCGGCTGTGGAACATCGGCGCCGAGGGCCAGGTCTTCGCCGGGGCGATGTTTGCCTATTGGGTCCAGCACGGGCTCGCCGGCCAGCCAGCGGCCCTGCAGCTGCCGGTGGTCATCGTCGGCGCGATGGTGGGCGGCGCGCTTTACGCGGGCCTTGCCGGCCTTCTCAAGACCGCCTTCCGCATCGATGAAGTCATCTCGACGGTGATGCTCAACTACATCATCGTCTACGCGCTCTCGATGCTGCTCCTGAACGGCCCGTGGAGCGAGGCCGGCGGCTTCTTCGAACAGACCGCCAAGGTCGATCCGGGCAGCATCCTGCCCGCGCTCTTCCCCGGCTCGCGCCTGCATCTGGGGTTCCTCCTCGCCCTCGCCGCCGCCTTTCTGGTGCAGGTGCTGATCACCCGCACGCCGCTCGGCTATGAGATTCGCGCCGCTGGCTCGAACCTGCGCGCGCTTCAGGTGCAGGGCACCAGCACCGTGCGTATCGTGCTGACCGTCATGGCGCTGTCGGGGCTTCTGGCCGGGCTGGCCGGCGCAACCGAAGTCTACGGCGTCCACTACCGGCTGAAGGCCGGGGCAGTCATGGGCTACGGCTATGCCGGCATCGTCGTCGCCATCCTTGGCGGTCTGCGCCCATGGGGCGTGGTCGCCGCCGCGATCCTGTTCGGGGCGCTGGTCAACGGCGCCACCTTCATGCAGATCGCCACCGGCGTGCCATCGGCGCTGATCTACGCGATCGAGGCGACTATCCTGCTGTTCTATCTGGCCGGCTGGGCCGCTTCCGGCTTCCGCCTGCGGAGCGTCGCCCATGCTCGCTGAACTCCTCGAAACTTCGGTCATCATCAGCGTGCTGGCCGCGACCATCCGCATCGCCACGCCGGTGCTTCTGGCCGCGCTCGGCGAACTGGTCGCTGAACGGTCGGGGGTCTACAACATGGGAGTCGAGGGCACGATGCTGATGGGCGCCTTCACCGCCTATCTCGCGGCAGCGGCGAGCGGTTCGCTGTGGCTGGGCGTCGCGGCGGCGCTCTTGACCGGCGCGCTGGTCAGCCTTCTCTTGGCTTTCCTCGTCATCACGCTCCGCGTCGAACAGATCGTGACCGGACTTGCGATCAACCTCCTCGGCTCGGGCCTCACCGTCTTCTGGCTGCGCGCCGCCTTTGCCGATGCCGCCCAGACCCCGACCATCCCGCTCTTTGACACGTTCGCCATTCCCGGCCTCGCCGATCTGCCCTGGATCGGACCGATCCTCTTCCAGCAGAAGCTCCTGACCTATCTGGCGCTCCTTGCGGTGCCGGCAGTCTGGTTCTTTCTGTACCGCACCCGGCCGGGGCTCGACCTGCGCTGCTGCGGCGAGAACCCGAAGGCGCTCGACATCAAGGGATTAAGCGTCGCGGCTCGCCAGTATGGCGCAGTCGTGTTCGGCGGCGCCATGGCCGGGTTTGGCGGCGCCTTCCTGACGCTCGCAGCCTCCGCCCGGTTCGTGCCTGAGATCACCAACGGCCGCGGCTGGCTTGCCATCGTCATCGTCATCGCCGGCATGTGGCGGCCGGTGCCGATCCTGATCGCGACATTGGCGTTTGCATTCCTCGACGCGCTGCAGCTGCAGCTCCAGGGGATCGGCATCGCCGTGCCCTACCAGGTGCTCCTGGCCGCGCCCTATGTCTTCGCCCTTCTTGCATTGTCTGTCCGCCGATCGCTGTCCGGCGCACCCGAACGGCTCGGGATCGCTTACCGCCGGGACGGATCCTGACCAAAATTGCCGTCACCGGGCTGGCCTGACACCCTCCCCTGTGACCAGAAAAGGCCAAAGTGGCAGGTTTCCACACCGCCATTGCAGAGGGCCGTGAAATAGTAGAAGGCAGCAGGCCGCCAGTTCACCAGCCCGCAAACTGACGTACCGCCCCCGCATCGACCCGGCCGGCAGCGACATCGGCGAGCGCGCTGTCGAGAAGGTCGAGCGCGGCATCGATGTCGGCCTCGGTCAGGACGAGCGGCGGGGTCAGTTCCAGCACGTTCGAGCGCATGCCGACATAGTAAAGGACCAGCCCCAGTTCGTGCGCGCGGTAGACGATCTGGGCGGTCTGCGCCCTGGCCGGTGTGCGCGCCGTCCGGTCGGTCACCAGTTCCACCCCCAGCACCAAGCCGCGGCCGCGCACATCGCCGATCAACGAGTGCCGGGTTTTCAGGCGCTCCAAACCGGCGCGCAGCCGCGCGCCCCGCGCCTCGGCCTGCCCGACCAGCCCCTCGGCTGCGATGGTGTCGAGCACCGCAAGTCCGGCAGAGGCGCAGATCGGGTTGCCGTGCAGGGTCTGCATGGCGAAGGCGGTGGCGCAGTCCATCACGTCGGCCGGCCCGATGACCGCCGACAGCGGCAGGCCGCCGCCCAGCCCCTTGCCCAGGATCAGGATATCGGGGCGGAAGCCTTCATGCTCGAAGCAGTGCAGCCGCCCGGTGCGGGCAAGGCCCACCTTCACCTCGTCGCTGACGGTCAGGATGCCATGGCGCCCGCAGAGCGCCGCAAGGCGTGCGAGGAAACCCGGCGGCGGCACAATCAGTCCGCCGTCCGACTGGATGGGTTCAATGAAGCAGGCGGCAACGGTTTCAGGGCCGACCGCGGCCAGCCGCGCCTCAAGCTCGGCCAGCACCGCCTCGGCCTCTGTGAGTTCGGGCCGGTAGGGATCGGGGAAGGCAAGCTGTATCAGCCCTGTGGCCTTCTCGGCGCCTTCCTGCACGGTATGGCCGGAGACCGACATCGAGCCCATCGTGCCACCATGATAGGCGCCGCGAAAGGCGATCACCCCCTGCCGCCCCGTCGCCTGCCGTGCCGCGCGAAGCGCGCATTCGCTGGCGTCCGACCCGGAATGGCCGAGCCAGACCTTTTGCGGCTGCGCGGCGGGAAACAGCGCAAGCAGCTGTTCGGCCAGCGCCGTCGCCGGCGCATTGGCCGAGGAGAGCACGCTGGCCCCGGCCGGGTCCGCGACGGCGCGCGTCACCGCCGCCACCAGCGCCGGATGGCCGTAGCCGAGGCTCGCCGCCCCCCAGGCACCCGACAGGTCGATGATCTCGCGCCCGTCGTCGGACCTCAGCCGCGCGCCACTCCCGCCGATCACCGACTGCGGGAAGAACCGCAACTTCTGCAGGCTTGCCAGAGCCGCCGCGTCGCGCCCGTAGCCGGTCATCGCGTAACCTGTTCAGCCGGACGTCCGCTCACTCCATGCGCTTGGGCCACGCACAGGGCATGGCTCAGGCGCGCCGTCCAGTCGCGCACGCCCGCCGCGTGCCCGATCAGGTCGTGGCGGATTTCCAGAAGCACCGCCGGCAGGCCGCGCGCATCGCCGTGGACCGGCACGGTATAGTCGTCCCTATCGATCCGGTAAGGTTCGTTGGCCGCGACCACCAGTATCGGATCCTCGGCCAGCGCCATGATCAGCGCCCGCCCGAAGGCTTCGGCCCTCTCGAACAGGATGCCGGCATGCCAGGGTCGCGCCTGCCCCTTGAACTGCGGCGTGAAGGAGTGGACGCCCACCACCAACGTCGGCAACCCCGCCGCCTGCCGCGCGTCCAGCCGCCGCGCCACCGCTTCGTGATAGGGGCGGTGCAGCGCTTCGATCCGGGCCTGCCGCGCCACCGGCGAAAGGTTCCGGTTGCCGGGCACCGCCGTCGCCTCGCTGACCGCGGGGATCAGCGAGATCGCGTCGAGCGGCCGGTTGCAGTCGATCGCGAGCCGCGAGTAGTTGGTCAGGAACAGGGGGGCGTCCAGCGCCGCCGACAGGCCCAGGGCCAGGGCCTGCGCGCCAATGTCCCAGCCGATATGGCGCAGCCGCTCGGCCTCGGGCAGGCCAAGGTCGCCCAGGCAGCGGGGGATGCGCGGCGAGGCATGCTCGCACAGAAGCACATAGGGCGAGGTGCCGTCGGGATTGACCACCCCGTAGGCAGGCGGCTCGTCGAGCGCGAGGAAGGATTCAGACACCGGCCACACCCTCAATAGACCGCCGCATAGCGGTCGCAGAGCGCACGGCCCTCCAGATGCGCGACAATCTCGCTCTCCTTGCGCTTCATGGCGAAGTAACAGTCGAGGAAGGTCGGGCTGAACCAACCCTTGACCACCGGATCGGCGTCGAGCGCCGCCAGCGCCTCGGCCAGGCTTCCCGGCAGGCGGCGGATGCCCAGGGCGTCGCGCTGACCCGCTGTCATCTCTGCGGGATCGCCCCGCGCAATCGGCGGCTGGGCGAGGTCGCCGCGCAGCCCTTCCAGCCCGGCGCGGATCAGCACCGCCAGGGCCAGGTGCGGGCTCGCTGTGGCATCGGCGGCACGGAATTCCATGTTGAAGGCGCGCGATGGGTCGTAGCCCGCGCGTTCCGAGGTCGGGCATATCCTGAGTGTCGCCTCGCGATCTTTCTCGCCCAGCGTCGTCCAGGCGGCGGCCCAATGGTGGGGTTGCAGCCGCAGATAGGACACGACCGTGGGTGCGGTGAAGGCGGTCAGTGCCGGCAGATGGCGGACGATACCGGCGGCGAAAGCGCCAGCGCGTTCCGACAGCCGACCGGGGCGGGTGGCGTCGAAAGTCACCGGCCGTCCGTCGAGGCCGGCGAGACTCAGGTGGATGTGCACGCCGTTGCCGACACCCTCGGGGTCGATCTTGGGAACGAAGGTCGCCCGCCAGCCGAACTGCGCGGCCAGTTCCCGCGTGATCTCGCGGATCGTCACCGCGCGATCGGCGGCGGCGAGCGCGGCGGCGGGTCCGCAGACGATCTCGAACTGGTCATGCCCGTATTCGGGCAGGAAGGTCTCAGGTTCGGCTCCTACCTCGCGCAGCGCGGCAACCAGCATCGGTCCGAACGGATCGGCTCGCCGTTGCGCCGAGAGGGAGAAGGACGGCGCTGCCGGCCATTCGGCGCCAAGGACCTGGAACTCCTGCTCGAAGGCCGAGATGGCGCGCAGGCCGGCCTCGGCCTCCAGGTCGGCGACCGCCGACTTCAGCATCGAACGCACGCAGCCTTCCCACGGCCGGCCGTCCAGCTCGGTGATGTCGGAATGGTAGAAATGCAGTGGCGACATGTCGGGGATCGTCGTTACCCGCACCTTGGCGGCCGGGTCCGGGATCAGCCGCAGGTCGCCGGCCGAGCCGAAGGGGTTGGGGCTGGCGATCTCGTCGAAGGGGGTCAGCGCCAGGTTTGCGGGCACCCAGCCCACGCCCTTCTCCATCCCCGCGTCAAGGTCGCGGAGTGCGACCGACCGGCCGCGAGTGATCGCGGCGATGTCGGTGGTGACGAAGGTCACCAGTTCTTCGGTTGCGGGCGCGGTCATCATCCCCCCCCTCAGCGCTTCAGCGCGGCCAGGCGCGCGACGACGGTGTCGGCGTCGGTGATCCAGCAATAGCCGCCATAGGCGCGCAAAGCGGCCTCGTGGCGTTCGGGCGTGTAGGTGGCACAGGCATCTTCGACCAGCGTCACCAGATAGCCGCGGTCAGCCGCATCGCGCACCGCCATGTCGACGCACTGGTCGGTGACGATTCCGGCGACGACCAGGAACCGGGTGTTCAGGTTGCGCAATACATAGTCGGCATTGGTCGAGTTGAAGAGGCCGGACGAGGTTTTCGGCAGCACAACCTCGTTTTCCATGGGTGTCAGGGGGGCGATGATCGCCCCTTCCGGCGCCCCCTTCGGCACATGCATGTCCGACAGTTTATGGTCGAGCGAGCGGTCGCGCCCATCGGCGGTCAGGCTTTCGATGATCGTGTGCAAGACATTCTCGCCCGCCTTGCGGAAGGCGTTGAGGATGCGGACCTGATTGGGGATGACCGTTTCATGCACGCGCTTCATGAAATAGCTGTCGGCCGGATGCGGATGGGTCGGATCCATCATCGGCTCTGCCCAGATGCGCTGCATGTCGACCAGCAGGAACGCGGTGCGTCCTGGCTCGAACGCACTGCTGCGGCGGAGCGTCTGGCCACCGAACTCGGCGGAAAACTCGCTCATTCCTCATCTCCTTGTCCTGCCGCGCCATAGGCGTCCTCGGTGACCGAGGCGACCCGGCGCAGCGCTTCCATCTTTTCGATCCGCCCCCGCGACTTCCCCGCCAGCCGGGCGGTCAGCGCCGCGATCAGCGCCTCGGTCTGGGCCAGCGCCGGCACCATCGTGTCGAAGGGCGACAGGCTTTCCACCGGGGCGGTCAGGATCACGTCGGCCACCGCGGCAATGGGCGAGGCATAGGGGTCGGTGAACAAGACGATCTTCGCGCCCTGCGCCGCGGCAGTGCGCGCAAAGCGGATCGTATCAAGCTGATAGCGGCGGTAGTCATAGACGATCACCAGATCGCGTCGCCCGAGGTCGACCAGCGCATCGACCTGATCGGCCCGCGTACCCCTTATCCAATTGCTGCCGGGCCGCAGCTGCTTCAGGTGCGACCAGAGCATGCCGGCCAGGTAGCCGGAAAACCGCCCGCCGATACAATGCACCGCGTAGGCCGGGTCAGCCGCCAGATCGGCCGCCTTTTCGAATCCTGCCGAGGGCAGCATGTCCATCGCCGCCTCGACCGCATGGGCGGCCGAGCGCATGGATTCCAGATAGAGATTGTCCGGCGGAACCGCCCCCTTGCCGGCATTCATCATCGACAGCGGCGAGGACATGCGTTCCTGCACTTCGCCCAGAAGCGCCCGCTGAAAGCCGGGATAGCCGTCAAAGCCAAGCCGCGCGACAAAGCGGACCACGGTCGGGTTCGACACGCCCGCCGCCTGCGCCAGATGCGCGACCGTGTTCAGCCCCGCCGCCGGATAGTTCGACAGCAGAGCCCGCGCGACCTTCAGGTCGGAGCGGGTCAGCGTCACGCTGCCATCGGTCAGGCTGTCGCGGATCGCCATGGGTCGGTGTCCTTGGGTGAATTCCTTTCGCCATCTTCGGAATGTTTGTTACATTTGTCAATCACAATGGATATTATGAAACATTATTGACATAGAGGTTTTCTACGCCCATGCTTCCATTCACTGAGTCCGCCATCAGGACTTGCGGGGGGAAACGCGTGCGGCGAATGGGGAAGTTCGGAAAATCTGCATGGGTCGGGTCGGCGCTTCTGGCGCTGCCGCTGGTCCTGGTCGCAGTCCTGGCGGCGACGGTGCTGCCGGCCTCGGGCGCGCGGCTGGCGACGCTGTTCCTGATCTACGTGATCGCAGTCCTCGGCAACCAGATCTATTCCGGCAATTCGGGGATCATGTCCTTCGGCCATACCTCCTTCATGGCGATCGGCGCCTATGCCTCGGCGCTCTTGACCATCGCGCCCGCCGCGCAGGCCACCGCCCTGCCGGCGCTTCCGGCCTGGCTGGCGGCGCTGGCCGGCCAGCCGCTGATCGTGGCGCTGGTGGCGGCGCTGGTCGTGGTTCTGCTGGTCGCGGCCATTTTCGGCCTGCCAATCGCCCGGCTCGGCGGCTCGGCGGCCTCGATCGCCACGCTCGGGCTTCTGGTCATCACCCATGTGACGCTGGTCGCCTCGACCGACTTCACCCGCGGCAGCCAGACCTTCTTCGGCATCCCGCGCGGTACGCCGATGGCGCTGGTGCTCGGCTGCGCCGTCACCGCAGTGGTGATCGCGCGGCTCTACCGCAGTTCGCCAAGCGGGCTGGCGCTGCGGGCGGCGCGCGAGGACGAGATTGCGGCCACGGCCGTCGGTGTGAACGTGGTGCGACTGCGGTTCGGTGCCTTCGTTCTCGGCGCGTTGCTTTGTGGTGCCTCGGGGGCGCTGCTCGCGCATTTCCTCGGCGCCTTTTCGCCCAAGGATTTCTATTTCAACCTGACCTTCCTCCTTCTGTCCATGCTGATCCTCGGCGGTATCACCACAGTGTCGGGCGCGGTAGGCGGCACCGCGGTGATCGTGCTCCTGGTCGATCTTCTGCGCCGAGCCGAGGCGGGTGGCGTGCTGGCCGGGGTCACCGTGCCCCCGGTCTTCGGCCTGACCGACATCGGCATCGGCCTGGTCATCCTGACCGTCATGTACCGGTTGCGCGAGGGGCTTTTCGGAGTCCGGGAACTGGACGAGCGGCTGGGGCTTGAGGAGGCTGCGGTTCCGGTGGCGTCGTCACTGGCTCCGGTCCAGACCCCGACTGCCAGCCTGACGGTCGAGAATGTCGGAAAGACCTTTGCCGGGCTGACCGCGCTGGAACAGGTGAACTTCGCGATCGAGCCCGGTCTCGTCACCGGCCTGATCGGCCCGAACGGCGCCGGGAAATCGACGCTGATCAACGCGGTCTGCGGCATCGTGCCGCCCTCCTCGGGGCGGGTGATGATCGGCGGGCAGGCGGTGGCCGACCTCGCCGTGCATGACGTGCCGCGCGCCGGCCTCGGGCGCACCTTCCAGAACATCCGCCTGTTCAAGAACCTGACAGTCCTCGAAAACGTCCGGGTCGCAGCCAATTCGGTGGCGCGACCGGGCGAGGATACGGCGGCCGCCGCGCACGCGGCGCTGGCGATGGTCGGGATGAGCGATCTTGCCCCCCGGATCGCCGCCACCCTGCCCTACGGCGCCCAGCGACGGCTCGAGATCGCCCGCGCCCTGGCGCTGCGGCCGCGTTTCCTGCTCCTCGACGAACCCGCCGCCGGCATGAACCCCACCGAGACCGACGCGCTGATGGAGGTGCTGCGCCGCATCCGTGTCGAACATCGATTGGGCCTGCTGGTCGTCGAGCATGACCTGAAGCTGATCATGCGGCTCTGCGACCGGATCGTCGTCCTGAACAAGGGCCAGCAGATCGCCATGGGAACGCCCGACGAAATCCGCAGCAATCCGGCGGTGATCGAGGCCTATATCGGCCGCAAGCGCGCCGCCGCGCCGCCAAAGACGCCGCCCCTCGGGCAAGCCCTGCCCGCCACCTGACCGCAACCAACCGGGAGAAGAGCAATGACGCTGAGAAAGACCCTGACCCTTACCGCGCTGGCCCTCGGGCTTGCCGCCCCGGCGCTGGCCGAGGATCTGACCATCGGCCTCGCCACGGCGCAGACCGGCGGGCTGGCACCCTATGACCAGCCCTCGCTCGCCGGCTTCCAGATGCGGGTGGACGAGATCAACGCCGCCGGCGGGATCGCGGGCAAGTTCCCGATCAAACTGATTGTCAAGGACACCCGCTCGGACGCGGCGCAGACCGCGCTGGTCGCGCAGGAACTGGTCGACGCCGGCGTGCAGATCATGATCACCCCCTGCGACGCCGACCCGTCGATCGCGGCGGGCATGATCACCCAGGCGGCGGGCGTCCCGGCCTTTTCCTTCTGCGCGACAACGCCGACCCTGCCGCTGGCCGTGGGCGACTTCATGTTCGGCAATTATCCGGCCGACAACGTGCAGGCGGCGATGCTCGCCGGCCATGCGATCGAGGCGGGCTACAAGACCGCCTATATCCTGACCTCGCCCGACAGCGCCTATACGCTGAAGCTGCCGGAATATTTCGGCCAGGCCTTTACCGCCAAGGGCGGCACGCTTTTGGGTGAAGGCACCTTCGGCATGGGCCAGCAGGATTTCAGCGCCGAAGTGACCAAGATCGCGGCGATGGATCCCAAACCCGACGTGATCATGACCGCGGCCTATGAGCCCGACTTCCCCGCCTTCGTCCGCCAGCTGCGCGGTGCCGGGGTCACGACACCGATTCTGGGCTCGGACGGTATCGACAGCCCCACCACTTTCGCGATGGGCGATCTGGTCGAGGGCGTGGTTTTCTCGACCGCGGGCTTTGCCACCGAAGGCAGCCCGCTGGCCGCCTTCAACGCCAAATACAAGGAAAAGACCGGCGAAGAGCCGAACACCGTCTACATCGCCAACGGCTATGACCTCGGCACCGTGATCGAGGCGGCCGTGACCAAGGCCGACAGCCTGGACCCGGCCGCGATCCGCGACGCCATCGCCAACCTGGAAAACGTCGAGGGTGTGACCGGCTCGATCAGCTACGCCGGAACGATGGGCATGCCGCTGCGCTCGGTCTCGCTGGTGCGGATCGTCGGCGGCAATCGCGAACTGGTCAAGCAGGGCGTGCCGGACGCCGCGGATGTTCCCGCGCCCTGACCCGCTGCCGGCCGGACCCCCCGCCACCGGGGTCCGGCCCTTCCCCCTCCCGGAGCCGATATGACCCAGCCTGCCCCCCTTCTGGACGTATCCGGCCTGACCGTCAGCTATGGAGCGGTCGAGGCGGTGCGTGGCATCGACCTGACCGTGAGAAAAGGCGAGATCGTCACCCTGCTGGGCGCCAACGGCGCCGGGAAAAGCTCAACGCTCAATGCGCTGGTCGGCCTCGCGCCCCGACGCGCGCGAAAGCTGGAGTTCGCGAGCCACGACATCGCGCCGCTTCCGACCGAAATGATCGTGCGGCGCGGCATGACGCTGGTGCCCGAAGGGCGGCGCATCTTCCCGACCCTGACCGTGGCCGAGCATCTGCTGCTGGGCGGCGCCAAACACGCCGCGCGCGGCCCGCTGGCCGAAACAGAGACCGAGATGCTGGCGCTGTTCCCGATCCTCAAGGAGCGGCTGCACCAGAAGGCAGGGTCGCTCTCGGGCGGCGAGCAGCAGATGCTGGCCATCGCCCGCGCGCTGATGTCCTCGCCCGATCTGCTTCTGCTCGACGAACCCTCGCTGGGACTGGCCCCCCAGGTCGTCGACCGCATCTTCGCGCTGATCTCCGACCTTAGGGCGCGCGGGCTGACCATTCTGCTGGTCGAACAGAATGTGGCGCTGGCGCTGGAAATCGCCGACCGGGGCTATGTGCTGGTCAACGGCTGTATCGAAATCACCGGCAGCGCATCCGACCTCATGGCCTCGGCCGAAATCCGCGACGCCTATCTGGGGGCCTGAGATGGACATTTTCCTGCAACAACTGCTGAACGCCCTGAGCCTCGGCGGCACCTATGCGCTACTGGCGCTTGGCCTTGCGGTGGTCTTCTCGATCATCGGGCTGATCAACTTCGCGCATGGCGAACTGATGACGACCGCAGGCTATGTCATGGCCTTCGCGCTCGCGGCGGCGCTGCCCTTTCCCTTGGCGCTCATTCTTGCCGTCGCCGCCCCGGTGGCGCTGGCCGCCGCCATGGAGCGGGTGGCCTTCCGCCCGGTGCGCGGCGCAAGCGGCACGACGCTTCTCCTCACCTCCTTCGCGGTCAGCGCCATCCTGCGGGTGCTGTTCCAGAACTTCATCTCGGCCCGCCCGGTGCCGGTGCCAATGCCCACGGCCCTGTCGGGCGTCATCAACCTCGGCCCGCTGCATCTGGGCATCATCCAGTCGATCTCCATCGCCACGACCGCATTGATGCTGATCGGGTTGACCCTGTTTCTGAATCGCACCGTCGCAGGCCGCGCCATGCGCGCGGCGTCGGAGGATTTCGCCATCGTCCGGCTCATGGGCCTGCGCGCCAACGGCGTGGTCGCCACCGCCTTCGCCATCTCGGGCCTGTTGGCCGGGGTGGCGGGGCTCCTGTGGGTGGCCCAGCGCGGCTCGGTCGATCCGCTGATGGGCTTCCTGCCGGTGCTGAAGGCCTTCATCGCCGCGATCATCGGCGGCCTCGGCAGCCTGACCGGCGCGGTCGCAGGCGGCTTCCTGCTCGGGTTCATCGAGGTGATGCTGCAGGCCTGGCTGCCCGAAGCCTTGCTGCCCTACCGCGATGCCTTCGCCATCATGCTGGTGATCGGTGTCCTGCTGTTCCGGCCACAGGGCCTCTTGGCGCGCAAGACAGTGCTGAAGCTTTAGGGTCAGGGAATTTGCGAATTCGCTGTCCGGTATTTCCGAAATCCGCAATGTGGGCCTTTGCCCATGCCGAGGGGCTCAGCTTCAAAAAAACCGCGCTGGCCAGTGAGCAGGAGCGACCGGACGTTGCCCGCAAAAGGGAACGCTGGAAGGCGCGCCAGGGCAGCATCGACCTGAAACGGCTGGTGTTCATCGATGAGACCTGGGCCAAGACCAACATTGCACCCCTGCGGTAACAACCGGCCGATTACGGAACAGATAGCGGTCAGACCGGGCGCTTACAAAGCACCCCACTGCGGGACGCCTGCTCCCAAAGCAAAAGGCGGGACCGAAGCCCCGCCTTTCAATCTCATCCGAACCGGGCTTCTCAGCCGCGTTCTTCGACGATCCGCACCATGTGCGCGACCTTGTTGACCATGCCGCGCACCGCGGGCGTGTCTTCCAGCTCGCGCTGGCGGCGGATCTTGTTCAGGCCAAGACCCTTCAGGGTCGCGGTCTGGATCGCCGGGCGGCGCGCCGCCGAGGCATATTGCTCAACTACGATGGTTTTCTTCGCCATGATCAGGCCTCCACCACTTCAGCGTCGGCCTTCTTGAGAATGTCAGCCACCTTCTTGCCGCGCCGCTGCGCGACCTGGCGGGGGCTGGCTTCCCTGGTCAGGCCATTCATCGTGGCACGGATCATGTTGTAAGGGTTCTGCGAGCCGAGCGACTTGGCGACGACATCGCCGATGCCCAGCATCTCGAACACGGCGCGCATCGGGCCGCCCGCGATGATCCCGGTCCCGGCCGGGGCCGTCCGCATCACCACCTTGCCGGCACCATGACGGCCCTCGACATCGTGATGGAGCGTCCGGCCATCGCGCAGCGGCACCCGGACCAGCGAACGTTTCGCCTGTTCGGTCGCCTTGCGGATCGCCTCCGGCACTTCCTTGGCCTTGCCCTTGCCGAAGCCGACGCGGCCGCGCTGATCGCCCACGACCACAAGGGCCGCGAAACCAAAGCGCTTGCCGCCTTTCACCGTCTTCGAAACACGGTTGATCGCCACGAGACGATCGGCGAATTCCGGGGTCTCTTCGCGGTCGCGACGATCTTCGCGGCGACCTTCCCGGCGATTTTCACGTTCTGCCATATCGTCTCTCCTCAGAACTTCAGGCCGCCTTCACGGGCAGCATCGGCCAAAGCCTTGATCTTCCCGTGAAAGAGGAATCCACCGCGATCGAAGTAACATTCCTCGACACCGGCCTTCTTGGCGCGCACGGCGATTGCCGCACCGATCTTTGCCGCCGCTTCGACGTTGTTCTTGCCGACCAGACCCAGGTCTTTTTCCAGGGTCGAGGCCGCCGCAAGCGTTACGCCTTTGACGTCATCGATCAGCTGCACGCTGATGTTCTTCGACGAACGATGAACCGAGAGGCGCGCGCGCCCGTCAGCCATCTTGCGAAGCTTGTTCCGGACGCGCAGGCGGCGCTTGAGGAACAGTTCCCGTTTGCTGTTTGCCATTTTCTCGCGTCCTTACTTCTTCTTGCCTTCCTTGCGGAAGATGAACTCGCCCTTGTACCTGATCCCCTTGCCCTTGTAGGGCTCGGGACCACGCCATTCGCGGATGTTGGCCGCGACCTGGCCGACGAGTTGGGCGTCGATGCCTTCCACGATGATTTCGGTCTGCTTCGGGGTCGTGACGGTCACGCCCTTCGGCACTTCGAAGTTCACTTCATGGCTGTAGCCCAGCGACAGTTTCAGGATATTGCCCTGGATCGCGGCGCGGTAACCCACGCCGTTGATCTCAAGATCCTTCCTGAAACCCTTGGTGACGCCGGTCACAAGGTTTTCGATCATCGAACGCGACATGCCCCACTGCTGGCGGGCACGCTTCGAGGTGCCGCGCGGCTGCACCGAGACGCTGTCGTCGGCGAAGGTGATGGTGACATCATCCGTCGCGGTGAACGAAAGCGTGCCCTTGGGGCCTTTCACTTCCACGGTCTGACCGCTCACATTGGCGGTGACGCCTGCGGGAACGGTGACGGGTTTCTTGCCGATACGAGACATTGACCCCTCCCCTTAGAATACGGTGCAGAGCACTTCACCGCCAACATTGGCAGTGCGTGCGCTTGCGTCCGACATCACGCCTTTCGGCGTGGAGACAATGGAAACGCCAAGACCGTTGCGGACATTCGGAATGTCCTTCACGGAAGCATAGACGCGGCGGCCCGGCTTCGAGACGCGCTTGATCTCACGGATCACCGGCGTGCCTTCGAAATATTTCAGGCTGATGTCCAGTTCGGGCTGGCCATTGGCCGCCGACACCTTCTCATAACCCCGGATGTAACCCTCGTCCTTGAGCACATCCAGAACCCAGGCGCGAAGCTTGGAGGCGGGCGTGCGGACGGTGGACTTGCCGCGCATCTGCGCGTTGCGGATGCGGGTCAGCATATCGCCGAGAGGATCGTTCATCATATCTCGACCTCCTTACCAGCTCGACTTGACCATGCCGGGGATCTGGCCAAACGAGGCCAGGTCACGCAGCATGATGCGCGAGAGCTTGAGTTTGCGATAATAGGCGTGCGGACGGCCCGTGAGCTGGCAGCGGTTGTGCAGCCGGGTCGCCGACGAGTTGCGGGGCAGTTCAGCCAGTTTCAGGGTCGCCTTGAAGCGATCTTCCATCGGCTTGGACTGGTCTTCGATCACCGCCTTCAGCGCGGCCCGCTTGGAAGCATGCTGCTTCACCAGCCTGGCGCGCTTGATCTCGCGGTTCACCATGGATTTCTTAGCCATATTCCTCGTTCCTCCGCGATCAGCTGGTGAAGGGCATGTTGAAATGCTTCAACAGTGCCTTCGCTTCCGCGTCGGTGCGCGCGGTGGTGCAGATGATGATGTCCATGCCGAGAACTTCGTCGACCTTGTCGAAGTCGATCTCGGTGAACACGATTTGCTCTTTCAGACCCATCGCATAGTTGCCCATGCCATCGAACGAGGTGCCCTTGACGCCGCGGAAGTCGCGGACGCGCGGCAATGCCACGTTGATCAGACGGTCGAGGAATTCATACATCCGGTCGCCGCGCAGCGTGACCTTGACGCCCAGGGGCATCTCCTCACGGACGCGGAAGCCGGCGATGGATTTCTTCGCCTTGGTGATCACGGCCTTCTGGCCGGCGATTGCCGTCAGTTCTTCCTGGGCGTTCTTCACCTTCTTGGTGTCCTTGACCGCCTCGCCGACACCCATGTTCAGGACGATCTTGTCCAGACGGGGGATCTGCATGTCGTTCTTGTAGGAAAATTCTTCCTTCAAGGCCGGACGGATCGCGGACTTGTATGCGGCCTTGAGGCGCGGGGTATAGGTTGCCTGGTCAAGCATCAGATTGCCTCCCCGGTGGTCTTGGCGAAGCGCACCTTCTTGTCGCCGTCCATGCGGAAGCCGACGCGGGTGGCCTTGCCGTTCTTGTCCATGAGCGCGAGGTTCGACAGGTCGATCGGCATCGCCTTCGGCTGTCGGCCGCCCTGGCTCGTCTGGCTCTGGCGGGTATGGCGGATCGCCATGTTCACGCCATCGACAACGGCCTTGCCCGACTTGGGGTCAACGCTGGCGATTTCGCCCTGGTTGCCTTTGTCCTTGCCGGCAAGGACGACGACCTTGTCGCCTTTACGGAGTTTCGCAGCCATTACAGCACCTCCGGCGCAAGCGAGATGATCTTCATGAAGTTCTTGGCGCGCAGTTCGCGCACGACCGGCCCGAAGATACGGGTGCCGACCGGTTCGCCCTGGTTGTTCAGGATGACGGCGGCGTTGCGGTCGAAGCGGATCGACGTGCCGTCCTCACGACGGACTTCCTTGGCGGTGCGCACGACGACGGCCTTGCGGACGTCACCTTTCTTCACGCGACCGCGCGGGATGGCTTCCTTCACCGACACCACGATGATGTCGCCAACACTGGCGTAACGGCGATGGGAACCACCCAGAACCTTGATGCACTGAACCCGGCGCGCGCCGGAGTTGTCAGCTACATCCAGATTGGTCTGCATCTGGATCATTTGGTTTCTCCCGACCTTTGGGGATCATTCCCCAGGGTTTCGTTCAATGCTGTGACGAGGGACTCAAGCCGAAGCTTCAGTGACCACCGTCCAGCGCTTGGTCTTCGAAATCGGCGCGCACTCTTCGATGCGAACAGTGTCACCGACCTTGAATTTGTTTTCCGCGTCGTGCGCCCGGTATTTCTTGGACTTGCGAACGGTCTTTTGCAGCAGCGGGTGCTTGAAGCGGCGTTCGACCAGAACGGTGATCGTCTGTTCGTTCTTGTCCGAGGTCACGACGCCTTGCAGGATACGTTTGGGCATGGCTCTGTCCTCTTACTTCGCAGCTTCTTGGGCTTTTTGGTTCAGCACCGTCTTGATGCGCGCCACGTCCTTGCGGACAGCGTTCATGCGGGCGGTGTTCTCAAGCTGGCCGGTGGCCTGACGGAAGCGCAGATTGAACGCCTCCTTCTTGAGCGCGACAAGCTCCTCGCGGAGCTGGTCGGGCGACTTCGTTTTCAGTTCCTGGGCGTTCATCTCGCCTTTTCCCTTCACATCACCGGAAGGCCCTTGCGGGGTGACCCTTGATCCGGTGGAGTCAATGATAGACCCCCGAATCCGGGAGGCCCGGAATCGCAGGATGCGTCCCTATAGGGGAGGGCAACGGGGAGGGCAAGGGAAAGTTTGATTGATCGGGCGACACGGCAATAGCGGCGAACCCTTGCCGATCGGAACCGGAGTTCCCGAAGGTTGAAGGATACGACTGGCAGGAACGACGGGCACAGTTTGAGCCGCTTCCATAGTGCCAAGTCGAGCCCCTGCGTCGCCTTCGTCAGCCCATCAGCCCCAGTTGCCGTGCGATGGTGGCGCTGTCGTAATAGTCGCGGCCTTCGACGACCTTGCCGTCCTTCACCCGCATGACCGAGCAATAGCGGACCTCGGCCCGCTTGCCGGTCGGTGGGAAATCCCCGAGGCTGGAGCGCAGGATGCCGGTATGGGTTCCGGTGTTGCGGAATTCGACCACGGCCCAATCGCCGCGGTCGCCGACGATGACGTTCTCGACCTTGCATTCCCCGTCGGGGAAGGCCTCGCGCCAGCGGTGATAGTCAGCCCTGTAGGCCGCCGGCCCTGGCTGCGCCTCGCCACGGGCCACGTCCTCGAACAGGCAATCCGGCGCGATCACCTCGGCGCCGCGATCAGGGTCGCGCATGTCCCAGCTTTCGTGGAACTGCCGGACGACCCGCTCGGTCTCGTGCATCGCGCTTCCTCCGCTCCGTTCTGGCCTCGGGAAACGGTACATCGCGGCGGCACTTTTGCCAACTGGCCGTCACAAACGCGAAAGACGCGCCCCGAGGCGCGCCTTTCATTCCGTAGGATGGGCAATATTGCCTATACTTACCAGTCCTCGCGGACCACCACGCGGGTCGTCACCGGCAGCTTCATCGCACCAAGGCGCAGCGCCTCGCGGGCGATGACCTCGTCCACGCCGTCGATCTCGAACATGATCCGGCCGGGTTTGACCTTGGCCGCCCAGTAATCGACCGAACCCTTGCCCTTGCCCATGCGGACTTCGGTGGGTTTCGACGAAACCGGGACGTCGGGGAACACGCGGATCCAGACCCGGCCCTG
>CAZRKU010000047.1:13075-22608 GCA_964600685.1 uncultured Frigidibacter sp. | reverse complement strand
GCCATCGCCCAGCCCGAGCCGGGGATCGACTTGAAGCCGCCGGTGCCCCAGCCGCAGTTGACGAACAGCCCTTCGACCGGGGTTTTCGACAGGATCGGCGAGCGGTCGCCGGTCATGTCGACGATGCCGCCCCACTGGCGCAGCATCTTGAGGCGGCTGATCATCGGGAAGGTCTCGACCAGGGCCCGCACGGTTTCCTCGACATGGTGGAACGAGCCGCGCTGGGTGTAGTTGTTGAACCCGTCGGTGCCGCCGCCGATCACCATCTCGCCCTTGTCGGATTGCGACATGTAGCCGTGCACGGTGTTGGCCATCACCACCACATCCATGCAGGGTTTGATCGGCTCGCTGACCAGCGCCTGCAGCGCGAGCGACTCGATCGGCAGACGGAAGCCCGCCATGTCGGCCAGAACCGACGAATGGCCCGCCGTGACCAGCGCCAGCTTGCCGCAGTCAATCGCGCCCTTGGTGGTATCCACGCCGACAACCTTGCCGCCGTCGCGGCGGATGCCGGTCACCTCGCACTGCTGGATGATGTCCATGCCCATCGCCGAACAGGCCCGCGCATAGCCCCAGGCGACCGCATCATGCCGCGCCGTGCCGCCGCGCGCCTGATAGAGCGCGCCCATCACCGGATAGCGCGGCCCGTCGAGGTTGATGATCGGCACCAGCTCCTTGACCCGCGCCGGCTCGATCCACTCGGTCGCCACCCCTTGCAGGTTGTTGGCATAGACGGTGCGGCGGTAGCCGCGGACCTCGTGGTGGGTCTGCGCCAGCATCAGCAGGCCACGGGGGCTGAACATGACATTGTAGTTCAGGTCCTGGCTCAGATCCTCGAACAGCGAGCGGGCCTTCTCATAGATCGCCGCCGACGGATCCTGCAGGTAGTTCGAGCGGATGATCGTCGTGTTCCGGCCCGTGTTGCCGCCACCGAGCCAGCCCTTCTCTATCACTGCGACATTGGTGATCCCGTAATTCTTGCCGAGGTAATAGGCGGTGGCCAGTCCATGCCCGCCCGCGCCGACGATCACCACGTCGTAACGCGATTTCGGTGCGGGGGAGCGCCAGGCCTCCTCCCAATTCTGGTGATAACTCATTGCCTCGCGGGCGATCGCGAAGGCCGAATAGCGTCTCATCGGTTTGCTGGTCGACATGGGGCCCCCGAATCCTGTCCGGCGGCTCGTTCGCCGCCTCTCGCCTCAATGAAGTGAGCAGGGTTTTGCATCAGGCTGGCAAACGTCGCAATCGGGAAAAATGCGACATTTCCGACAGGGTGCGGCAAGATGCGCTGGCGGAGAGGCGGGCGACGGCGGCATTTGGGCTTTCCGCGCGACGAACAAGGCCCTATCTGGAGGGCGGAAACGAACGAGGATCCTATGATGTTCTGGGTCATGGCGGGAGCACTGACTGTGGCTGCGGGGGCGTTGATCCTGCGGGTGCTGCTAAGCGCGCCGCGCGATGGCGGCGGGGGGGCGGGTTCCGATCTTGCCGTCTATCGCGCACAACTGGCCGAGGTCGACCGCGACCTGCAACGCGCCACGATCGGCCCCACGGAAGCCGAAGCGCTGCGGCTGGAGATCAAGCGCCGCATCCTTGAGGCTGACCGGGCCGGTCGCGGGCGCGCCGGCGGGCTGGTGCCGCAGGTCTTCGCCGCAACGGTCGGCCTGCCGCTGGCCCTGACCATCGCAGTGCTTTCAGCCGTCTTTTTGCTTTATTATCAGCTGGGTGCGCCGGGTTACGCCGATCTGCCCTATAAGGACCGGATCGCGCGGGCCGAAGCGTTCAAGGCTGCGCGCCCCTCGCAATCCGAGGCGGAGGCCGAGGCCGCGACGACCCGCCCCGCGCCGCCCGCGCCGCCTGCCGATTTCGCCGGGCTGATGGATGAGCTGCGCACTGCTGTCGCCGCACGTCCCGATGACCTGACCGGCCTTCGCCTGCTTGCCACCAACGAACGCCGCCTTGGCAATCTCGAGGCGGCGGCCCGCGCCCAGGAACGTCTCGTCGCGGCGCTTGGCGACAAGGCGACAGCGGACGACCTGGCCGCATTGGCCGATATCCTGATTGCGGCTGCCGGAGGGCTGGTGACGGCCGAGGCCGAGACGGCGGTGGTCGCGGCGCTGACGACCGACCCCACGAACGGCACCGCACGTTTCTACGCCGGCCTCCTGGAGGCGCAGACCGGGCGACCGGATCGCGCCTTCCTTCTCTGGCGCAACCTGCGAAAAGACGGTCCGCCCGAGGCCCCGTGGGTGCCCTACATCGACAGCCAGATGGAGATGCTGGCCGCCGCCGCCGGGGCCGACTATACGCCCCCGGCGGTGAACGGCCCGGGTGCCGCCGACCTGTCGGCTGCAGCCGAGATGACCGAGGTTGAGCGGGCGGCAATGATCAAGACCATGGTCGCGGGGCTGGAGGAACGGCTTTTTACCCAGGGCGGCAGCGGCGCGGAATGGGTGCAGCTTCTGACGGCCTTGGGGGTTCTCGGCGACAAGGACCGGGCGCGCACCGCCTGGGACGAGGCCGAGGCGGCGCTGAAGGACCAGCCCGCGGCGCTGGCCGAGGCCCGGGCGGCGGCGAAACAGGCCGGGGCGGCGGAATGATCTACGCCGAGGTGGCGGAATTCGCGGTGGCCCTTGCCCCGATGCGCGCCATCGCGGGCCTCGATCTGGGCGAAAAGACCGTCGGGGTCGCGGTATCCGACCGGTCTCTGTCGGTCGCCTCGCCCCTCACGACGATCCGGCGGACGAAATTCACCACCGATGCGGCGGCGCTTCTGAAAATCGTCGCGGATCGCGATCTGGGCGGGCTGATCCTTGGCCTGCCGCGCAACATGGACGGCAGCGAAGGCCCGCGTTGCCAGTCGACGCGCGCCTTTGCCCGCAATCTGGAACGTCTGACCGATCTGCCGATCACCTTCTGGGATGAACGCCTGTCGACCGTCGCCGCCGAACGCGCGCTCCTGGAGGCGGATACGTCACGAAAACGTCGCTCCGAGGTCATTGATCACGTCGCCGCCGGGTTTATCCTGCAAGGAGCGCTCGACCGGATCGGGCATATGAGGCGGTCGTGAGCGACGAGATGCGGGATCTGCGCGACGAGGTCTGGAAACGGAACGAAGTGGATTCGCCCTGCGTGAAGCTTTGCACGATCCACCCGTCCGAGCGTATCTGCATCGGCTGCATGCGCACGATCGAGGAAATCATCGCCTGGGGCCGCATGACGCCGGAAACCCGCCAGTTGATCATGGCCGAACTGCCGGGCCGCGCCCCGCGCCTGCAACAGCGCCGTGGCGGGCGCGGTGCGCGTCTCGCCTCGCGCGCCGCCGAGTAACTCATCGACCGCCAACCGCCCCGAAACCCTTCACGCAGGAGTTTCGGCACGCGCCCAGTCAGCGACAGCGGCATGCTGCGGGCGGAAGTAGGCGATCGCCCGCCCTTCCGGCGCCGCGACCGCGCCCTTCTGCCACGGGCTGACCCCATGCAGGAGATGCCGGTGCAGCAGCACCGCCTCGCCGCGACGCAAGGGCAAGGCCCGGCGCGGGCAGCGCGCGAAGGCCGCGCGCCGGGCAGCCTGATAGGCCTCGGTGATGTCGACCCTGCCCCAGTCTGCGGGATCGTGACCAGCCAGCGCCGCGCGAAGCGCCGGCCCGACGATGGACTGGCTGCCATCCCAGACGACCAGCGGTGATGCGTCGCTGTCAGCCTCGCTCAGCGCGATCCCCAGAATGAAGGCGTGGGGCTCGCGGATGAAGCGGCGCTTCTCCGTCCCCTCGGCGATCAGCCCGTCGACATGCGCCGCGGCGCGGTTCCGGCGGAAGGCGTAGGCGGCCGAGCTTTCCTCCGGCGAAGGCTGCGGATAGCCCGGGCGGATCACCGACAACTGCGCACGGTGCCAAACCTGCGCGCCGAATGTCGTCCGCACCGCCTCCGCCGCTACACCGGCCAGAGGGCAACCCTCCACCCGACCCTTAGCATCATTCGGCAGCGCGTCGACACCCACGAACCATGTTCCGCCGCAGCGCCAGGGCTCCCGGCCTGCCGCCAGAACCGCCCGCGCCGCATCCAGCGCCGCCGCCGCCCAGCGCAAGCTGGCGCCGTCGGCCGGAAAATGCACCCATCCCGGCCCCGCGTTCAGGGTCGCCGCTACCACCCGGCCGCCTTGCGCAGCATGTTCAGCGCGACAATCGCCAGAAAGACCGCAAAGACCCGCTTCAAGGGTCGGGCGTCCATGGAATGCGCAAGCCGCACCCCCAAGGGCGTGGTCAGAAGCGTCATCGCGATGATCGTCGCAAAAGCCGGCAGGTTGACGGCGCCCAGCGTATAGGGCGGCGCTCCCGCGACTTTGGTGAACAGAAGCACCGCGACCGAGGGCACGGCAATCACCACGCCCCAACCGGCCGCGGTAGCAACCGCCCGATGGATCGGCACGCCGAACAGGCTCATCAGCGGCACGCCGAAGCTGCCGCCGCCGATCCCCATCAGCACCGATAGAAAACCGACAAGCGGCGCCAGTACCGCCCGTTTCGCACCGGCAGGCATCGCCGGGCCAAGCCGCCATTCCGCCCGGCCAAAACCCAGATAGGCGGCCACGATCAGCGCCAGACTGCCGAAAATTGCCTGAAGCGCCGTGGTCTGCAGCCGCGAGACCGCCCAGACGGCGATCACCGCGCCGACGACGATCCCCGGCGCCCAACCCTTCAGGATGTCCCAGTCGAGCGCCCCGCGCCGGTCATGGGCATGGGCCGATCGGGTCGATGTCACCACGATCGTCGCCAGCGAGGTGGCGATGCACACCCGCATCAGCGTCTCGCTGCCATAGCCGAGCGCGGAGAAGGCGTAATAGAAGGCCGGAACCAGAATGATCCCGCCGCCCACGCCCAGAAGCCCGGAAATCACCCCGGCGAAAGCGCCGATGGCCAGAAGCATCACGAACATCGGCAGCAGTTGGGCAAGTTCGGGCATCGTCATCTCCGGTCGGGCGTGACTTCTGTTAGCCCGCCCGCCCCTGCTTGGCCATAGGGCTTGACCTGTGGTCGTCGCTGCGCAATAGTTAACAATATGCTTAACTATATACTCCCAACCCCGCGCGCCGCCCTCGACCCGGTGTTTCACGCCCTTTCGGACGTGACCCGCCGCCAGATCCTGACCCGGCTGTGCGACGGACCCGCCGCGGTCAGCGCGCTGGCCGCGCCGCTGCCGGTCAGCCTGCCCGCCGTCTTGCAGCACCTGAAAGTGCTTGAGGCGTCGGGCCTGATCGAGAGCTGCAAGGTCGGGCGGGTGCGCACCTGCACGCTTGCCCCTGCGGGACTGAAGGCGGCGGGCGACTGGATTGCCGAACGCCGCGCCTTCTGGGAGGGCGCGCTCGACCGGCTCGGGGCACATCTTGATCAGGGAACCGGCGCGCTGCCAGCGCCAAAGGAGGAAGAGTGAACGACCTGTCGATCGACCACGGTACCTTTACGCTCGAACAGCACTACAAGGCCGCCCCGGTGCGCGTCTGGCGGGCGTTCTCAGATCCGGACGAAAAGCGCGCCTGGTTCACCAGCGCGCCGGGCCTCACCACCCTGGACTACAGGCTCGACTTTCGCACCGGCGGTTCGGAATATTGGCGCGGAACCGCGCCGAACGGGGTCGAGATCACCAACTCGACCCGCATCGCCGAAGCCAGGCGCGAAAGGCGGCTGATCCAGAGCTACGAAATGGCCCTTGCGGGGCGGTTGCTGTCGGTTTCAGTCCTGACGATAGAGCTTGCCCCGGACGGAGCCGGGACCAGGCTGAAGTTGACCGAGCAGGTCGCGCATGTCGATGAACTCAGCACCCTTGCCGACCGCCGGTCGGGTACAGGCGGGCTTCTCAGGCGGCTTGGCGCCCACCTCGGCGAGTGATCAGGCTGCCTGCGCCTACCGCATGGCCACGAGCGCAGCTTCGATCACGTCCCAGCCCGCGCCATCCAGATTGGCGCGCTCCGACAAGATGCGCCGCCAATGGCGCGCCCCGGGGCGTCCGTGGAAAAGGCCGAGCATATGCCGGGTAATCTGGTGAAGCCGCCCGCCCTGCGCCAGATGCGCCTCGACATGGGGCCGCATCGCCTGCGCGACCGCCTCGGGCCCCTGCCCCGGCACGCCGCCGAAGAACCGTGCATCGGCATCGGCCAGAACCGCCCATGGATCGTGATAGGCCGTGCGCCCGATCATCACGCCATCCAGCCCCTGATCGAGAAAGGCCCGAGCCTGATCGAGCGTGGCGATACCGCCATTGACCGAGATGTGAAGGTCCGCAAACCGTTCCTTCATCCTGAGCACGAGCGGATAGTCGAGCGGCGGGATCTCGCGGTTTTCCTTGGGACTCAGGCCCTGAAGCCAGGCCTTGCGCGCATGGATGGTCACGCGCCGCACGCCAGCCTCCGCGATCCGCGACAGGAAGTCGGGCAGCACCTGTTCGGGGTCCTGATCGTCAACGCCGATCCGGCATTTCACCGTCACTTCGACCGGGCTCGCCGCGACCATGGCGCGGACGCAGTCGGCGACCAGCGCGGGATCTTTCATCAGGACCGCGCCGAAGCAGCCTGATTTCACCCGGTCGGACGGGCAGCCCACGTTCAGATTGATCTCATCATAGCCAAAGGGCGCGGCCAGCCGCACCGCCTCGGCCAGCATCGCAGGGTCCGAGCCGCCGAGTTGCAGGGCGACCGGATGTTCGACTACATCGCGTGCCAAAAGCCGATCACGCGGGCCATGCACGATGGCCTGCGCCGTAACCATTTCCGTATAAAGCAGCGCCTGCCGGCTCATCAGCCGGTGCAGAAAGCGGCAATGCCGATCCGTCCAGTCCATCATCGGGGCGACGGACAGGCGGGCGTTGGTCCACAGGCGCGGTTTATCGGTCATCGCGGCTATGTAGCGGGCGGGCAGCGATGCAACAAGTGGGCGGCCGTTTCAGCCCGACCCGCGCGCGAAGATTGCAGCCTGCGCGATCATCCCCGATGATCGGCCGCGCAAACGAATGATGGATATGATGAAACCGATCCTTGTCCTGAACGGCCCGAACCTGAATCTTCTGGGTCAGCGCGAACCGGAGATCTACGGGCGCGAGACGCTCGCCGATGTCGAGGATCTGTGCAGGGCCACGGCGCAAAGCGCGGGCCTCGGCGCCGACTGCCGCCAGTCGAACCGCGAATATGAGCTGATCGACTGGATTCATGCGGCACGCACCGAGGCTGCGGCGATCGTGATCAATCCCGGCGCCTTCACCCATACATCCATCGCAATCCTCGACGCCCTGTCGGCCTTTGTCGGGCCGGTGGTGGAGGTTCACATCTCCAACATCCACAAGCGCGAACCCTTCCGCCATCATTCCTATGTGTCGGGGCGGGCGGATGCGGTGATCGCGGGTGCGGGTGTGCAGGGTTATGAATTCGCCGTCCGGCGCGTGGCGGTTTTGCTCGGGAAGTGAAGGGGCGGCGGCGGTCTGTATCTACCCGTCAGAGCCAGTTCTTCCACTTGAAGAACAGATAGGTCGCCAGCGCCGACCCGACCATCAGCCCAAGCGACAGGGGATAGCCCCAGGCCGTGGCCAGTTCCGGCATGTTGCGGAAGTTCATCCCGTAGACCGATGCGATCAATGTCGGCGGCAGGAACAGGACCGCCACGACCGATACGATCCGGACGGTCATGTTCTGCGCCAGATTGACCATGCCGAGCGTCGCGTCCGTGGTCTGCGCCAGTCGTGCCGACAGGAAATCGGCATGGACCTCGAGCGCCTGCAGGTCGCGCAGCCGCGCCTTGGCCTGGGCGCGCAAAAGCCGCGTCTCTGCCCCGTCGCCCAGGGTCTGACTATAGTAGGCCAGCGCCCGTTCCAGCGTCATCAGGCCGAGCCGGACCCGGCTCAGAACCTCGCCCTGTGCCCCGATCAGCACCAGCGCGTCCTGAAGAACGGCGGGTTTCTGTGTCGCATCGCCGGTGAACACCTGCCGGGAGGAGGCATCCAGCGCCTTGCCCATCCCTTCCAGCAGGTCGGCCTGCCGCCCGAGAATTTCCTCGATCAGCCCCAGGAACAGGTGGTTGGCGCTGGTGCAGCCGGTCGAACTCTTGTCGGCGCGCGACGGGAAGGTCTCGAACGGGCGCGGGGCATGATGGCGCACCGTGACCAGACGGTCAGGCCCGACGATGAAGGTCACCGGCATCGAGGCCTGCTGGCGATCCATCGTCTGACCCGGCAGGATGGCGGTCATGTAGTCCAGCCGATCCTCCCGATAGAGGCGGTTGGAAATCTCGATCTCCTCCATGTCGGCCAGACTGGGGATCATGAGGCCCAGTCTGGCGGCCTCGGCCACCTGAGCATCAGTCGGGTGGTAAAGGTCGATCCAGGCCGCATCCGAAAGCGGCGCGTCGGGGGGCAACTGGCGCAGTCCCGCCCCGTCCTTGGCGTAAAGATAGATCATGGCCACTCCCTCGACCGCAACGGAACTCCGCCGGTGACACCGGGCACAATTGACGATATTTCCGCCCGCCCCTTCCGTCCGCTTCCCCCAGATGGCTATAAGCAAAAGGCCATTCGGAGCAAGGACCAGCGGCATGCAGGAAATCGACCCCGTCGCCAACCGCGCGTTCCGCGACGCGCTCGGCCGCTATGCAACCGGCGTGACGGTGGTGACGGCCATGGGCCGCGATGGCCCGGTCGGCATGACGGCCAACAGCTTCACGGCTCTGTCGCTCGATCCGCCGCTTGTCCTGTGGTGTCCGGCCCGTCGCTCGGCCCGGTTTGCCGCGATGACCGGGGTGCAGCATTTCGCAATCCACGTTCTCGCTTGCGACCAGCTGGACCTTGGCCTGCATTTCGCGCGGTGGGGCCAGGAGTTCTCCGACCTTTCCCAGGAGACCACGCCCGAGGGTGCCCCGGCGCTCGAAGGCGTTCTGGCGCGGTTTGACTGTGTGACCGAGGCCCTGCACGCGGGCGGCGATCATGCGATCATGGTCGGACGGGTTCTGCGCGCCCGGTTCCGGGACGGCGCGCCGCTGCTGTTCTGGGGCGGGCTTTATGGCGATTTCCTGCGGCACTGACTGGCGCCCCTGCCCGCACAGGGTTGGAAAACCGGCATGGGACACCTATGCTGGCACCATCAGGCGTGGGCGGGACAATGCAGTCAGGGTTTTCTCGGACGATCGGAATACCGGCTGACGACAGGCCGTCAGCGGCCGACGCCGGCGACCCCGGCACCGCGATGTCCGGTCGCGCCGACGAAGCCGCGGCGCTGCTCCGGGCGCTTTCGCACGGGGGCAGGCTTCTGATCCTTTGCCACCTTTCGTCGGGCGAAAAGACGGTGGGAGAGTTGGAAACTCTCCTGGGTCTGCGCCAGTCCGCGGTCAGTCAGCAACTGGCGCGCCTCAGGCAGGAAGGTCTGATCCAGCCGCGCCGTGCCGGAAAGACCATCCTCTATCGCCTCGCCGACCCCCGCGCCGCGCGCCTTGTCGCCGAGATATACGAGATCTTCTGCAAGCCGTAGACGCGATGCGGCCGGTCAGGCCGACAGGCCGG
>CAZRKU010000047.1:0-12975 GCA_964600685.1 uncultured Frigidibacter sp. | reverse complement strand
GGCCGGTCAGGCCGACAGGCCGGACACCAGCCGCGTCAGCATCGCCGCGCAGGCCGCGAGCTGGCTCTCCGCGAGATATTCGTCCGGCTGATGGCCCTGCGCCATGTTTCCCGGCCCGCAGACGACCGTTGAAATCCCCCGGCCGGCAAAAAAGCCGGCCTCGGTTCCATAGGCAACCTTGGTCAGTCCTGTGCCCGTCGGCAGCGCGGACCGTGCGGCCTGAACCGCCGCGGCGTCCAGCGGCGTATCAAGGCCGGGATAGGCATTCAGCACCTCGACCTCGACCCCGGCGGCCGGATGCCCGGCTTGCGCCACCAGCGCCGCCGCCGCCTGACGCAGACGTTCGACAATCGCGCCGGGTTCGTCCGCGGCCAGATGGCGCAGTTCGAAATCCAGGATCGCCCGATCCGGCACGATGTTGAGTGCGATGCCACCCGACAGCCGCCCGACATGCAAGGTGCTGTAGGGGATGTCATAGGACGCGTCCCGCGCCCCCTCGCTGGTCAGCCGCGCCTGCTCGGCCCGCACCCGCCCCACCATGTCGGCGGCAAGGTGCAGGGCGTTCAGGTAGTTCGGCGCCATCGCCGAATGGCCGGCCTGCCCCCGGCAGTCCGCCCTGAGCGCCAGCTTGCCCTTGTGGCCGGTCGCGATGGCCATGCCTGTCGGCTCGCCCACGATGCAAAATGCCGGCCGGCCAAGGGCTGCGGGAAGCTGGCCGATCATGTCCCTGATGCCGAGGCAGCCCAGTTCCTCGTCATAGGACAGCGACAGCAGGAAGGGTCGCGCCAGTGCGCCGTGCGCCGCGTCCGCTGCGGCGGAAAGCGCCGCTGCGAGAAACCCCTTCATGTCCGTGGTGCCGCGCCCGTAAAGCCGCGCCCCGTCGCGGGTCAGCCGGAAAGGATCGCGGGTCCAGGTCTGACCCTCGGCCGGAACCACATCCATATGGGCCGACAAGAGCAGCCCGCCATCCCCTGACGGACCCACGCGGGCGAAAAGGCCCGTCTTCTGCCCGTCAGCATTCGGCACCTCGACCACCGCGAAGCCAAGGTCGCGCAGATAGGTGGCGATCCAGTCGGCAATGTCACGGTTCGACCGGCTGCTGACCGAGGGAAAGGCGACGATCCGGTCAAGGATTTCCAGTGCTGTGAGGCCCGTCTTCATCCTGATTGCCTGTCCCTTGGCCCGTCGCGACGGTCGTGCTGTCTGCCGCACTCTGCCCACTGGCGCCGGCAAAGCAAAGTAGGCATTGGCAGATCAGGGCGTAGGCAAAGACTAACCGCCGCTCACACCCGCTCCAGCGCGATGGCGACGCCCTGCCCCACGCCCACGCACATGGTGGCAAGCGCATATCGCGCCTGACCGGCGGCGAGGTCGATGGCCGCGCTGCCGCTGATCCGGGCGCCCGACATGCCGAGGGGATGGCCAAGCGCGATGGCCCCGCCGTTCGGGTTGATGTGGTCCGCATCGTCGGCCAGGCCAAGCGCCCTGAGAACCGCCAAGGCCTGCGCGGCAAAAGCCTCGTTCAGTTCGATCACCCCGAAACCGGCGGGCTTCAGCGACAGGCGCGCGCAGAGCCGCTCGACCGCGGGCACTGGCCCCATGCCCATCACACGCGGCGCGACCCCGGCCGAGGCCCCGCCCATGATGCGCGCGAGCGGTATCAGCCCATGCGCCCTGATCGCGGCATCCGAGGCGACCAACACCGCCGCCGCGCCGTCATTCACGCCTGACGCATTGCCCGCCGTGACGCTGCCGCCCTGACGGAAGGGCGCAGGCAGGCGCGCGAGACTTTCAAGCGTGGTTCCGGCGCGGGGATGTTCGTCCGCCGCCACGATGACCGGATCGCCTTTGCGTTGGGGGATGCTCACCGGCGCGATTTCGCGGGCAAAGCGCCCGTTGCCCTGTGCCGCAACCGCCCGCTCTTGGCTTCTGACCGCGAAGGCATCCTGATCCGCACGCGAAATTCCGTGGTCCTCCGCGACATTCTCGGCGGTCTCGGGCATCGAGTCGACGCCGTATTGCGCCTTCATCAGCGGGTTGACGAAGCGCCAGCCGATCGTCGTATCGTGGATTTCCGCCTGGCGCGAAAAGGCCGCATCGGCCTTCGGCATCACAAAGGGGGCGCGGCTCATGCTTTCGACGCCACCAGCGACGATCATGTCCGCCTCGCCCGCGCGGATCGCCCGCGCCGCGGCCAACACCGCATCCATCCCCGAGCCGCACAGCCGGTTCACCGTCACGCCCGGCACCGACGCCGGCAGCCCGGCCAGCAACAGCGCCATGCGCGCCACGTTGCGATTGTCCTCCCCCGCCTGATTGGCGCAGCCCAGGATCACCTCGTCAATCGCCGCCGGGTCGAGCGCGGGATGATCGGCAAGCAGCGCCCTCAGCGCATGGGCCGCCAGATCATCGGCGCGCACCCCCGACAGAATGCCGCCGAAGCGGCCGATCGGCGTGCGGCGCATGGCGCAGATGAAAGCGTCGGGCATGGGCGCTCCTTGCAAAACTCCGGCGCCGGATGGGTTCACCCGGCAGGTGATTTGTCAAGCGCCCGCCTTGGCCGCCGCGCGCGCACGCTCCAGACAGAAGGCAAAGGCCCAGAGGGCGAAGACCCCGCCCAGAATGAGCCCGCTGTCGAGCAGGAGGCCATCCCCCCAGACCGCTTTCACCGCGCGTGCCGCGAAGGACAGGATCGTGCCCAGCGCAAACACCGGCAAGGCCACACGCCCCATCTGCGCCAAGGGCTCCGCCCAGCGGCTGTCGGCAATGACCCGCACCACCGGCAAGGCAGTCAGGAGGTAGACCAGGGCCAGCGCATGGGCCAGACGCGGCACCGACAGATAGGTCTTGTCGAAATTCCGCACGAGCGGCGGCACGCCCATCGTCGACAGCTTGCCCAGCAACGCATTGGCCCGCTCGCCGAAGGCCGGAACCTTCACCCAGATCAGCGACAGGATCAGAACGCCCGCCGCCAGCGCAATCAGGCCGGGGTGACGCGGCACGAACCGTTCGCCCCTGCGCAGCGCCAACCCGGTCAGAAGCCCCAGCACGAAAAGCAGCTGCCAGGACACCGGGTTCAGGAACCAGCCCCCCGGCGTCGGAAAATTCGGCAGGTCGATCATCCACACCCCCGCCGCAAGCCAAAGCGCAACCGACCCGGCCAGCGTCAGCCCTGGCGCGGCCCGCCCGGCAAGGATCAGCGCCGGACAGGCCAGCAACAGCATCGCATACATCGGCAGGATGTTCACATAACCGATCTGATGGGTCATCAGCGGCAGGCCGGTCAAAACCCCGGCCATGTCCTTGAAAAGATACTGGATATTGTCCTTGAGCAGAAGGGCGCTTTCGCCGCCGAAGCGCAGGGTCGCGGCCGCGATGCCGATGACCCAGACCGTGACCAGAAGATGCACGAGATACAGTGCCCAGGCCCGGCCCCAGATTTTCGACACGCCGGGCCAGAGCTTCGGCCCGCTCATCACCGCCGCATAGGCCAGCGCGGCCGAGACGCCGGACAGGAAGACGAACCCCTCCGCCGCATCCGAGAATCCGAAATTGCGGCTCGTGGCCATTTCATAGACCGTGCCCGGCACATGGTTGATGAAGATCATGGCGAGCGCGAGACCACGGAACATGTCGATCCGCCGGTCCCGCACCTTACGCGGGCGCGGCGGGGCAACCGGCACCGCGTCCGATCCGGGCTGCACCAGACGCAGGGAAACGGTCTCGGCGCCGCGGGGCGCTGGCCCCGGCGCGCGTTTGGTCAGATGGTCAGACACGGGCAGGCTCCATCGGGCCGGCCTTGACCGGCGGGGAAATCGCGCAGACGCCACCGTCCGGCGCTTTCGCGACGGGGGCGCCCCGCCAGCGTGACAGGATCTGGTCATGCAGCGTCAGGATCGCGGGCGTCCGTAGTTCCTCGGGCGTGGTGAAGAGCCTGGCAACGGGCGACAGCGGATCATCACGGCGGCTGAGCCGTGAACTGAACGCGATGATGACGGGTGCGAAGATCATCGGCACGATCACCGGCAAGACCCAGAAGAAGATATGCACCGTGAGGAAATGCGCGACCCCCAGGCCAAGCAGCCCCGAAAGGACGATGAACCGGCTGGCGGCCCAGGCCTCCCGCAGGGTGAGCGTCGCATCGCCCCGAACGTTCGGCGGCCAACCGCCGTCGCGCCCCATCAGCACCTGCCAGACGGAGCGTGTCTGATAGGCCATCAGCACCGGCGCCATGGTGCTCAGAAGCAGGAAATCGGCCACGACCGACCGCATCGCCACCCGCCGCCCGCCAAACCGCCGCACACGCCCGGTCAGCACCGCCTCCGCGGCGGTCAGAAGTTTGGGCATGATCAGCAGGCCGAAGATGCCGATGGCAAGGCCGATGGCCTTCGCCGTCTCGTCGCTGGGGAAGACCGGAAAGAACTGGCGGGGGTCTGGGAAATAGTCGGGCGGCGGCCGGGTCGCGCGGTCGACGATCACCGTGATCAGGAACCCCGCCCACAGGACCGGCGCGATATAGGCAAAGACGCCTTGCAGGAACACGAAACGGCTCCAGGGTTTCAGGCCCGGCGCGGTGATGATGCGCAGATGCTGAAGGTTGCCCTGACACCAGCGCCGGTCACGCCTGGCATGTTCGACGATGCTTTCGGGGGCTTCCTCGTACGAGCCTTTCAGGTCGGTATCCAGCCGCACCTTCCAGCCCGCGCGGGCCAGCAGGGCGGCTTCGACGTAGTCATGGCTGAGGATATGGCCGCCGAAGGGCGGCGGGCCGGACAGGACCGGCAAGCCGCATGATGCCGCGAAGGCCGGGACGCGGACCATCGCATTATGGCCCCAGAACGGCCCGGTATGGCCCTGAAGCCGTGCAAGCCCCCGCGAAAAGACCGGCGAGAAGAAGGCGGCGGCAAACTGCATCACCCGGCCAAAGACCGACTGCGCGCGGACCACGACGGGAAGGGTCTGCAACAGGCCCAGCGCCGGGTCGGCCTCCATCCGGCGGACCATCTCGACGATGGTTGCGCCTTCCATCAGGCTGTCGGCGTCAAGGATCAGCGCGAAGTCATAGGCGCCGCCCGAGCGGGCAAAGAAATCCTCGATGTTGCCCGCCTTGCGCCCGGTATTCTGGCTGCGGCGGCGATAGAAGATGCGGCCCTGCCCGCCAGTCTCGGCCAGAAGACGCGCGAACCATTCCTCCTCGGCGCGCGCAATCGCGGCATCGCGCGTATCCGACAGGATGGCGAAATGCACCGGCAGGTCGGTTGCGGCGCAGACCGACCGATACATGGCCGCGACGCGGGCGAAGGTCACGGTGGGATCTTCGTTGCAGACCGGCACCAGAACCACGGTGCGCCCGGTCGGCGCGGCAGGACGCGACACCTGCGGCGCGGCGGCGAAAGGTTTCAGCCCCACCAGACCCAGGCACGCGCCCCAGGCGAGCCAGGTCGTGGACAGGAACAGAAAGAAGGCGCTGACCAGGCACAGGATTGTCAGCCCGTTCACCGCCGAATATTGCAGGAAGATCGACGCCGCCCCCAGTCCGATCACCAGCGACAAAAACACAGCCGCCGCGCGCAGGAGAAGCACGCGGCGCGGGGTCTTTTCCACGCTGGGGGGGCGGAGGACCGGCATCTCAGGTTCCGGCGGGCCTGAGCAGTCCGGCGAAGAGCGACTTCACAAAGGCGAAAGGCGCCCGATTCCGTTCCAGAATCTGCGTCGGCATGGCCATCGGCGCATCCGGCAGACGGCCCGCCGCCAGCATCTCCTGCAGATCGGGTCGGCCCGCCGGAACCGCACCCGGCTGATGAATGGACAGCGATACGGTCATCGTCATGGCTTCACCCACTGGAACATCCAGATTTCGGAAAGTTTCCGGCCATAGCCCGCAACATGGGCCGACAACTCGCACACCGCACCCGTCTCGGACGCAATATCAACAACCAGCCGCCAGATATCCGTGCCCTCGATCTTGTGGAGCGTCACAACGTCCACCTTGCCGTTGGTCGCGGTCACGACCGGCTGGATGTTTTGGTCGTCAACGGGCAAACGGCTGAGCATTCCCCCTTTGAAATCAATGACGAATTTCCGCGTATCGGGCGGATTGTCGAGTCCCGCCCCACCGCCGACGCCACCGCGCGTCTCCAGGACGATGGCGCGGTCCTCGGTCTCTGGCACCGGCAGGCGGCCCCAGTACATCCGGTAAGCCAGTTCCAGCGCATCCCCGGCGACGGGCTTCCTCTCCGGCACCCAATAGGCGACGATATTGTCGTGCACCTCCAGATCGGAGGGGATCTCGACCAGCCGCACGCGGCCCGCCCCCCAGTCGCCGACCGGCTCGATGTCGACCGACGGGCGCAGTTCGTAATTGGCTTCGGCATCCTGATAGGCGGCGAAATCGCGGTCGCGCTGATGCAGGCCGAACCGGCGCGGACGGGTTTCGGCAAAATAGGAGGAGGCAAGCTGCAAGGGATTGTTCAGCGCCCGCCAGATCACGTCGCCATCCTCGCGGACAATCCGCAGCCCGCTGCTGTCATGCACCTGCGGGCGGTAGTCGTCAAAGCGGGCGCGGTTCACTTCGCCATACAGGAACATCGAGGTCAGGGGCGCGACGCCCAGCTCCTCGACCTCGGCGCGGAAGAACAGGCGCGCCGTCACGTCAACCGTGGTCTCGACGCCGGGGCTGATCACGAACCGATAGGCCCCGGTCACGCTCGCACTGTCGAGCGCGGCATAAACCACCACCGTCTCGGAACCCGGCGCCGGCCTTTCCAGCCAGAAGCCGGTGAATCGCGGAAATTCTTCGGCCCTGGACAGGCCGGTGTTGATCGCCAGCCCACGCGAGGACAGGCCGTAGGCATTTCCCTGCCCCAGCACGCGGAAATAGCTGGCACCGACGAAGGAAATCACCTCGTCGAACAGATCGGGGCGGTTGACCGGGTGGTTCAGCTTGAAGCCCGCCACGCCCGGCAGCGCGAAATCGGCCGGAACCTCGGCCTTCAGCTCGCCGCGATATTCGAAATCGGCGGTGGTGAAGGTCATTTCGGTCGCACGGCCATCCACGACCTCTTGGACACGCACCGGCTCCTTGAAGAGCCAGCCCATGTGGAACGGCAGAACCCGCCAGCTTGACCCTTCCTCGGACCAGCGGGCGCGTTTCGGCCAGAACTGGATGAGATTGTATTTGTCGTAATCGAGCGAGGCGAGGAAATCCGACAGCGGCGGTGCGACCGGGTCTTCGCCCATCGACCGTATCCGCATCTTTTCGGTCAGGATGTCGAAGCTGAACGGCTCGCCCGCCGGTGGTGTCACCTCCTGCGCCCTCAGGATCGTCGGCACCGCCGTCGAGGAGAGGAGCGCCCCAAGGGCAAATCCGTTCGCGATGATCTGGCGCCGCGTCAATGACACGCGGCTGATATTTTCTGTTTCAGTCATTCCGAAGACTTCGTTCAGCGCTGCGCACTCAATCTCATATCGGAGGGGGCAAAACCAGCCGCCGACCCATGCCGGTGGCGCATATCCGCCATTCGCCGGTCAATGTAAAGTCACCAAAGCCCCCCGACATGCGGCAAAAACGCCTGTTCCGCGCAACTTGCTCCCAATCGGCAGCAAACCGCTGATCACAAAAGAAAACTACTATGGGCCGCCGTGTCGAATCACACTTGCGTCAGCTCCTGATCCGCAGGCGGAAAACCGTCCGGTGCGCATAGGTCTGATCGGGCCGCAACAGGCTGGGCGGAAAGGCCGGCTGATTGGGCGTATCGGGGAAAAACTGGCTTTCAAGGCATAGCCCCGCCCCGGTCTGGTAGGCCCGCCCGGCCAGTCCCGGCACCCCCACAGCAATCTTCGCGCCGTCATAGACCTGAAGGCCGGGTTTGGTCGTCAGCACCTCCAGCGTCAGATCGCCGGACGCAGAAATCAACCGCGCCGCGAGCCGCAGCCCCCCGGCAGCCACCGGACCAGACAGGACAAAATTGTGATCGAGCGGCCCGCCCGCCGCCAACAGGGCACGCGCTTCACGAAAGTCGAAGCGGGTTCCGGTGACAGGCAGAACCTCGCCAGTCGGGATCAGCCGGTCATCCACGGGAGTATAGGCATCGGCGAACACCTGAAGCTGGTGGTTCGCAACTATGCCCGCGCCATCCAGATTGAAATAGGAATGCTGGGTCAGGTTCACATACGTCGGCGCGTCGGTGGTTGCCGACAGGTCGACCGTCAGCCCCTCCGCATCGTCCAGCCGGTAGACGCATCGCGCCGTCAGGTTTCCCGGAAAGCCCTGATCCCCGTCAGGCGACCGGATGACCAGCCGGACCTCCGACGGGCCCGCCCGTTCCACCTGCCACAAACGGCAGGCAAACCCGCCCGCGCCGCCATGCAGGGTTGTCCGGCCATCCTCGTTCCGGTCCAGGTCAAAGGAGCGCCCGCCGATGGCAAAACGCCCCCCCGCGATCCGGTTGGCAAAACGCCCGACCAGCGCACCGAAATAGGGCGATTGGGCGGGGTAGTCCTCGAACCGGTCGAACCCCAGGACAATCGAACGCGGCGGCCCGTCGGCCACCGGCACCGCCAGATCCCGCACCACCGCGCCCCAGGTCAGGATGTTGGCGCGCCGCCCGCCCGGCGTGCGCAGCACGATCTCCTCGACCGGACCTTCGGCGGTCCGGCCGAACACGCGCCGGTCCGGCGGATCGGGTCGCGGTTTTGCAGGCCGGTTGATCAGGATGATCCCCACGGCGACCAGTCCCGCGGCGCCAAGGATCGACAGGCCGACCTGCTCGCCCAGCATCAGCCAGCCCAGCCCGACGCCGAAGATCGGGGTCAGGAAGGAAAAGCTCGCCACCGAGGCCGCCGGATAGATCGACAGGATCCAGAGCCAGAACATGAACCCCGCCGATACGACCGCGACCGCCTGAAAGATCAGTCCGGCGATATGGATGGGCTGCAGATCGCGGACCAGCGGGCCGAACAGCGGCGCGGCAAGGATCAGGATCGGGGCCGACACCAGCACCTGCCAGAACAGCTGCATGTCGGGCCGCACCTCCCGCAGTCGGGTGCCGCGCGTCAGAAGTGCGATGGCCGCCCACGACCAGGCCGCAAAGAGCGCGAACAGGTCGCCGGCCAGGCTCGCCTGCCCCTGCCCGGACGAACGGTCGAGAATGGCCCAGGTCACGCCCGCGAAGGCCAGCGCAAGGCCGATGGCCTTTGCCGCAGTGGTCTTCTCGCCGGGCAGAACGAAATGCGCCGCAAGCGCCAGCCAGACCGGCATCGAATAGAGGATGATCGAGGTCCGCGTCACGGTGGTCAGGTCGAGCGCCATGAAAAGGCTGAGGAATTCGGCCGCAAAGGCGATACCGACAAGCACCCCTACGCCGATGTAGCGACGTTCGAGGCGCGGCGGGCGCCGCCTCCAGACAAGCCAGAGCCACAGGCAGAGGATCGCGATCAGCGACCTGAGGCCGGCAAAGAAGACCGGCTGAAGCCCCTGGTTCACCAGCTTGATGACGATCTGGTTGAAGGCGAGGAATACCCCGAAGAACGTCAGGGACACCGCCCCGACTGTATCCATACGGTCTTTGCGGTTCACCCGGCCCCCCTGCCTGTCGGAGCAAGCCGACAGGTTCGGTCAGGAGAAGTCAAGCCCGGCAGGTTGCTGTCGACACCTCAGACCGGCACATTGTCCCACAGGCTGTCGTCATATTGCTCGGCCGGCACCCGGTCACCCTGCCCCACCAGCGACGCCGGGGAACGGATCGAAAGATCCTCGCTCTCCAGAAGGCTGATCCGGGCCCGGAGCGCGCGGCGCAGTTCCCTCAGCCGCGCCGGATCGGCGATCGCATCGTCAAGCACACGTGTGATCGACGGATTTTCGCGTTTTCGGGTCATGGCAGTTCCCCAGGATTCAGGTGATCACCCACGCGCCAAGGGTGACTCGGGGCGCGGGGCATATGCGACCATAACAGACTTTTGCAGCGGAAGGCGCCCGCGGATCCCAAGAACCGCCCGGCGGGCGGACTTCCGCCAGCCAGGGTGCGGACGATGCCCAAAAAGAAAGGCCGCCCCGAAAGGCGGCCTTCCGGTCATGCGCCAGGCGCCGGGATCAAAGCTCGTCCAGCGCCTCGACAGCCTTCTGGAGCTTCTCTTTCGTCACTTCCTTTTCCGTCACCTTGGCGGCGGCGAAGATGTGGTCCACGACCTTGTCCTCGAAGATCGGCGCGCGCAGCTGCTGCTGCATCTGCGGGTTCTTCTGCACGAATTCGAAGAAGGCGCGTTCCTGGCCCGGATACTGGCGGGCCTGGTTGAGCACGGCCTGGGTCATTTCCGCGTCCGTCACTTCGATCTTGGCGGTGCGGCCCATTTCCGCCAGCAGCAGCCCCAGGCGCACGCGGCGTTCGGCCAGCTTCTTGTGCTCGTCCGTCGTTTCGATCGACCCGTGGTCATGACCATGGTGATCAGGGTTTTCGTCATGCCAGAGCTGGTGCGCGATCTGATTGGCCTCGGCCTCGACCAGCGTGGGCGGCAGGTCGAACTTGACCATCCCGTCCAGCGCATCGAGCAGCGCGCGCTTCATCACCGCGCGGGCGGCGCCGGTATATTCGGCCTCAAGACGCTCGGCCACCTGGCCCTTCAGCGCGTCCAGGCTTTCGGCCCCGAACTTCTTCGCCAGCTCGTCGTCGATCTCGGCGGCTTTCGGGCCGTTGACCGATTTCACGGTGCATTCAAAGACCGCGGCCTTGCCGGCCAGATGCTTGGCGCCATAGCCTTCGGGGAAGGTCACGTTGACCTTGACCTCGTCACCGGCCTTGGCCCCGACCAGTTGCTCCTCGAAGCCCGGGATGAACGATTTCGAGCCGAGCACCAGCGGATAGTCCTCGCCCGAGCCGCCCTCGAAATAGTCGCCGTCGACCGACCCCTTGAAGTCGATCACCACCTGGTCGCCGTCCTTGGCCTTGGAGCCCTTCTTCTTCTCCTCGAACGACTGGGCCGATTTCGACAGGTTCTCCAGCGCCTCGGCCACGGCCTTGTCTTCGGCCTTCACCACCAGCTTCTCGATCTTGACCTTCGAGACGTCGACTTCCGGGATCGCGGGCAGGGCTTCGTAGGTCATCTCGACCACGACATCCTGACCTTCCTTCCAGGCCGCGCCGCCCTTCATCTCGACCTTGGGCTGCAAGGCCGGACGGTCGCCCGAGGCTTCGAAATGATCCTTCATCGCGCCGTCGATCGCTTCCTGCATCGCGTCGCCCATGACCCGCTGGCCGAAGTTCTTGCGCATCATGGCCATCGGGACCTTGCCCTTGCGGAAGCCCTTGATCTCGACCTCGGGCTGCGCTTCGATCAGCTTTTCAGTGACTTTCGCATCCAGCTCCGCCGCCGACAGGGTGATCGTGTAGCCGCGCTTCAGTCCGTCTTTCAGGGTCTCGGTGACCTGCATACTTTCGTCCTTTTCCTTTGGTGCGGGTGGAGGGACTTGAACCCCCACGCCGTGAGGCGCCAGAACCTAAATCTGGTGCGTCTGCCAATTTCGCCACACCCGCAATATCGTCGGGGGCCGCCCTCTGGCAGGGCCGCCCCCAAATCCGCGCCCTTCTAGCAAGAAGGCGAAAGCGATGCGAGCGGAAAAGTATTCCGCCCCGCGCCGCAGAAAACCCCCATCCCACCCGCATTTTTGACACAATCGGCAGGCGAACTGACCCTGCCAACGGGGAGATCGGGCGGATGCTGTCACAACTGGCCTTGGGCGTATCGGCGGATGCGCAAGGGACAAAGGGACCGAAGGGAATAGCTTCGGGAACGGTCCTGGCCACTCTGGACGGCTATCTGCCGGTGGATTTCCTTGAACCGGGCGACCGGGTGGTGACGCGCGAAGGCATGCGCATCCTGCGCGCCGTCCGCGTCCACCGCTATTCCGGCCGGGCGGTGACCATCACCGCCTCGGCTTTGGGCCATGACCGGCCCGAGCATGACCTGACGCTGCCTGCCGACACGCGGGTTATGCTGCGCGACTGGCGCGCGGGTGCGCTCTACGGGTCGGATCAGGCCATCGTGCCGGTCAGCCGACTGGTGGACGGCGAATATATCGCCGCGACCGAAGTAAAGAGCATGCGGCTCTACGAGCTGACCTTCGACACGCCGCAAATCGTCTATGCCGAAGGCGTGGAACTATGCTGCGACGGTGTGGCCGCCCCGGCCAACGCCTGATTCGCCCGCTATAACCCCAGATCGCGGAAAACCGCGGGAAGCTGCTCCGGCAGATCCTCGGCAATCAGCCCCGGTCCGAACTTCCGCGCGCATTCCACATGCAGCCAGGCGGCGGTTTCGGCGGCCTGCATCGGCGGGAACCCCCGCGCCAGCAGGCCGGTGATGAAGCCTGCCAGCACGTCGCCCGACCCGGCGGTTGCGAGCCACGGCGCCGCGCGGCCGTAGTGGGCAGAGTTGATGCTGCACCGGCCTGATGGATCGGCAATCACCGTATCCGGCCCCTTGTAGAGCACCACACATCCAGCCCGCTTCGCCGCTTCCCGTGTCGCGTCCACCTTGGAATAGGCGGGGCCTTTGGTGGCGGGGGCCTCAAGCTTTTCGGCAATGTCGGGGAAAAGACGGGCGAATTCGCCGGCGTGGGGGGTGAGGACGCAGTTCTGATGCAGGTCGGCAAACAGGTCGGGGTTTTGCGAAAGGAGCGTCAGGGCGTCGGCGTCTAGGACGATAGATCGGGGTTCACCCCCACTCCGCAACGCCGCCGCCACCAACCCGCGCGCCCGGTCATCCAGCCCAAGGCCCGGCCCGAGACAATGCGCGTTGATCCGCGCATCCGCCAGCACGTCCGCCAGCGCCCCCCCATCAGGGACCGCCCGCAACATGATGGCGTTGAGTTGCGCCGCATGTTCAGGGACAGCATCGGGCGGCGCGCCCACCGTCACCAGCCCCGCCCCGATCCTGAGCGCCCCCCGCGCCGCGAGGCGGGCGGCGCCGGTATGGCCGGGC
>CAZRKU010000046.1:0-23170 GCA_964600685.1 uncultured Frigidibacter sp. | reverse complement strand
GCGCATGATCCGGCGCAGCACATAACCGCGCCCCTCGTTCGACGGCATCACCCCGTCGGCGATCAGGAAGGAGGTCGAGCGCAGATGATCGGCGATCACCCGGTGGTGGATCTTGCCCGGGCCGTCAGGATCGGTGGAAGTCGCATGGGCCGACGCCTCGATCAGCGACCGCATCAGATCAGTGTCGTAATTGTCATGCTTGCCCTGCAGGAGGGCGCCGATCCGCTCCAGCCCCATGCCGGTGTCGATCGACTGCATGTCGAGCTTGCGCATGGACCCGTCCGCGAACTGTTCATTCTGCATGAAGACGTTGTTCCAGATCTCGATGAACCGGTCGCCGTCCTGTTCGGCCGATCCCGGCGGGCCGCCCCAGACATGATCGCCGTGGTCGTAGAAGATCTCGGTGCAGGGACCGCAGGGGCCGGTCGGACCCATGCGCCAGAAATTGTCGTCGGTCGGAATGCGGATGATCCGGTCGTCCGGCAGGCCCGCGACCTTTTTCCAGATCTCCGCCGCCTCGTCGTCGGTGTGATAGACGGTGACCAGCAGCCGGTTCCCGTCGATCCCGAAATCGCGGGTCAGCAGTTCCCAGGCAAAGGGGATGGCGCTTTCCTTGAAATAATCCCCGAAGGAGAAATTCCCCAGCATCTCGAAGAACGTATGGTGGCGCGCGGTATAGCCCACATTGTCGAGGTCATTGTGCTTGCCGCCGGCGCGCACGCATTTCTGCGCGGTCGTGGCGCGCCTGTAGTCCCGCGTCTCGACCCCGGTGAAACAGTTCTTGAACTGCACCATGCCGGAGTTGGTGAACATCAGCGTCGGATCATTGCGCGGCACGAGCGGCGAGCTCGCCACGACCTCGTGGCCGTTCTTCTTGAAGAAGTCGAGGAAGGTCGTGCGGATATCGTTCAGCGAGGCCATCGGCGCGGGGGCTCCTTGCGGGCGGGATCGGTCAGCCTTGCCGGTTTAGCGCCCACATCTCCCCCTGTCCACACAGGTTTTCTGCATGTGCGAGGCGCGAACGGAAACGGGCCGGAGAACCGGCCCGCCGTGAAGATTTCCGATCACGAGACCGGAACGGATCGCGCCTCAGCCGACGAGTTCGAGGCCCGAGAAGAAGAAGGCAATCTCGCGCGCCGCCGAAGCCGGGCTGTCGGAACCATGGACCGAGTTTTCGCCCTTCGAGATCGCGAATTCCTTGCGGACCGTGCCCGCGTCGGCCTGCGCCGGATCGGTCGCGCCCATCACTTCGCGGTTCCTGGCAATGGCGTCCGCGCCCTCCAGAACCTGAACCACGACCGGCTCGGACGCCATGAAGGCGCAAAGCTCGCCATAGAACCCGCGCTCGGCATGTTCGGCATAGAAGGCGCCGGCCTGGGCGGGGGTCAGGTGGATGCGCTTGGACGCGACGACCCGCAGGCCCGCATCTTCGAACTTGGCGACGATCTTGCCGGTCAGGTTGCGCTTGGTCGCGTCGGGTTTGATGATCGAAAGGGTGCGTTCGGTGGCCATGCTGTTCGCCTTTGCTTTGGGGTGCAGGCCCCTGCCCGCACCGGATTTGATGGCGCGCCTGCTAGCACGGCGGGGCGAACTTGAAAAGATGGTGCCCCCCCCGGAAGGGGCGGGAGGCCTCCGGCGGGGATATTTGTTCCAGAATGAAGGATCAGGCGCTTTAACCTTCGCCCCCCCTTTGATATGGGCCGCGCCATGTTGCAGATTTCCGACATCACCTATTCCGTCGAAGGCCGCCCCCTGTTCGAAGGGGCGTCCGCCACCATTCCCACCGGCCACAAGGTCGGCCTGGTCGGCCAGAACGGCACGGGCAAGACCACGCTCTTCCGCCTGATCCGTAGCGAACTGGCGCTGGAGGGGGGCGAGATCGCCCTGCCCTCGCGCGCGAAGATCGGCGGCGTCGCGCAGGAGGTGCCTTCCTCCTCGACCTCGCTTCTCGATACGGTTCTGGCGGCCGACACCGAACGCGCGGACCTCTTGGCGGAGGCTGAAACCGCGACCGATCCCCACCGGATCGCCGAAGTGCAGGCGCGGCTGACCGACATCGACGCCTGGTCGGCCGAGGGTCGCGCCAGCACCATCCTCAAGGGTCTGGGCTTCGACGCCGCCGCGCAATTGCGCCCCTGTTCGGACTTTTCCGGCGGCTGGCGGATGCGGGTGGCGCTGGCGGGCGTGCTGTTTGCGCAACCCGACCTGCTACTCCTGGACGAACCGACCAACTACCTCGACCTTGAAGGGGCGCTGTGGCTGGAAAGCTATCTGGCGAAATACCCCCACACCGTCATCATCATCAGCCACGACCGGGGACTGCTGAACCGGGCGGTGGGCGGCATCCTGCATCTGGAAAACCGCAAGCTGACCTATTGGTCGGGTCCCTATGACCAGTTCGCCCGCCAGCGCGCCGAACTGCGCGCGGTGCAGACCGCCGAAGCCAAGAAACAGGACGCCCGCCGGGCGCACCTGCAAAGTTTCGTGGACCGGTTCAAGGCCAAGGCATCGAAGGCCGTTCAGGCGCAGAGCCGGGTGAAGATGCTGGAAAAGATGACCCCGATCCTCGCGCCGGAAGAAGCGAAGAAGGTCGTCTTCACCTTCCCCGAACCCGAACAATTGTCGCCGCCGATCATCACGATGGACGGCGCGGCGGTGGGCTATGACGGCCCGCCGGTGTTGCGCAGGCTGGACCTCAGGATTGACCAGGACGACCGGATCGCGCTCCTGGGCAAGAACGGCGAAGGCAAATCCACGCTGTCGAAACTGCTGGCGGGAAAACTGCCGCCTGCGGGCGGGCAGATGACCCGGTCCTCGAAACTCAGGATCGGCTATTTCGCCCAGCATCAGGTGGATGAGCTGCATCTGGACGAGACGCCCCTGCAACACATCTTGCGGCTGCGCCCCGGCGAGGGGCAGGCGAAGCTCCGCGCCCGGCTGGCGGGTTTCGGTCTTGGGGCCGATCAGGCCGAAACGCTGGTGGGGCGGCTGTCCGGCGGGCAGAAGGCGCGGCTTTCGCTGCTTCTGGCCACGATCGACGCGCCGCATCTTCTGATCCTCGACGAACCCACCAACCACCTCGACATCGAAAGCCGCGAGGCGCTGGTCACGGCGCTGACCGAATATTCCGGCGCGGTGATCCTTGTCAGCCACGACATGCACCTGCTGGGGCTGGTCGCCGACCGGCTGTGGCTGGTGAAGGGCGGCGCGGTCAGGCCCTATCAGGGCGATCTGGAAAGCTACCGCAAGGAACTTCTGGCCGGGGACGAGCCTGAAAAACCCGCCGAAAAGCCCAAGGAAAAAGCCCCCCGCCCGTCGCGCGAGGCGCTTCTGGCGCTGAAAGCCGAGGTGCGGCGCTGCGAGGAAAGACTATCCAAGCTGAATGAAATGCGCGACAAGCTGGCAAGGAAGCTCGCCGATCCCGCCCTCTACGAGCGCGCCGAGGAAGCCGTCGTCTGGCAGAAGAAATATGCCGAGGTGATGGAGGGGCTGGATAAGGCCGAGGATCTGTGGATGAAGGCCGCCGAGAAACTCGAAACCGCCGAAGCGTGAGATTGGGGGCGCGAGATGGAGCTTCAGTTCTACCTGACCGCATTCGCCACGCTGTTCGTGATCGTCGATCCCATAGCGCTGGTGCCGATGTTCATCGCACTGACCCGCGGCATGGACGACGACCACCGGCGCAAGCTGGCGCTCAGGGCCTGCCTGATCGCGGCGGTGCTGCTCGCGATGTTCGGGCTGGTCGGCAACAAGCTGCTGACGGTGATCGGCATCACCATGCCCGCCTTCCGCATCTCGGGCGGGTTCTTGCTGTTCATCACCGCGCTCGACATGCTGTTCGAACGCCGCACCCAGCGGCGGGAGGGGCAGCAGAGCGACCCGAACCATGACCCGTCGGTCTTTCCGCTGGCGACACCGCTGATCGCCGGACCGGGTGCCTTCACGACGATGATCCTTCTGGTCAACAACACGCCCGCAACCGGCGTGGCCCATACGGCGGTCATTCTGGCGGTGATGCTGATCGTGGTGGCATCAACCTTCGTGATGTTCCTTGCCGCCGGCTTCATCGAACGGCTGCTGGGCCGCACCGGGATCGTCGTCGTGACCCGGCTGCTGGGAATGCTGCTCGCGGCCCTGTCGGTGCAGTTCGTGCTCGACGGGATCAAGGGCACCGGGCTTCTCTAGGGGCGGATGATGGACGGCGACACGACCGCGCGGCTGATCTACCTGAGCCTTCTCCTGATCGCGGTCGGCGGCTCGCTCTTCACCGGCCTCCGGCAGGCACCGGGCAGGACGGTCCAGCAGCTTCTGGTCTGGGGCTTCATCTTCATCGGGCTGATCGCCGTCTACGGGCTTTGGCCCGACCTGCGCCGGGCGCTGAACCCGTCTGCGGCCGTAGTCCGCGCCGGCGCGGTGGAGCTTCGTCTGGCCGAAGACGGGCATTATTACGCGGATACCGAGGTGAACGGCGTCAAGCTGCGCTTCCTGATCGACACCGGCGCGAGTGACATCGTTCTGAGTGAATCCGATGCCGCGCGTATCGGCCTTGACCCCTCGGACCTGTCCTACACCGGGCTGGCGGACACGGCGAACGGCACGGTCAGCATTGCGCCGGTGCGCTTGAAAAGTCTGGTGCTTGGCCCGTGGGAGGATCGTGATCTTCCTGCAAGCGTGAATGGCGGCGATCTGACCGAGTCGCTGATGGGGATGAGTTATCTGTCGCGGTTCGACATGTCCTTCAGTGGCCAGACCTTGACACTGCGTCGCTGACGGCTTGGCGGGCGGGCGCGATCCAAGCTAGGGTGCCGCAAACAACCAAACGAGGCACGAATGATCCCCCGCGCACAGGGACAGGTTTCTTTCTGGTATGCCGACATGGGCGGCCTGCCACCGCGCCGCCCGCCCCTGCCGGGCGATCGCAGCGCGGATGTCTGCATCGTGGGCGCGGGCTACACCGGGCTTTGGACGGCCTATTATCTGAAAAAGGCCGCCCCCGATCTGAACGTCATCGTCATCGAGAAGGAATTCGCGGGCTTCGGGGCTTCGGGGCGCAATGGCGGCTGGCTGACCGGAGGCTTTGCCTGGAGCCATGAGCGTTATGCGAGCGACCGGGGCACGGCAGCCGTCCGTGCGATGGTGACGGCGATGAACGGCACGGTGGCCGAAGTCATGCGCGTGGCCGCCGCAGAGGGGATCGAGGCCGACATCCTGCCTGCGGACGAGATGATGGTGGCCACCAACCCGGCGCAATATGCCCGGATGCGGGCCGAGGTCGATCACCGGCGGTCCTGGGGCGAGGAGGACCGGGTTTTCGCGATCGGCGCAGAGGAAGCGCGGGCGCGGGTGAACATTCCCGGCACCCTGGGCGGCATGATCGTGCAGGGCGTCGCGCGGGTGCAACCGGCGAAGCTGGTGCAGGGGCTGGCGCACGCCGTCGAACGGCTGGGCGTGCTGATCGCGGAGGGGACGGAGGCGACGGCGATCGCACCGGGCCGCGTCACGACGCCCTTCGGCACGGTGACGGCTCCCGTGGTGCTGCGCGCGACCGAAGGGTTCACCGCAACCCTGCCGGGGCTGAAGCGCGAATGGCTGCCGCTGAATTCGGCGCAGATCGTCACCGATCCGCTGCCGCAGGATATCTGGGACAGGATCGGCTGGCAGGGGCATGAAATACTTGGCGACTTCAAGAATGCCTATTGCTACTGCCAGCGCACCCGCGAAGGCCGCATCACCGTGGGCGCCCGCGGCGTGCCCTATCGGTTCGGGTCGGCCATCGACGCAGCCGGCGCCCCGGACGGCGAAACCATCCGGCGGCTGGTCGCCATCCTGCACCGGCATTTTCCGGCGGCGCGCGACGTGCCCGTTGCCCATGCCTGGTGCGGGGTTCTGGGCGTGCCGCGCGACTGGTGCGCGACCGTGGGGTATGACCCGGCGACCGGGTCGGGCTGGGCCGGCGGTTATGTCGGCGTCGGTGTCTCCACCTCCAACCTCGCCGGGCGGACGCTGGCCGATCTGGCGCTGGGACGGGACACCGATCTGACCGCCCTGCCCTGGGTCAACCACCATGTCCGCCGCTGGGAACCCGAACCCCTGCGCTGGCTGGGCGTGACGGGCATGTATGGGCTCTTGAACGCCGCCGACCGGCGCGAGGACCGCCCCGGCGCGGGGCCGTCAAGGCTGGCCGCACTGGGGAACTGGCTGACCGGGCGCTAGAATCCGTCCGACGCTGATGGAAGCGCCGGACAGCCTTTCGATGACCGGGTTGTCGCCTGTCTTGCGACAAACCCGGTGCCACCTTTGCCGGACAGGCGCTGCGCTGCGCTGCTGGTCCTGTGGCCCGGCGTCGCCCCGGCGCCGACCAGAGCAAGCCGCTTGCCAAGCCATCCGCAAATCCGGAAAGTCGGCAAATGCCCGGAGGCGAGGGGAAAACCATGTCACTGAAAACCATCCGGCCGCTCCTGCCGCGTGATCCCGGCGAACAGCATCGCGCCGCGACGTCGCTTGAGCTTCTGTTCGATCTGGTCAGCGTGATCGCGATTGCCGCCGTGACGGCGGGCCTGCATCACGCGATCTCCCAAGGGGAGGGGCTCGAGGCCCTGCCGCGCTTCGTCTTCCTGTTTCTGGCGATCTGGTGGGCCTGGATGAACTTCACCTGGTTCGCCTCGGCCTTCGACAATGACGATGCGCTTTACCGGGTGCTGGTGCTGGTGATCCTGTGCGGGGCGCTGATCTTCGCCGGAGGTGCAGGGCAGATCTTCGAGGGGCTCGATTTCAGTTTCGGGATCCTCGGCTGGGTCATCATGCGGCTGGGCATGGTCGGCCTCTGGCTGCGCGCCGCCGCCGGAAGCCCTGAACATCGCACGACCGCGCTGCGTTATGCGGCGGGTATCGCGCTGGCACAGGTTCTCTGGTCCGCGCTCTATTTCTCGACCACCCCCGGCTCCACCGCCCTCTATGTGCTGGGGGCGCTGTGCTTCCTGTTCGAATGGGCGGTTCCGCCCTATGCGGAGCGCGCCAACACCACGCCGTTTCACCGTCATCACATGATCGAACGCTACGGGCTCCTGATGATCATCAGCCTGGGCGAGATCATGCTGTCGGTCTCGCGCGGGTTCGGGATGCTGTTCGGCGACGACCCCTCCTTCGAAGCGGCGCCTACGGCGCTTTCGTCGCTGGTGATCGTCTTTTCGCTCTGGTGGCTCTATTTCTGTGAGGAAGACCATCTGCCCCGCTCCGATTTCGCCACAGCATTTCAATGGGGTTACGGACATGTCTTCATCTTCGGGGCAACCGCCGCTGCCGGTGCCGCCATCGCCGCCGAAGTGGATCTTTCCGGGGGAAAATCAGCCGTGACGCAGGATGTCGTCGCCCTTTATCTCGGGCTGCCGCTTGCGATCATCCACGGGATGCTGTGGCTGGTGCGCGACCGGCTCATCGGGATGCGCGGCCACAGGGCACTGGCGCTGCCGGTCATGGCGCTGAGCTTCCTCGTCGCGGCGCTGGCCGGCCTGCCGACCTGGGCCTTTGCCGCCCTGTCCGCCATCGCCGTCTGGTGGCGCGCGCCGATCACGGGCATCAGCCACCGTGGCCACAAGACATCGTCCGCCGGCAAGGGCCACTGACGCAAGCGGGCAGCCAACTGCCGCATCGGAACGTTGCCCCTGCGCCGAAAGACGCTATTGAGGGGCAGCAACCCGTTCGACCGGAGTCTGAGCCATGTCCGACGACGCACTCGTCATCTTCACCCCCTCGGGCAAGCGCGGGCGTTTCGCGCTTGGCACGCCGGTCCTGACGGTCGCGCGCCAGCTTGGGGTCGACCTGGATTCCGTCTGCGGCGGACGCGGCATCTGTTCGAAATGCCAGATCACGCCGGGCTATGGCGAATTTCCCAAACACGGGGTGACGGTCCAGGAAGGCGCGCTGTCCGAATGGAACGCGGTCGAGGATCGATACAACCGCATCCGCGGCCTGCCCGAAGGCCGGCGTCTGGGCTGTCAGGCCAAGGTGATGGGCGACGTGGTCATCGACGTGCCGCCCGAAAGCCAGGTCCACCGCCAGGTGATCCGCAAGTCGGCAACCCAGCGCGACATCGTCATGGACCCCGCCACCCACCTCTATTACGTCGAGGTGCCGGAACCCGACATGCACGAACCTTCGGGCGATTTCCAGCGGCTTGCCGACGCGCTCCGCGACCAGTGGCAGATCGAGGGGCTGAAGGCCGACATCACGCTTCTGTCGCGGCTTCAGCCGGTCTTGCGCAAGGGCGAATGGAAAGTCACCGTCGCCATCCACCGCGACCACCAGTCCGGGCCGAAAATCATGGACATCTGGCCGGGCTTCTTCGAAGGGCCCCTTTACGGACTGGCCATCGACCTCGGATCGACCACCATCGCCGCGCATCTGTGCGATCTGACCGACGGATCGGTCCTCGCCTCCTCGGGCCTGATGAACCCGCAGATCCGCTTCGGCGAGGATCTGATGAGCCGGGTGAGCTACGCGATGATGAACCCCGGCGGGGACAGGGAAATGACCCGCGCGGTCAGGACCGCGATGAACGATCTGGCCAAGTCGATCGCGGATGAGGCCAGGATCGCCCCCCGCCTGATCGTCGAGACGGTCTTTGTCTGCAATCCGGTCATGCACCACCTCTTGATGGGCATTGATCCGGTCGAGCTCGGCCAGGCGCCCTTCGCGCTCGCCACCTCCGAAAGCCTGACGCTGCCGGCGCGCGACCTGGAGCTGACGGCGATCAACGATCAGGCGATGGTCTATGTGCTTCCCTGCATCGCGGGCCATGTGGGTGCCGATTGCGCCGCCGTGGCCCTGTCGGAGGAGCCCAGCAAATCCAAGGACATGGTGCTGATCGTCGATGTCGGCACCAATGCCGAGATTCTCTGCGGCAACGAAGCGCGCGTCCTCGCCTGTTCCTCGCCCACCGGCCCGGCCTTCGAAGGCGCGCAGATTTCCAGCGGCCAGCGCGCCGCCCCCGGCGCCATCGAGCGGGTCGAGATCGACCCGGTGACCAAGGAACCCCGCTTTCGCGTCATCGGGTCGGACCTGTGGTCCGACGATCCGGGCTTTGCCGCCGTCACGGCGCAGACCGGGATCACCGGCATCTGCGGATCGGGCATCATCGAGGTGGTGGCCGAAATGCGCCTTGCAGGTCTGGTCGACCCGAGCGGCCTGATCGGGTCGGCGGGCCAGACCGGCACCGCGCGCTGCGTGCCGACCGGACGGACCCATGCCTATGTCCTCCATGACGGAACGGCGGACGGCGGGCCGCGCATCACCGTGACCCAGGGCGACATCCGGGCGATCCAGCTGGCCAAATCCGCTCTCTACGCGGGGGCGCAGCTTCTGATGGACGAGCTTGGGATCGACAGGATCGACCGGGTGACCCTGGCCGGGGCTTTCGGCGCCCATATCAGCCCCAGACACGCGATGGTTCTGGGCATGATCCCGGATTGCCCGCTGGACAAGGTCACCTCGGCCGGCAATGCCGCTGGCACCGGCGCGCGCATCGCGCTCTGCAATGTCGCCGCCCGCGCCGCGATCGAGGCCGAGGTGAAGCGCATCCACAAGGTGGAAACCGCGATCGAGCCGCGCTTCCAGGAACATTTCGTTGCCGCGAACGCCATCCCGCACGCGACCGCGCCCTTCCCGGAACTGATGCGGATCGTCACTTTGCCCAATGTCAGCTTCAACACCGGCGGCGGCGACGGCGACGGCGGGCGCCGGCGGCGGCGCGGCTGAGGGAACCGGCGGCGCGGCGGGCGCTGGACAGACAGGACCCGCCCCGCCATAGTTGCCCCGCTGGAGCCGGGGTGTGCGTGCGCGAGAACGATCCCATCGCCGATCTGATTGCAGAGGTGGCCGAAGCCAACCGCGATGCTTTCCGCATGCTTTATTCTTCGGCCTCCGGGAAACTTCTGGGCGTCACCTTCCGTATCCTTCAGGACAGAAGCGAAGCCGAGGATGCGGTGCAGGAAGTTTTTACCCGAGTGTGGCTGAACGCCCGCCGCTTTGACGCCGCCAAGGCGCGTGGCATGACCTGGCTCATCGCCATTGCCCGCAACCATGCGATCGACCGGCTGCGCGCCCGGCCGGCGCCCGCCGATGGCGACGAGGCGATGGCCGGGCTGCGCGACCCCGCCGCCGGTGCCGAGCGGCAGCTGATCGCGAAAGGCGAAGCCCGGCGGATCGGCGACTGCTTCGAGACGCTCGAACCGGCGAAGGCGGAGGCGATCCGCGGCGCCTATCTGAACGGCCAATCCTACGAGGAACTCTCGGTGCGCCATGACGTGCCGCTGAACACGATGCGATCCTGGCTGCGGCGCGGCCTGCTGAAGCTGAAGGAGTGCCTTGAGGCATGAGCGAGGGTGCGGACATGTCTGACCGCGACGGGCTGGCAGCCGAATATGTGCTCGGCACGCTGCCCCTGCCCGAGCGGCTTCAGGCCGAACGGCTGATCGCGTCGGATCCTTCCTTTGCCGCCCTCGTCGCCGACTGGCAGGCAAGGCTCGCGCCGCTCAACGACGGCTATGCCGAAATCAGCCCGCCCCCCGATCTTCTGCCGAAGATCGAGGCGCGCCTCTTCCCCGCGCCCGCCGGGCCGGCACTCTGGCGGCTGCCGGTCCTTGGGGCGCTCGCAGCCGGCCTCGCGGCGCTGATCCTCGCCCTCTACCTGCCCTTCGGCCCTGCGGAACCGACACTGACCGCCACCCTGAGCGGCGAGAACCAGCCGCTGACCATCGCCGCCGCCTATTATGCCGACGATCAGGAGCTGACCTTCACCCGCACCGCCGGGCCTGCGGCCGAAGCGGGCAAGGATTACGAACTCTGGGTGATCCCCGCGGGCCAGGCGCCGATCTCGCTCGGCATCATCCGCGAGCAAAGCGTCAGGGTCGCCCTGGCCAGCCTGCCCGCCGGATCGACCCTCGCGGTCACGCTCGAAACCAGCGGCGGCTCACCCACCGGCGCGCCGCAGGGCCCGCTCCTGATCGCCGCCACCATCGGCGAGGGCTGATCTTCTTCTTTGCCCAGATGCTCCCGCCGGAGGCATCCGCGAATGCCGTCGCCAATCCATCGTGAAAACTGCAATTCATGCATGGTCCATCCTGGCGGAAAAATTGTCGCACCCCCCGCAACTTATCCTGCATCGCCCCCGTAACTCCGGTCATGCGAGAGGGGACAGGCCCCTCCGCTCTTTACAGGAGAGACAGATGACCCTTTCAACCCGCATCCTCGCCGCCGTGTTCGCGCTGACCGCCGCTCCGGCCTTCGCCGATAATCCGATGGTCGGCGGCGCACCGATGTATGAGACGAAGAACATCATCGAGAACGCGGTGAATTCCGCCGATCACACCACGCTCGTCGCCGCCGTGAAGGCCGCGGGTCTCGTGGAAACCCTGTCCGGCGCCGGACCCTTCACCGTCTTCGCCCCGACCAACGCGGCCTTCGCGAAACTGCCCGCCGGCACGGTCGACACGCTCCTGAAACCCGAAAACAAGGACATGCTGACCAAGATCCTGGCCTGCCATGTGGTTGCGGCCAAGGCGAATGCCGAAATGATCCAGGCCATGGTTCAGGGCGCTGGCGGCAAGTATACGGTCAAGACCGTGGGCGGCTGCGAGTTCACCGTCATGTCGAAGGACGGCAAGGTGATGATCGAAGACGGTCAGGGCAACGTCTCGACGGTGACCATCGCCGACGTGATGCAGTCGAACGGCGTCATCCATGTGGTCGACACGGTGCTGCTGCCGGCGTCGTAAGCTCTCGGGAAACGGGCCGAAGCAGTGGCCCGCACTTCGGGGTATCGAGCGCCAGTCCCTTTGTGTCTTCCCGAAGGGGGCCGTCCGGCAACGGACGGCCTTTCGCTTTTCAGCTTTCGGCTTTCTCCGCCAGGACCAGCCATTCCTCCTCGGCCGCATCGAGCGCCGCCTGACGCTCGGCCAGCCCCTCCGAGGCACGGCGGAACTTGTCGGGCGCCTTTGCGAACAACTCCGGGTCCGACAGGAAGTCCGCCAGCCTGCCGATCTCGGCCGACAGCTTGTCGATCAGCGCGGGCAAGGCCTCCAGCCGGTGTCTTTCGGTGAAGGTCAGTCCTGTCGACAGTTTCCGCGCCGGGCCCTCCGGTTCCGTCCTTGGCGCGGGGCGGCCAGTCGCCTGCTGCAGGGGCGCGGTCGGTTCGGGGCGCTGGGCAAGATAATCGCTCCACCCCCCGGCATAGAGTGTCGCCTTGCCGTCGCCTTCCAGCGCCACGGTCGTCGTCGCCACCCGGTCGATGAAATCCCGGTCGTGGCTGACCAGCAGCACGGTCCCGTCATATTCACCCAGAATATCCTGCAACAGGTCCAGCGTCTCGACATCCAGATCGTTCGTGGGCTCGTCGAGGATCAGGAGGTTCGAGGGTTTCGCCATGATCCGGGCAAGCAGCAGCCGCGCCCTCTCGCCGCCCGACAGCGACCCGATCGGGGCGCGCGCCTGTGCCTCGTCAAAGAGGAAATCCTTCAGATAGGCCACCACATGTTTCGGCGTCCCGCGCACCATCACCTGATCGGACCGGCCCGACACCGCCATGTCGGGATCGTTCACCAGCCCGTCCCACAGCGTCATGTCGAAATCGAGCGTGGCACGCGCCTGGTCGAAAACCGCGATCTGAAGATTGGTGCCCAGCCGGATACTGCCCCGATCGGGGGCGATCTCACCGGTCAACATCTTCAGAAGCGTGGTCTTGCCGATGCCGTTCGGCCCGACAAAGGCCACACGGTCGCCGCGCAGCACCGTCAGATCGAAAGGCTTGAGGATGACTTTGTCGCCAAAACGCTTGGCGATGCCCTTTGCCTCGATCACCAGCTTGCCAGAGGTCTGGCCGCTCTCCAGCGCCATATCCGCCGTGCCCTGGCGGCGGATCATCCCGGCCCGTTCGGCCCTGAGTGCCTGCAGCGCCCGCACCCGGCCCATGTTGCGCTTGCGGCGCGCCGATATCCCCTCGACCGCCCATTTCGCCTCATGCTTGATCTTGCGTTCCAGCTTGTGGCGGGCCTCGTCCTCCTCGCCCCATACGGTTTCGCGCCACTCCTCGAATCCCTCGAACCCGCGTTCGCTGCGCCGGACCTGTCCCCGGTCGATCCAGAGCGTGGCGCGGGTCAGTGCCCGCAGGAACGCCCGGTCATGCGAAATCACCACGAAGGCCGTGCGGGTCTCGGACAGTTCCCGCTCCAGCCAGGCGATGGCCTCGATGTCCAGATGGTTGGTGGGTTCGTCCAGGAGCATCAGCTCTGGTGCCTCGGCCAAAAGCTTCGCCAGCGCCGCGCGCCGCCGTTCTCCGCCCGAAGCTGCCGCGACCGTCGTGGCGGGATCGAACTTCAGCCCTTCGGCCACCACCGCGACACGGTAAGCCTCGCCTTCGGGCAGGCCGGAGGCGGCGAAATCGCCGAGCGTGGCGAAGGCCGACAGGTCCGGCTCCTGCTCCATATAACCGACGGTGACACCGGGCGGCACGACGCGGCCACCCCGATCGGCCTCCACCAGCCCGGCCATGACCTTCATCAGCGTCGACTTGCCCGACCCGTTCCGCCCGACCAGCGCCACCCGGTCGGCAGGCTGGACGGTCAGGTCCAGCCCCTCGAAGACCGGATTGCCGCCGAAGGTCAGGGAGATGCCGGAAAGTTGCAGAAGGGGAATGCGTGCCATGGCGGCTGAGCTAGCGGCTTGCCTTGCCCGAGGCAAGGGGGCTGTCCGCCCCCTCCCGCGAGGGCGGCGGGGGCAGCGCCCCCTATTCCGCCGCTTCCGCTTGCGATGCCTCGATCGCGGCTGCCTTTTCCTCGACCAGTTCGACGATATGGTCGATCATCGCCTCATTGCCCAGCGTATGGACCTGTTTGCCGGCCAGATAGACCATGCCCTTGCCCGCGCCGCCGCCGGTGAAGCCGATGTCGGTCATCAGCGCCTCGCCCGGCCCGTTCACCACGCAGCCGATGATCGACAGGCTCATCGAGGTGGTGACATGCGCCAGCCGTTCCTCCAGCGCGCTCACGGTCTTGATCACGTCGAAGCCCTGCCGCGCGCAGGAGGGGCAGGAGATGATGGTGACGCCGCGATGGCGCAGGCCGAGCGATTTGAGGATCTCGAACCCGACCCTCACCTCCTCGACCGGATCGGCGGAGAGCGAGACGCGGATCGTGTCGCCGATCCCGGCCCAGAGGAGATTGCCAAGGCCGATGGCCGATTTCACCGTGCCGGACACCAGCCCTCCCGCCTCGGTGATGCCCAGATGGATCGGCGCGTCGGTCGCGGCGGCCAGCTGCTGATAGGCGGCGGCGGCCAGAAACACGTCGGACGCCTTCACGCTGATCTTGTAGTCGTGAAAATCGTTGTCCTGCAACAGCTTGATATGGTCAAGCCCGCTTTCGACCATCGCCTCGGGGCAGGGTTCGGCATATTTGTCCAGGAGGTGCTTTTCGAGGCTGCCGGCATTCACGCCGATGCGGATCGAACAGCCGTGGTCCCTGGCGGCGCGCACCACTTCCCTGACCCGCGCCGCCGATCCGATGTTGCCGGGATTGATGCGCAGGCAGGCCGCGCCCGCCTCCGCCGCCTCGATGGCGCGTTTGTAGTGGAAATGGATGTCCGCGACGATCGGCACCGGGCTTTCGGCGACGATCGCCTTCAGGGCGCGCGTCGACTCTTCGTCAGGCGTCGAAATCCGCACGATGTCGGCCCCGGCCTCCGCGCAGCGTTGCACCTGCTCGAGCGTGGCCTTCACGTCGGAGGTGATCGTGTTGGTCATGGTCTGCACCGAAATCGGCGCGTCGCCGCCGACGGCAACCTTGCCCACCATGATCTTGCGCGACGGGCGCCGTTCGATGGAACGCCAGGGACGGATCGGATTGTGGGACATGGGTCTGCTCGCGCTCGGGTCGGATCAGCGTCTAGATAGGCCTCCCGCCCGGTCAAGGCAACCGGGTGGACCTATTCTGCCGGCGGTGCGTCGGCCGGCTGGACAGCTTCGGCCACGCCGGGCGCCGCCGCCGACGCCAGGGCAACGGCACGCGCCAGATCGTCGTCGCTGGCCGGATCGGCGGCGACATAACGTTCGGTCAGGGCATCGGGCGTCAGAAGAATGTCCTTGGTCACCGAACCCGCCGCCCCGGCGGGGCCGTAAGTCACGCCGTTGACCGCGAAATAGATCGCTCCTGATTCTCCAGACCGGAGAAGCGGCGGATCATCCGTTGCCGGGATCGCATAACGTTCCCCGGCATCGAGAACCTTCTCGAACAGGACGGTCCCGTCCGCCGCCGACACCCGTATCCAGGACGGGCGCACAGCAATCAGTTCGACCGCGGGCGCATCGGCCTGGACAACCTGCACCGGAGTATCGCCCAACGTTGGCACCGCCACCACGGAGGCCACGGTTTCGGCCACCGGATCGGCCAGAACACCCACCGACCGGGGGTCGATTGCGGCAATCGGCCCGTCACGCGGCACCAGCACCGGCGTGTCGAGCGCCTGCGGCCGATAGAGTCGGTCCAAGGCCTCGGGGTCGGGCTGGAGATCACTCAGCGGCAATGCGGCGATGGTTTCCTCGCCTTCGGCGCTGTTGCCGACAGAACTTGTCACCGGGTCGAGCTCTGCCACGACACCGGGGGCCTGATCGACCGGCACCACGCGGACACGCTGCACTTCCTGCAGGACCGCCCAGCCGCCGTAACCGATTCCACCGACAAGAGCGAGGAGCAGGGAGATCGAGCCGAGCGCACGCGGCTCGAACCCGGAAAAGAACGCGGGGCCGCGCGGCACGAAACTCGCGTTCGGGTTGGCGAGCGGCTCGGCGAATTCCTTCTTGCGCTTTGCCCCCGGCACCGGACCGGAGGCCGCCGCCGACATGCCATGCGCCACGCTGAAGTTGGCTTCGCGGCAGAAACGCTCAAACGTCCAGTCCGGATCCAGACCAAGATAACGTGCGTAGGAACGGACATAGCCCGCGATGAAACCGGGCGTGTCGAAGGCGGCGATATCGCAATTCTCGATCGCGGCGATGTAGCTTGCCTTGATCCTCAGTTCGCGCTGCACGTCAAGAAGCGACTTCGACAATGTGGCGCGTTCGCCGCGCATCACATCGCCCAGACGCAATTCGAAATCGTCAAACCCCTTGGGTTTGTCCGCTTCGTCCGTCGAAGGTTTTGCCCTCCGCCCGATCATGCCCGTTTGCGTCCCTGTCCCCGAATGTGTTGCGGTCAGCGATTCGACCCGAACCGTGCCGCGCTATTGAAGATTCCCTTAGCATAGGGCAACCCCCGATGCACCGGATTCGCGGCCTCAGGCCGACTGTTCAGCACGATTCAGCGCACAATGTGCCCAAAGCTGGTCCAGCGCCCCCACCAGATGATCAAGATCGCGTGCCGTGTGCACCGGCGAGGGCGTGAAACGCAGCCGTTCGGTGCCGCGCGGCACCGTCGGATAATTGATCGGCTGGGCATAGATTCCAAACCGTTCCAAGAGCATGTCCGACAGCATCTTGCAATGGACCGGATCGCCGACATGGACCGGCACGATATGCGAGCCATGGTCGACAATCGGCAGGCCTAGCCCGCGCAGACGCATCTTCAGGATCCGCGCCTTGGTCTGGTGCGCCTCGCGCAGCGCCTGGTCCTCTTTCAGATGCGCAACCGAAGCCGCCGCCCCCGCCACGACCGCAGGCGGCAGCGAGGTGGTGAAGATGAAGCCCGGCGCATAGGACCGCACCGCATCCACCATCCTGGAACCGGCCGCGATATAGCCGCCGAAGACGCCGTAAGCCTTGGCGAGCGTGCCGTTGATTATGTCGATCCGGCGGGCCAGCCCGTCGCGTTCGGCAACGCCGCCGCCACGCGGGCCATAGAGGCCGACGGCATGGACCTCGTCGAGGTAGGTCAGCGCGCCGAATTCCTCGGCCAGGTCGCAGATGGCGCGGATCGGGCCGAAGTCGCCGTCCATCGAATAGAGCGATTCGAAGGCGATGAGCTTCGGCGCCGCCGGGTCGTCGGCGGCGAGAAGCGCGCGAAGATGCGCCACGTCATTGTGGCGGAAGACCCGCTTGGCCCCGCCATTGCGCCGCACGCCTTCGATCATCGAGGCATGGTTCAGCGCGTCCGAATAGATGATCAGACCGGGGAAAAGTTTCGGCAGGGTCGAAAGCGTGGCATCATTGGCGATGTAGGCCGAGGAAAAGACCAGCGCGGCCTCCTTGCCATGCAAGTCGGCAAGTTCGGCCTCCAACCGCTTGTGATAGACCGTCGTGCCGGAAATGTTGCGCGTGCCGCCCGACCCGGCGCCTGTCGCCTCCAGCGCCTCGTGCATCGCGGCAAGCACGACCGGATGCTGGCCCATGCCCAGATAGTCGTTGCCGCACCAGACGGTGATTTCCTGCTCGACGCCGTCCGGCCTGCGCCAAAGGGCGCGCGGGAACTGGCCTTGCCGGCGCTCGATGTCGATGAACGTGCGATAGCGGCCTTCGTCATGCAGGCGCTGAAGCGCGCTGTCCAGAGCGGCACTGTAATCCATCGTATCGTCCTCGCGCGGTATTTCGCCTGGCTGGGGGTATCAGACAGTCCCGTTCCGGGCGCCTTGATAGAGGTCAAATCGCGATTCCGCGAGTGCGCAAATTGCCGCGCACCGTTTCCGGCGGCGGGCGCTTGCCACCGCCCGCGCGCCTGCTAGGGTCGCGCCAGACCGAATTCTGGAGTGTCCCCATGTCGCTTGATGCTGTCCTTGCCCGGATCGACGAGACGCTGCCCGACGCGCTCGAGCGGCTGTGCGCGCTTCTGCGCATCCCGTCGATCTCGACCGATCCGGCCTACAGGCCGGAGTGCGCGCGGGCGGCGGACTGGCTGGTGGCCGACCTTGCCGGCCTGGGGTTTGCGGCGCAGAGCCGCCCGACCTCCGGTCATCCGATGGTCGTGGCCCATGGACAGGGGCCGTCAACGGGCGACGGGCGCCACCTGCTGTTCTATGGCCATTATGACGTGCAGCCGGTCGATCCGCTGGACCTCTGGCATCGCGATCCCTTCGATCCGGCGATCGAGGAAACGCCGAAAGGCCGGGTGATCCGGGCGCGCGGATCGTCCGACGACAAGGGGCAGTTGATGACCTTCATCGAGGCCTGCCGCGCCTGGAAGGCCGTGCACGGCACCCTGCCCGGCAGACTGACGATCTTTCTGGAGGGCGAGGAGGAATCCGGCTCCCCCTCGCTCATCCCGTTCATGAAGGAGAATGCGGCGGAACTGAAAGCCGACATCGCCCTCATCTGCGACACCGGCCTGCACGAGGACAGATATCCCGCCATCACCTCCATGCTGCGCGGTCTGGTGGGCGAGGAAGTGACGATCCACGCCGCGGACAAGGATCTGCATTCGGGGATGTATGGCGGGGCCGCGGCCAATCCGATCCGGGTCCTGGCGAAAATCCTCGCCGGCCTGCATGACCAGACCGGCCGCGTCACCCTGCCGGGCTTTTACGACGATGTGGACGAACTGCCCGACGCGATCCGCGCCCAGTGGCAGAACCTGCCCTTCGATCACGCGAAATTCCTGGGTGATGTCGGACTTTCGGTGCCTGCGGGCGAGGCGGACCGGACGCCGATGGAAATGCTCTGGTCGCGCCCGACCTGCGAATTCAACGGGATAGCGGGCGGTTATGCCGGGGCGGGTTTCAAGACCGTGCTGCCGGCGGAGGCCCGCGCCAAGGTCTCGTTCCGGCTCGTCTCGCGCCAGGATCCGGCCAGGATCCGCGCGGCCTTCCGTGCCTATGTCCAGTCGATGCTGCCCCCTGACTGCAGCGCGACCTTCGGCGGGCACGGCAACAGCCCCGCCTCGGTCATGGAAATCACCGATCCGGCCTTCGAGGCGGCGCGCGCGGCCCTGAGCGACGAATGGGGCCTGCTCGCGGCCTATGTGGGCTCGGGCGGCTCGATCCCGATCGCCGGCTATTTCAAGACCTGTCTCGGCATGGACGCGATGCTGATCGGCTTTGCCAGGGACGACGACCAGATCCACAGCCCCAACGAAAAATACGATGTCGAAAGCTTCCACAAGGGGATCCGCAGCTGGGCGCGGATTCTCGCGCGGTTGAGCTGACCCTTTCATCTGTTCTCAAATATCCCGGGGGTCCGGGGGCCGCGCCCCCGGCCTTCATGATGATGGCGCCCCAGAACATCCGTGAAGCAACCGCCGCAGACGAAACCGCCTGGCGGGGGCTGTGGCGTGGTTTTCTTGAATATTATCAAGTCTCTCTGCCGGGGGAAGTCACGACCTTCACCTGGAAGAGGCTGATGGATCCGCTCTCGCCGCTCAAGGCCCGGATGGCGTATCTCGATGATCAGGCAGCGGGATTCGCCATCCATCAGCATCACCCGTCCACCTGGGTCATGGGCGACGATTGCTATCTGGAAGACCTGTTCGTCGCGCCCGCCTGTCGTGGCGGGGGGGTGGGGCGGGCGCTGATCGAGGATCTGATCGGCCACGCGCGGAGACAGGGCTGGAAGCGGCTTTACTGGAACACCAACGCCGCCAATGAAGTGGCGCGGAGGCTTTATGACCGGTTCACGCCCGACGACGGGCATGTGCGCTACCGGCTGGTGCTCTGAGGGGCGCCGCCCCTCTTTGGCCTGCGGCCAAATTCACCCCGGGATGTTTCTGGACAGAAAATGAAGGAACTTCAGGGGCATGGCCTCCGTTCCCCGGAGGGGAGACATTCCTGGGCGAAACCGAAGAAGTGGCGCGGTGGACGGGGCTCGAACCCGCGACCCCCGGCGTGACAGGCCGGTACTCTAACCAACTGAGCTACCACCGCGCGATGGGGGCCTGCTACCGGATGGCTCGCGGGGCGTCAAGGGCAAAGCGGGCCTCTGTCCGCTGTGCCGCACCTGTATTCCCGGCGTATGCCGAACGTATGGCAGGCGTATGGCAGGCGTCCCGACGAATCCAGGGCACGCTGCCCGATCGGGCGGCATGAGCGGACCGCAACAGAGGTCGGCGCGCCCCGGCGGGCGGCGGGGTTCCTGCCGAAGCTGGATAAGGGAAAATCCGCGTTCGGGCGATCCGGGTAGGTGGCGCGGTGGACGGGGCTCGAACCCGCGACCCCCGGCGTGACAGGCCGGTACTCTAACCAACTGAGCTACCACCGCGCATGTGCCGCCCGGATCGCCGCCCGAACGTGGGAGCCTCATAGGCGGGGGGCCGGGCGGCGTCAAGCGGATGGGGGAGGTTTTTTGCGTCCGCCCCGACCGCCAAATGACGCTGCGGCCGAAAGCCCCGGCATGGCATGACTGCGCCGGACGGGTCGGAGGACGCCGTGGACCTTGCACCTTGCCGACTGGCGCCGCACATCCCGGCGCTGCCCGCGCATCGCGCCCAGATCGACGCGCCGCGCGCCCTCGCCATGGCGGGCGTTCTCCAGGTGCATTTCTGGACCGACGCTCCGGTCACCGGGTTCGTGCGCGTCTCGCTGTTCTTCGTGGTGCCGGGGTTTCCGATCACGCATGTGCTTTACCGGGCGCGGGTGCGCAACGGCGAACCGTCGCGCAACGGTCAGCCCGCGGTTCCGACCTTCCACATCCGCCGCGCCCTGAGGCTTCGGCCGGCGCTGGCGGTGCTGGTCGCGGTGGGGTCGTTCTTCGACATCGACGGGTTCCGCGAACGGGCCCGGTGGCACATCCTGCCGCTGTCGAACTTCTCCTTCGCCCATTTCGGGGATGTCAGGCCGTTCGTGACCGGGCAACTCTGGAGCCTGAGCCTGCTGGAGCAATTCTATCTGGTCTGGCCGCTGGTGCTTCTGTTCCTGCCGCTTCCGCTGGTCTATGTGCTCGCGGGCGCGGGCCGGGTGCTGGTGGTGTTCCTGCTGATCCTCGCCCTGCCCTATGTCCTGCGGGAGGGGATCGGCCGGTCGGAAAGGTACCGGCTGCTCCGCAGCCGGCGCTGGCGGTGATCGTCGCCGGCGCGTCCTTCGGCTATCGCGGACCGCTGGGGCAGGTTGCGGAACATCCGCTGGCGGGTTTCCTGGGCAAGATCAGTTCCGGCGTCTTTGCCTATCACCTTTTGGTCCTGTGGGCGGTCGACGCCATTGTGCCGGGTCTGCGCGGCGGCCAGCCTGTCCGGGGGAGCCTTCTGGTGGGCGCGGCAACGATCCTGACCGCGCCCCTGTCCCGGCATCTGATCGAGGAGCCGATCGCGCGGCTGAAGCGCCATTTCCCGACCCGCGGCCTCCCCAGGCCAGCCGAAGCGCAGGCAGCAGACAGGTGCCCCGCTGCCGTCCGCCGGTTCCGGCCGAGGCGGGCAGAGGTCTTTCCACCTGTCCCCGAATGAAATACACCGCTTGGCGAACGTGAAGGCAGGACAGCGGTGCATCAGTCGATCCTCAAGCGCTGCGCGGCCCGGGGCCTGCGCATGACCGGGCAACGGCGGGTCATTGCGCAGGTGCTGGAGGGTTCGCCCGATCACCCCGATGTCGAGGTGCTCCATGCCCGCGCCTGTCTGGTCGATCCGAAAATCTCGCTGGCGACGGTCTACCGCACGGTCAGGCTGTTCGGCGAGGCGGGCATATTGGAGAAGCTTGAATTCGGCGATGGCCGCGCGCGCTATGAAGATGCCGAACGCGCCCACCATGATCATCTGATCGACCTGGAGACCGGCAAGGTCATCGAATTCGTCGATCCCGACATCGAGGCGCTGCAGGAAAAGATCGCGGCCAAGCTTGGCTACCGGCTGACGGGGCACCGGCTGGAACTGTTCGGCGTGGCGCTGAAGAAGGGATAGAGGGTGAGTTCCGAAAACCTGCGCGGCATCGGGCTGATGGTGCTGGCGATGGCGCTGTTTGCGGTCGAGGATCTGTTCCTGAAGCTCGCGGCCGCCGATCTGCCGACCGGGCAGATCGTGTTTCTGGCGGGTGTTCTGGGGGTGCCGGTCTTTGCGCTTCTTGCCCGGCGCGCGGGGGCGCGGATCCTCACGCGGCGGCTCATGCATCCGGCGGTGATCGCCCGCAATCTGGGCGAAATGGTCGCGACGCTGGGTTACATCACCGCGCTGGCCACCGTGCCGCTGGCGACGGTGTCCGCCGTCCTGCAGGCGCTGCCCCTGGGCGTGACGCTGGGCGCCGCGCTGTTCCTGGGCGAGCCGGTCGGCTGGCGGCGCTGGAGCGCGATCATCGCGGGGTTCGCGGGCGTCATGCTGGTGATCCGGCCGGGGCTGGAGGGGTTCGACCCGTCGGCGCTCTGGGTCTTGCCCTGTGTCGCGGGGCTGGTGGTGCGCGACCTGTCCACGCGGTTCATTCCGGCCGATTGTTCGACGGCGCAGGTGTCGGCCTGGGGCCTCGGCTCGGTCGCGGTTCTGGGGCTGGGCATGATGCTGGCGCAGGGCGCGACCAGTCTGCCGGAGGCCGGATCGCTGACCTTCGTATTGTCGGCGGCGCTTTTCGGCACCGGCGGTTATGCGGCGGTGGTGGCGGCGACCCGGCATGGCGATGTCGCGGTCGTCTCGTCCTTCCGCTATGCGCGGCTGGTCTTTGCGGTGGCGATCGCGATGGTGGTGCTGGGCGAGATGCCCGACCGGTTCACCTGGGCCGGATCGGCGCTGATCGTGCTGTCGGGCCTTTATTCCTTTGCCCGTGAGCGCAAACGGAAAGCCTCCCTTTCCCTGGCGCCGGGATAGAGTTAAGAGGCGCTCAGACAACCGAAAACATCAGCCTGCCGGAGATGCCATGAGCACGATCATCGACATTCATGCCCGCGAGATCCTTGACAGCCGGGGCAATCCCACCGTCGAGGTGGACGTGATCCTGGAGGACGGCACCATGGGCCGCGCGGCGGTGCCCTCGGGTGCCTCGACCGGCGCGCACGAGGCGGTGGAAAAGCGCGACGGCGACAAGAAGCGCTACATGGGCAAGGGCGTGCTTGAGGCGGTCGCCGCCGTGAACGGCGAGCTTGCGGAAAGCCTGGTCGGCGAGGATGCGACCGAGCAGGTCGCCATCGACCGGCTGATGATCGAGCTGGACGGGACGCCCAACAAGGGCCGTCTGGGCGCCAACGCCATCCTCGGCGTGTCGCTGGCGGCGGCGAAGGCGGCGGCGGATTTCACCAGCCAGCCGCTTTACCGGTATGTGGGCGGGTCGAACGCGCATATCCTGCCGGTGCCGATGA
>CAZRKU010000045.1:0-23178 GCA_964600685.1 uncultured Frigidibacter sp. | reverse complement strand
TAGCGCACCGTGCCGACTGCTATTCGGCGGCCTGTGTCCGCGCTGCGCGCGCCTGGGCGATGCGGCCCTCAAGCTCTTCCAGCCGGGCATGAAGGGTCGCGATGTCATCGCGGCCCTTCTCGACGGCGTCGGCCAGTGCGAACGGGTCGGGGGCGACGGGTTCGGCCTCTTTCCGGCCGACCATGCCCGCAAAGATCCGACCGAGCCAGTATTGCAGGTCGTCCATGATCAGGAAGAAGGACGGCACAACCACCAGCGACAGGATGGTCGAGACGATGATCCCGCCGATCACGGCAATGGCCATGGGCGCGCGGAAGGCTCCGCCTTCGCCGACGCCAACCGCCGAGGGCAGCATCCCCGCCGACATGGCGATGGAGGTCATCACGATCGGGCGGGCGCGCTTGTGGCCCGCCTCGATCAGCGCATCGAGCCGGTCCATGCCCAGCTTGCGCATCTCGATGGCGAAATCGACCAGCAGGATCGCATTCTTGGTCACGATCCCCATCAGCATCAGAAGCCCGATCAGCACCGGCATCGACACGGCATTTCCGGTCACGATCAGCCCGGCCGCCACGCCCCCGATGGCGAGCGGCAGCGAGAAGAGGATGGTGAAGGGCTGGATGACGCTCTTGAACAGAAGGATCAGCACGGTCAGCACCAGCATCAGGCCCAAGATCATCGCATTCATGAAGCTCTGGTTCAGTTCCTGCTGAATCTCCGCATCGCCGGATTCGCTGATCTGGACCGACGGCGGAAGTTCCACGCTTTCGGTGATCTCCTTGAAGCGCGCGGTCGCGGTATCGAGTGCCACGCCCACCGGCAGGTTGGCACCGACGGTTGCCCGCCGCTGGCGGTCGAGCCGGTCGATGGCGCCGGGGCCTTCGCCGACGCGCACATCGGCGACCGCCGACAGCGGCACGCTTTCGCCCGTCGCCGTGTTGATCCTGAGCGCGGCAATCCGGTTGATGTCGTTCTGCACAGCGCGCTTCATCTGCACCCGGACCGGAATCAGCCGATCACCCACCGACACTTTGGCAAGGGCCGAGTCAATGTCGCCCATGGTGGCCACCCGTAGGGTTTCGGCGATCTGGGCCGTGGTCACGCCAAGACGGGCCGCTTCCTCCAGCCGCGGGGTGATCTGCAGTTCCGGACGCGGAAGGGCGCCTTCGGCCGAGACATTGGCCAGCAGCGGATCGCCGCGCAGTGCTTCTTCCAGTTTGCGCACCGCAATGTTCAGATCCGCGCCGCTTGAGGATTTGATCGAGAAGGAAATGTCACGTTCGCCCCGGTCATTGAGCTTGAACACCCGCACGTCGGGAACGGCGGCGAGGCGGTTGAACACCTCGGCCTCGATCTCGTTCTGCGGGCGGGTGCGGCCGCGGCTTTCCAGATCGGGAACGATCCAGTTCAGGACCGGCACCCGGTTGAGGAGCTGCGCGATGCGATTGACCAGAGAGTGATCGAGTTTCTCCAGGTTCACCGAAACCGCTGCCCGGCGCACGTCGAGATCGCCCTTGGGGGACGAGCCGCCCAGCACGAACACCGATCCGACGCCTTCGACATCCGTGATCAGGTTGCGCATGGCCGTGGTGGTCTTGTCCGTGTCGGCCAGCGACGATCCGGTCGGCAGTTCGACCGAGATGGCGAAACGCGACACGTCCTCGGGCGGCAGGAAGCTGCCCGGGATGCGCGCCATGAAGAAGACCGAGATCGCCAGGATGACAAGCGCGCCGGTCAGCGTGAAGTAGTAGTTGCCGATATTGAGGCGCGTCCCGCCCAGCCGCCAGCTGTTCAGCGTATGATGCACCAGCCACAGATAGCCGCGCATCACCGGGCCATCCTCGCTGCCATGCTCCAGATTGGCATCCTTGGCGCGCATCAGATAGGCGGCCATCAGGGGCGTGATCAGGCGCGCAACCAGAAGCGAGAACAGCACCGCTATGGCGACCGTCAGGCCGAACTGGCGGAAATACTGCCCCGGTATGCCCGGCATGAACGACACCGGCACGAAGACCGCGACGATGGTCATGGTGGTGGCGATCACCGCAAGGCCGATCTCGTCGGCGGCCTCGATGGCGGCGCGGTAGGGGGTCTTGCCCATGCGGATGTGGCGGGCGATGTTCTCGATCTCCACGATCGCATCATCGACGAGGATGCCGGTCGCCAGCGTCATCGCGAGGAAGCTGACGAGGTTCAGCGAAAAGCCGAGCAGGTCCATCACCCAGAAGGTCGGGATGGCCGAAAGGGGCAGGGCCACGGCAGAGATCAGCGTCGCGCGCCAGTTCTTGAGGAACAGGAACACCACGATCACCGCCAGAAGCGCGCCTTCCAGCAGCGTGTCAAGGGCGGCTTCGTAGTTTCCGTAGGTGTAGAAAACCGTATCGTCGACCTTGACGAGCTGGACGTCGGGGTAATCTTTCTGAAGCTTGGCAAGCGTTTCGCTGACCGTCTCTTCGACCGACACTTCGCTCGCGCCCTTGGCGCGGAAGATCGCGAAGGTCACAACCTGATTGCCGTCCAGGCGCGAGAAGGAGCGCAGTTCCTCGTAAGTATCGGTAATTTCGCCCAGATTGCCAAGCCGCACAAACCGGCCCGAAGACAGGGCGATCGTCGTCTCCGCCAGCTTTTCGGCAGACGATGCATCGCCCAGGGTGCGGATCGCCTGTTCGCCGTCCCCCAGTTTGGAGCGGCCCGAGCCGATGTCGGCATTCGTCGCACGCAACTGGGCGTTCACCGCCGACGCGGTGATCCCGTAGCTGTCGAGCTTGAGTGGATCAAGCTCGATGCGAATCTCGCGGTCCGCGCCGCCGTAGCGGTCGATCCGCCCGATGCCGGGGCGCGAACGCAACGCCCGCATGACCGTATCGTCGACGAACCAGGACAGTTCCTCGACCGTCTTGCCGGGCGAGGAGACGGCGTAGGTCAGGATCGCCTGGCCCTCGACGTCGATCTTGGTGATGACCGGCGCCTCGATCTCGGACGGCAGGTTGCCGCGCACCCGGTCGATGGCGTCTTTCGTGTCGTTGAGCGCGTTCTGGGTCGGCACGTCCATCTGGAATTCGACCACGGTGGTCGACCGACCGTCGTTGACGGTCGACGTGATGTTCTTGGCCCCGGTGATCCCGGCAAGCGCATCCTCGACCTTGCGCGTCACCTGGGTTTCCAGTTCGGCCGGGGCCGCGCCGGGCTGCGCGATCGTCACCGCGATCAGCGGCACGTCGATGTTGGGAAAGCGCGTGATCGGCAGGGCGTTGAACGATTGCCAGCCGACGACCACCAGCATCACGAATGCCAGTATCGGTGCGATGGGGTTGCGGATCGACCAGGCTGAGAAATTCATGATGTCCTCAGTTTGTCACGGGCGCGGAGCCAGGCATCACCGGGGTGACCAGATCGCCGTCGCGCACGAAGGAGGCGGCCTTGGCCACGACTTTCATCCCTTCTTCGGTGCCGGTCTGCAGTTCGATCAGGCTGCCGTCGCGGATGCCGCCGACGACGGAGGTTCGGTGAACGACGCCTCCATCGTCGATGACCATGACGAAGGTACCCAGATCGTCGGTGCCAAGTGCGGTGATCGGCACCGCCAGAACCTCACGTTCGGAAACCTCGATCTCGGCCTCGAGAAACATGCCGGTGCGCACCTGATCGGCCTGGTCGATCGTCACCCTGGCGCGGCCAAGCCGCGTTGCGATGTCGATTGCGGGTTCGACCAGCCGCACGGTTCCGCTCAGCGGTTCGTTGACACCGGCGGCGCGCAGGGTGGCGCGCAGCCCCGCCAGCACCCGCGGCAGGTCCTGTTCGGCCAGATCGGCGCTGAGTTCCAGAAGCCCGTCGCGGACCAGCACGAACATCGGCTGGCCCGCCGCGCTGGCGATGCCACCGACGACGGCGTTCTTCTCCACGACCTCGCCCGCGAAGGGCGCGCGGATGTCGGTCCGGCTGAGTTGCAGTTCGACATTCTCGATCTGGGCGTCGACCAGTTCCAGTTGCGCCTTTGCGGCCGCGGCCCCCTGAATTGCCACCATCACGCGCGCATTGGCCGAAGTGGCGGTCGTTGCCGCCTGTTCGGTGGCCGCCTGAGAGGCATTGCCCTGCTTGCGCAGCTGTTCGGCGCGGTCCCAGTTGCGCTTGGCCTCGTCGGCTGCGGCCTGCGCTTCGATCAGTTGCGCATCCGCCTGGGCGATCAGCGCCAGCGCGCTGGCGCGCGAGGCGGTCAGCTGGCTTTTCTGCAGCTTCAGCGCGGTGTCCGACAGGCGGGCCAGAACCTGACCCGCGGCGACGTGATCACCGACCTCCGCCAGGATTTCGTCAAGCGCCTGACCTTCGACCTGCGGCTGGATCAGCACCCGTTCGACCGCGCCGACCAGACCGGATGCACGAACCTTGTCGCGCAGTACCGCCTTTTCGACGGCAACGACCGAAATGGCCGGGCGCGCGGGCGCAGGGGGCGCAGCTTCCGTTGCGGTTCCGGATGACGACGCGGACCGGGAGGCATCATCGGCATTTCCGCCCATCCAGAGCCAGCCGGCCGCGAGGAGCACGGCCAATGCCGAAGCTGCGATAGCTTTGCGATCAAATTTCATCATCTCAACTCATCTTGCTTCGGCCGATCAGCCGTCAGGTCGGAAATTGTTCGCTTTATAGTTGCAAGAACCAGTTTGCGCACCTGCGAATCCGTGTTGCAGCAGGCGGCGTTGACGTCGGTGTGCAGTTTCTGGCTGGCCATCTTGAACATCAGCACCAGAAAACTCGCCTGCCCGGCATAGTCCGCCCGCGCGTCGGCTGAATTGCGGCCGCTGATATGCGCCAGGGCCAGCGTCAGATAGTCGCAGACCTCGTCCTCCATCGCGCAGACGAGGCGATTGATGTCCGGCTTGCGGCGCGCGGCCGCATCGATTTCGGCCCAGAGCGGGCCATCGCTGCAACCATGGCTGTCAAGTCGCGCCTCGAAAGCGCCGAACAGCGCGGACGCCGGATCGGGCGAGGCGAGAATCGCCGCGAAATCCTGTTTCACTTCGGCCAGATCGCGGCCGATCATTGCCGCCACGATCGCATCCTTCGACGGAAAGTAGCGGTAGAAATTGCCCGCGCTCATGCCCGCCGCGCGCGCCAGATCCTGCATCGACGCGCCGTCGAAGCCTTTCTCCGCGAAGGCGCGCTTTGCGGCTTCCAGAATCCCGGTGGTTCTGTCGTCGTGAAGTTGGCTGGCGTCGGGCATGTCTGTCGCGAAAATGAACGTTCATTCTCACGTTACTCCCAGTCGCCGCGCTGTTCAACTGCCCTCGCGCAAGTGTGAGGGGCCGCCTACATCGTGCGGAGCGGCGCGGCGATCACATAGCGCCCCTTGAGCGGCGCGGGCGCATGTCGTTCAAGCCGCTCAAGTTCGGCCCGCACCCGCGCTGGTCCGAGCGCGCGGGCGCTTTCAAACGGGCCGCGCGGAAAGTTGAGGCCGAGCTTCAGGGCGGTGTCCATGTCGTCCATCGTGACGGCACCTTCGGCCAGAAGGCTCGCGGCTTCGTTGGCGAGCGTCGATTCGATCCTGAGCCGGATCCGCGCCGCATCGTCGGGGACAGGGCCGGAGGCGTCGGGAAACAGGAACCCGCGCCCCGTCTTGCGCCCCAGATCGCCGCGCGCCACCTGATCGGCGAGCGCCTGAAAGACGTGATAGCGCGGATGATTGTCCATGGCCCGGGCCAGCCCCTCGGTGGCGGCAAGATTGATGTCGGCGCCGATCAGGTCGATCAGGGTGAATGGCCCCATGCGGTAGCCTGCCGCCAGCATGGCGGCGTCGATGTCCGACGCTGTCCGGCCCTCCTCTAGAAGCGCCAGCGCTTCGCCATAGAAGGGGCGGGCGCAGCGGTTGACGATGAAGCCGGGGCGGTCGGCGCATCGGATCACCGTCTTGCCCGCTGCTTCGGTCAGGGCCCGTGCGGTGCGCAGCGCGGCCTGGCCGGTGCCGGGATGCGCGACCAGTTCGACCAGCCGCATGACCGGGGCGGGGTTGAAGAAATGCAGGCCCAGCACCCGTTCCGGCCCCCAGAGACCCTGGGCGAGCGCATCCACCGACAAGGCGGATGTGTTCGTCGCAAGGACGGTGGCCGGACCGACCAGCCGCTCAAGATCGCGGAGCAGGGCCTGTTTGATGGCCAGATCCTCGATGATCGCTTCGATGGTCATGTCGGCGCCAGCGAAATCCTGAAGATCATCAGTGATCGTCAGCCTGCGCATCGTGGCGTCCAGTTCTTCCGGGGCCAGCTTGCCGGACCTGATCCGCGCCTCAAGGTTGGCCTGCAATCGGTCGCGCGCCGTGCTGCGGGCGCCTGCGTGCTGATCGGTCGCGATCACGGCGCAACCGGCCTGCGCGAAGACCTGCGCAATGCCAAGCCCCATGGCCCCGAGGCCCACAACGCCAATCTGCACCATCGCGCCCTCCGCCACCCGTGGAGAAGATAGATTTCGAATCTATAAATTTCAAGCTTGAAATAATTTTCGACCAGTGGCACCCTCCGGATGAAACAGCGCGCTCTGAGGGACAAGATGAAGATTCTCTGCCTGGGTGGCGGGCCGGCTGGCCTCTACTTCGCGATCTCGATGAAGCTGCGCGATGCGTCGCATCAGGTGACGGTGCTGGAGCGCAACCGGGCGAATGATACATTCGGCTGGGGTGTCGTGCTGTCCGACGACGCGCTGAGCCGGATGCAGAAGAACGATCCCGTTTCGACCGACGCGATCCGCAGCCATTTTGCCTATTGGGATGATATTGCGGTGGTCCACGACGGCCACCGCACCGTATCGGGCGGGCATGGGTTCGCCGGGATCGGCCGCAAGCAGATGCTGGTTCTGTTGCAGGCGCGGGCGCGGGAGCTGGGTGTCGACCTGCGCTTCGAGACGGAGTTCAAGACCGCCGAGGACTACCGCAAGGACTATGATCTGGTTGTGGCGGCGGACGGTATCAACTCGCTGGTGCGGCGGGAATACCAGGCGGTGTTCCAGCCCGACATCGACATCCGCAAATGCAAGTTCGTCTGGCTCGGCACGCATCAGCGTTTCGACGATGCCTTCACCTTCATCTTCGAGAAGACCGAGCATGGCTGGGTCTGGGCGCACGTCTATCAGTTCGATGCCCATACCGCGACCTTCATCGTCGAATGCCTGCCCGACACCTGGGACCGCTGGGGGTTCGAGCATATGTCGAAGGAGGAAACGGTCGAAACCTGCCGCAAGATTTTCGCGGCGCATCTGGGTGGGCATGACCTGATGTCGAACGCCGCGCATCTGCGGGGCTCGGCCGTCTGGATGCAGTTTCCCCGGGTGATCTGTGGCAAGTGGTATCATGAGAACGTCGTCCTGATGGGCGACGCGGCGGCGACCGGGCATTTTTCCATCGGCTCCGGCTCGCGGCTGGCGTTCGACAGCGCCATCGCGCTGGCCGAATATCTGCATTCCGAACCGACCCTGCCGGAAGCGTTCGAACGCTATCAGGCCGAACGCCGGGTCGAGGTGCTGCGCCTGCAGTCGGCGGCGCGCAATTCGCTGGAATGGTTCGAGGAGGTGGAGCGCTACCTCGACATGCCGCCCCTGCAGTTCGCCTATTCGCTGCTGACCCGCAGCCAGCGCATCAGCCATGAAAACCTGCGGCTGCGCGATCCGGCCTGGCTCAGGGCGGCGGAAGACGGGTTTGCCGAGGCGGCCGGCGGTGTGCCGGGCCGGACACCGATGTTCGCGCCCTTCCGGTTGGGCAAACTGGACCTGCAGAACCGCATCGTCGTATCACCGATGGCGCAATACAGGGCCGTCGACGGCTGCCCGACCGACTGGCATTTCGTGCATTACGCCGAACGCGCCAAGGGCGGCGCGGGGCTTGTCTATACGGAAATGACCTGCGTAAGCCCGCAAGGGCGCATTTCGCCCGGTTGCACAGGACTTTACGACCCGGCCCATGAAGCGGCCTGGAAACGGATCGTGGATTTTGTCCATGCCGAGACAAGGGCGAAAATCTGCTGCCAGATCGGGCATTCCGGGCGCAAGGGATCGACCCAACTGGGCTGGGAGGAGGGCGATGCCCCCCTTGCAACCGGCAACTGGCCGGTGATGAGCGCGTCCGCTTTGCCCTGGACGCCCGCCAACCAGACGCCCAGGGCGATGGACCGCGCGGACATGGACCGGGTGACGGCGGAATTTGTCAACGCCACCAAGATGGCGGCGCGCGCCGGATTTGACATGGTCGAGCTTCACGCGGCGCATGGATATCTGATTTCGGCGTTCATATCGCCTCAATCGAACATCCGGACGGATGAGTATGGTGGCAGCCTTGAAAACCGGATGCGCTATCCGCTTGAGGTGTTCCGCGCCATGCGCGCCGCCTGGCCCGCCGAAAAGCCCATGTCGGTGCGTATTTCGGCCAACGACTGGGTGGGCGCGGAGGGCGTGACCCCGTCCGGGGCGGTGGAGATCGCGAAAATGTTCCGCTCGGCGGGGGCGGATATCATCGACGTCTCGGCCGGTCAGACGTCGGCCGAGGCGCGGCCGGTCTACGGGAGGATGTTCCAGACCCCGTTCAGTGACCGGATCAGGAACGAGGCGGGGCTGGCGACGATTGCCGTGGGCAACATCACCGAAGCCGATCAGGTCAATTCGATCCTTCTGGCCGGACGCGCCGATCTGGTCTGCCTTGCCCGTCCGCATCTGGCCGATCCCTACTGGACGCTTCACGCGGCGGTCGGGTTGGGCGATGCTCAGGTGGAATGGCCGCTGCCCTACCTTCCCGGGCGCGACCAGGCGCGGCGGCTGAGGGAGCGGGCGCAGGAGGCGATACGCGTATGAGCCTTTCGGGCAGACGGGTGCTGATCACCGGCGGCGGATCGGGGGCGGGGGAGAACCTGGCCCTTGGCTTTGCCTCCGCCGGGGCCGAAGTGGTCATAGCCGGGCGGCGGCTTTCGGCGCTTCAGGCCGTCGCGGCCCGGTCGCCAGCGATCCGGGTTGTTCAGGCCGACGTGACGGATGAGGCCTCGGTCGCGGCGATGTTCCGGGGGGCGGGGCCGTGCGACATCGTGATCGCGAATGCCGGTCAGGCCGACAGCGCGGTCCTGGCCAGGACGACGCTGGCCCGATGGAATGCGATGATCGCCGTCAACCTGACCGGGGCTTTCCTGACCCTGCGCGACGGGCTGAACCAGATGGGGGGCTGGGGGCGGCTGATCTCGATCGCCTCGACCGCCGGGCTGAGGGGCTATGCGAAGGTCGCGCCCTATGCGGCGGCCAAACATGGGGTGATCGGGCTGACCCGCTCGCTCGCGCTTGAAATCGCGCGACGGCCGGTGACGGTGAACGCGATCTGCCCCGGTTTTCTGGACACGCCGATGACCGATCATTCGGTTCAGGTGATCGCTCAAAAGACCGGCAGGACATTGGCCGAAGCGCGGGCGGCGCTTGAGGGGATGAACCCGCAGAACCGCCTGATCGCGCCCGCGGAAGTCACGGCGGCGGCGCTCTGGCTGTGCGGGCCGGGGTCGGAGGGGATCAATGGCCAGGCGATTGCCATCGCGGGGGGCGAGCTGTGAGCGATCTGTCCAAGCGCCGCCTGAAGACGTGGATCCGCATTCTGGGCGTGACCCGCACCGCGGAAAGTCATCTGCGCGACTACCTGCGCGTGACCCATGGCACGACCCTGCCGCGCTTTGACGTGATGGCCGCCCTTTACCGCCGCCGCGACGGGGTGACAATGAGCGAACTGAGCCGGATGCTGCTGGTGTCGAACGGCAACGCAACCGCCGTCGTCGACCGGCTGGAGACCGACGGGCTGGTCAGGCGCACGCCGTCCGAGGCGGACCGCCGCACCGTTTTCGTCGGCCTGACGCCGGAGGGGTTGCGCTCGTTCGAGGGGCTGGCGACCGGGCATGAGGCCGAAGTCGATGCGCTGTTTTCCGGCCTGGGCGAAGCTGACCTTGACCAGATGACGGAGATTCTGAAACGGATGGGCAGGACATGACCAGTTTGGCGGCGCTCGCTCCCCGGCATTTCCTCTGGCAGGTCGAGAACCGGGTGGCGACGGTGCGGCTGAACCGGCCGGACCGCAAGAATCCCCTGACCTTCGACAGCTACGCCGAACTGCGCGACCTGTTCCGCGCGCTTGCCTATGCGGACGATGTGGATGTGGTGGTCTTTGCCCCGAACGGCGGGAATTTCTGTTCGGGCGGCGACGTGCAGGAGATCATCGGCCCGCTGATCGGCCTGCCGATGAAGGAACTTCTGGCTTTCACCCGGATGACCGGCGATCTGGTGAAGGCGATGATCGGCTGCGGCAAGCCGATCATCGCGGCGGTGGAGGGGGTGGCGGTCGGGGCGGGGGCGATCATCGCGATGGCCGCCGACCTGCGGCTGGCCACGCCCGGGGCGAAATGCGCCTTCCTCTTTACCCGTGTGGGTCTTGCGGGTTGCGACATGGGCGCCTGCGCCATGCTGCCGCGGATCATCGGGCAGGGGCGGGCGGCGGAGCTGCTTTACACCGGCCGGGTGATGGGCGCCGCAGAGGGCCGGGAGTGGGGTTTCTGGAACGCGCTTCATGCGCCGGAGGCGCTGGAGGCCGAGGCGATGGCGCTGGCCCGGCGGCTGGCGGCGGGACCGACATTCGCCCACGGCATCACCAAGACCCAGCTCAATCAGGAATGGAACATGGGGCTGGAACAGGCGATCGAGGCCGAGGCGCAGGCCCAGGCGATCTGCATGCAGACCAGGGATTTCGAACGGGCCTATCGCGCGTTCGTGGCGAAGGAAAAGCCGGTATTCGAAGGCAATTGAGGGCGGAGCCGGGGCTTCGCGCCCCCGGACCCCCGCGGGATATTTGGACCAGAATGAAACGATGAGCGACAAGACCTTTCTCGACTGGCCGTTCTTCGACGACCGCCACCGCGCACTGGCGGCGCGGCTCGACGACTGGTGCGCGGCGCATCTGCCGGTCGATCATGGCGAGGTGGATCAGGCCTGCCGGTCGCTGGTGGCAATGCTGGGGCAGGGCGGGTGGCTCAGCCATTCCGGCGCGGGCGCGGGCGAGCGTCTTGACGTGCGCACGCTTTGCCTGATCCGCGAGACGCTGGCGCGCCATGACGGCTTGGCGGATTTCGCCTTTGCCATGCAGGGGCTGGGCATGGGGGCGGTCAGCCTCTTTGGCAGTGCCGGGCAGCGGCTCTGGCTCGAGCGGACGCGGACGGGCCGGGCGATTTCGGCCTTTGCCCTGACCGAGCCGGGATCGGGGTCCGACGTGGCGGCGACCGCCACCACGGCGGAACGGCTGGCGGGCGGCTGGCGGCTGAATGGCGAGAAGACCTATATCTCCAACGGCGGTATTGCCGATGTTTACGTGATCTTCGCCCGCACGGGCGAGGCGCCGGGCGCGCGTGGGCTGTCGGCCTTTCTGATGCCCGCCGACGTGCCGGGGCTGGAGACCGTGGCGCGGATCGCGGTGATGGCGCCGCATCCGCTGGCCCATCTTCGGCTCGCCGATGTGGTGCTGCCCGACGAGGCGCTGATCGGGCGCGGCGGCGAGGGTTTCAGGATCGCCATGTCGGTTCTCGATGTCTTTCGCGCCACCGTGGGGGCGGCGGCCCTGGGGTTCGCCCGGCGCGCGCTCGACGAGGCGCTGGCGCGATGCCGGTCGCGGCACATCCAGGGGGCGGCGCTGGCCGATCTGCAGATGGTGCAGGGGCATCTGGCGGACATGGCGCTCGACATCGACGCGTCGGCGCTTCTGGTCTATCGCGCCGCCTGGGTGAAGGACATGGGCGCGGCCCGTGTCAGCCGCGAGGCGGCGATGGCCAAGCTGCACGCGACCGAGGCCGCGAGCCGCGTGATCGACATGGCGGTGCAGCTGCATGGCGGCGACGGGGTGCGGCACGGGTTCGCCGTCGAACACCTCTATCGCGAAATCCGGGCGCTGCGCATCTACGAGGGTGCGTCGGACGTGCAGCGGGTGGTCATCGCGCGGAGCATTCTGGGATGAGCTACAAGCGCCGCATCCAGGTCGAGTTCAACCATTGCGACCCGGCGGGGATCGTCTTTTATCCGCGCTATTTCGAGATGACCAATTCCGTCACCGAGAATTTCTTCGCCGAGGTGGTCGGGCGATCCTACGCGCAGATGACGATGCGGGATGGCAACGGCGTGCCCACGGTGAAGATCGACGCCAGCTTCCGCGCGCCGTCCCGGCTGGGGGATCGGCTCTACTTCACGCTCGGGGTCATACGGTTGGGCGGGTCTTCCGCGACCTTCCACATTCAGGCGCGCGGCGGAGAGGAATTGCGGATGGAAGCGGCGCTGACCCTTGTCTGGGTCACGCCTGAGGGGCGCGCGGCGCCCTGGCCGGACGACATGCGGGCGCGCCTGCAGGCCGCTTACGAGAAGGACAAAGAGAATGGCTGACAGTCCCCACCACTTCCTGCATCCCAGGGGCTGGAAGGCGACACCCGGCTATGCCTGCGGTGTCGCGGCCGAGGGGCGGATGGTCTTTCTGGGCGGGCTGATCGGCTGGAATGCCGATCAGGAGTTCGAGACGGATGATTTCGCCGGGCAGGTCCGGCAGGCGCTGGAGAACATCGTCGCGGTCCTGGCCGAGGGCGGGGCGCGTCCGGAGCATATCGTGCGGATGACCTGGTTTGTGACCGACAAGCACGCCTATCTGGGCGCGCTGCGCGAGATCGGCATGGCCTACAAGGCGACGATCGGGCGGCATTATCCGGCCATGGCGCTGGTGCAGGTGGTGGCGCTGGTCGAGGATCGCGCCAAGGTCGAGATCGAGGTGACGGCGGTGGTGCCGAAATGACCGCCGCGGGCCGGGAAGAGGCCGCGGCGGTTGGTGCAGAACGGGAGGGAAAGATGCTGGGACCATCCGCGCATGTCGATATGTTTACCCGTGACCGGCTGCCGCCCGAGGCGGACTGGCCGGATCTGCCGCTGGAGGGGTTTTCCTATCCCGACCGGCTGAACATTGCGGTCGAACTCACCGACCGGATGGTCGAGAAGGGTTTCGGCGACCATACGGCGCTGATCGGCAACGGACGTATCCGCACCTACAAGGAACTGGCGGACTGGTCGAACAGGATCGCTCACGCCTTGGTTGAAGATTATGGCGTAAGGCCAGGAAATCGTGTTCTTATCAGATCAGCCAATAATCCGGCGATGGTGGCCTGCTGGCTGGGCGCGACCAAGGCGGGCGCGGTTGTGGTCAATACGATGCCGATGCTCAGGGCCGGCGAGCTTGCGCAGATCGTCGGCAAGGCCGAGATCAGCCATGCGCTTTGCGATACCCGCCTGATGGAGGAGATGGTCACTTGCGCCAAGGGGTCTGCCCATCTGAAGACCGTCATCGGCTTTGACGGCACGGCGAACCATGATGCGGAGCTGGACCGGATCGCCCTGTCGAAGTCCGTGCGCTTCACGGCGGTCGACACCGGGCGCGATGATGTGGCGTTGCTGGGGTTCACCTCCGGCACCACGGGCGAGCCGAAGGCGACGATGCATTTTCACCGCGATCTGCTGATCATCGCGGACGGCTATGCGAAAGAAGTGCTGAAGGTCACGCCAGAGGATATCTTCGTCGGCTCCCCGCCCCTGGCCTTCACCTTCGGCCTTGGCGGGCTGGCGGTCTTTCCCCTGCGCTTCGGCGCGGCGGCGGCGCTTTTGGAACAGGCCACGCCGCCGAACATGATCGAGATCATCCAGACCCTGAAGGCGACGGTCTGTTTCACCGCGCCCACCGCCTATCGGGTGATGCTGAAGGCGATGGCGGAGGGGGCGGACCTTTCGTCGCTTCGCGCGGCGGTCAGCGCGGGCGAGACCCTGCCCGCGCCGGTCTATGAGGAATGGCGGGCAAAGACCGGCAAACCGATGCTCGACGGGATCGGTGCGACCGAGATGCTGCATATCTTCATCACCAACCGTTTCGACGACCACCGCCCGGCCTGCACGGGACGTCCGGTGACGGGCTATGAGGCGCGGATCGTCGATGACGAGGGCCGCGAAAAACCGCGGGGCGAGGTCGGACGGCTGGCGGTCCGTGGTCCGACGGGTTGCCGCTACCTGGCGGACGAACGGCAGAAGAAGTATGTCCAGAACGGCTGGAACATCACGGGCGACGCCTTCTGGCAGGATCAGGGCGGCTATTTCCACTTCGCCGCGCGCAATGACGACATGATCGTCTCGGCCGGTTACAACATCGCCGGGCCGGAGGTCGAGGCGGCGCTGCTGGCCCATCCGGCGGTGCTCGAATGCGCGGTGATCGGGGCGGCGGACGAGGAGCGCGGGCAGATCGTCGAAGCGCATGTGGTTCTGGCGCCGGGTCATGAAGGCGACAAGGCGATGATCAGGCTTTTGCAGGACCATGTGAAAGCGACCATTGCGCCCTACAAATACCCGCGCCGGGTGATTTTCACCGACGCCTTGCCCAAGACCCAGACCGGCAAGATCCAGCGGTTCCGCCTGCGCGACCTTCCCTGACCGTCGGGTTCTGGTGATCCTTCACGATCAGGTCGCCGTTGGCCATCAGAAGCGGGCGATGATTTCAACTTCAGATCCAAGAACGTGCTCAGGCCCAGGCCCAAGGCTCCATGGTCATGTCCAACTGTCCGGTCGAAATGGGAGCCAGTTCACCCGGCGATTGTAGTCATGACCTTCCGGTGTCAATAGTCCGGGCCTTGGCATTTGTGGCAAGGGCATTGACAATTTCGATGGCCGCCAGACATTGGTCCAAGGAACGGGTGGGTCGCAGTGCGTGGTGCCCGGATTGACATCAGCGCTATTGTTCAGAAGCGCCGGACCATTCTAGATTTTCTTGCCCGACCGATGGGTTGTCGGGACATGGACGCAGAGGTGGTTGGTGATGAAATGCGTGATCCTCGCCGGCGGACTTGGCACGCGGCTGGCCGAAGAAACGGTGCGCATTCCCAAGCCGATGGTCGAGATCGGCGGACGGCCGATCCTGTGGCACATCATGAAGATCTACGGGACCCACGGCATCACCGAGTTCATCATCTGCCTTGGCTATCGCGGTTACGTGATCAAGGAATATTTCGCCAACTTCTACATGCATTCGTCCGACATCACCGTCGATCTGGCATCGGGCGGCATGACCGTGCACCGCAATGCGTCCGAGCCGTGGAAGGTGACACTCGTCGATACCGGGCAGGACAGCATGACCGGCGGGCGTCTGGCACGGGTCATGCCCTTTCTGCGCGACGATGAGGCCTTCTGCCTGACCTATGGCGACGGGGTGGGGGATGTGGACATCAAAGGCGCCATTGCCTTCCACAAGGCGCATGGCAAGATGGCGACTGTCACCGCCGTGCCGCCGCCGCGCCGCTTCGGTCAGCTGAAGCTGGACGGCGCGCGGGTCGAGGATTTTTCTGAAAAGCCTCAAGGTGAAGGCGGGCTGATCAACGGTGGCTTCTTCGTTCTGTCGCCCAGGGTCGAGAAATATCTCGATGGCGATGCGACGATCTGGGAACAGGCACCCCTGCGCGGGCTGGCCGAAGACGGTCAGCTCTGTGCCTGGGAACACAAGGGCTTCTGGCAGCCGATGGACACGATTCGCGAGCGGCAGGAACTGGAAGAACATTGGGCGTCAGGCAAGGCGCCGTGGAAGATCTGGAAGTGAACAGGGAATTCTGGAAAGGACGGCGGGTCTTTCTGACCGGGCACACGGGCTTCAAGGGGGCCTGGGTGGCGGCCTGGCTTGCCCGCATGGGGGCGAAGGTCACGGGCTTTGCCCATGCGCCGGAAACCGAACCCAGCCTTTGGTCGCTGCTGAATCTGCCGGGCGTGCGTTCGGTATTCGCCGATCTGAACGACCGGGCGGCATTGGACCGGGCGCTGGCCGAGGCGCGCCCGGAGGTGATCCTGCATCTGGCCGCGCAGGCGCTTGTCCGGCGCAGCTACCGCGATCCGGTCGAAACCTTCGCCTCGAACGTGATGGGCACGGTGCAGCTTCTCGATGCGGCGCGGGCCTGTCCCGACCTGTGCGCGGTCGTCGTCGCGACCTCTGACAAGGCCTATGAGAACGTGGAGCAGATCCGGGGCTACCGGGAGACCGATCCGATGGGCGGGCGCGATCCCTATTCCGCCTCCAAGGGTGCGTGCGAGATTGCGGCGCAGTCGATGGCAAAAAGCTTCTATGCGCCTTTCGGCGGCGCGGGCACCCATCCGGCGCGGGTGGCGACGGTGCGCGCGGGCAATGTGATCGGCGGCGGGGACTGGAGCGAGGATCGGCTGGTGCCCGACATCGTGCGCGGCTGTCTGGGTGCCGCGGGAATGGTGACGCTGCGTGCCCCGCGCTCCGTGCGGCCCTGGCAGCATGTGCTGGAACCGATCCGCGGTTATCTGCTGGTGGCAGAACGGCTGGCAGCGGGCGATGACGCGGCGGCGTCCGGCTGGAACTTCGGCCCCGACCGCACGGACGAACGGGCGGTGCTCGAGGTTGCCGAGGCGGTCGTGGGGGCGCTTGGCAAGGGCCGCGTCGTGATCGAGGAGGCGGGCGCGATCCTGCACGAGGCGAAACTCCTGCGCCTCGATTGCACGAAAGCCCGGGTGGAACTTGGCTGGCAGCCGGTCCTGCGCTTCGCCGATTGCATCCGGCTGACCGCCGACTGGTATGCGGGCTGGGCCAAGGGCCGCCCCGCCGACGAACTTTGCCGCGCGCAGATCGCGGATTACGAAAGCTGCTTGACATGAATGATGTTGCACATCCCGCCTGCCGGTCTTGCGGTGCCCCCCTGACCCTCACGCTCGTGGATCTGGGCCTGTCGCCTCTGGCCAATTCCTACGTGCCCCTGGCCGACGGAGACAAACCCGAGGCGAAATACCCGCTCCACGCCCGCGTCTGCGAGGCCTGCTGGCTGGTCCAGGTCGACGATGTCGTGCCGGCGGATGCGATCTTTCATGGCGACTATGCCTATTTCTCCTCCTTTTCGGAAAGCTGGCTGGCGCATTGCAAGGCCTATGCGGCCAGGATGACGGACGAGCTGAAGCTGAACGGCCAGAGTCTCGTGCTGGAGATCGCCTCGAACGATGGCTATCTTCTGCAATATTTCCGCAATGTCGGCGTGCCGGTCCTGGGGGTGGAACCGTCGGGCAATACCGCCGCCGCGGCGGAAAGGAAGGGCGTGCCGACGCTGGTGGAGTTCTGGACCGAGGCCCTGGCCAAACGCCTGCATGATGAAGGCAAGCGCCCGAACCTGATCTGTTCCGCGAATGTCCTCGCGCATGTCCCTGATATCAATGACTTCGTGCGCGGTATCGCCCGGCTGCTGACCGGTGATGCGGTCTATACGGTCGAATTTCCCCATCTGCTGAACCTGATCCGGCAGGTGCAGTTCGACACGATCTATCACGAGCATTATTCCTATCTGTCGCTGCTGGCGGTCGAGAAGATCTTCGCCGACGCCGGCCTCAGGGTGTTCGAGGTCGAGGAACTGCCGACCCATGGCGGCAGCTTGCGCGTCCATGCCTGTCTGAAGGATGCCGCCCGGGCGGAACGGCCCGGCGTCGCGAAGGTGCGGGCGGACGAAGCGGCGGCGAAGCTCGACAAGGCGGAGGGCTACCAGGGCTTTACCGCCAGGGTCGAAGCGGTGCGCGAAGGGCTGATGGATTTCCTCGCCTCTGCCCATCACGGGCGCAAGACCGTGGCGGCCTATGGCGCGGCGGCCAAGGGCAACACGCTGCTGAACTACTGCGGGGCGGGTGCGGACATGATCGACTATTGCGTCGACAAGAACCCGGCCAAGCAGAGGACCCTGCTGCCGGGCAGTCATATCCCCGTCTTCGGCGTCGACGAACTGCGCCGGCGCCGGCCGGATTTCGTGCTGATCCTGCCCTGGAACCTGAAGGCCGAGATCATGGACCAGCTTTCCGATCTGCGCGCCAGGGGCACGAGCTTCGTCACCGCCGTGCCGAACGTGTCCGTCACCGCATGACCGCGCCGTCCGTCCTTCTGACCGGGGCCACCGGGCTGATCGGACGCCAGGTGGTGGCGCCGCTTCTGGAACAGGGCTGCCGGGTGATCGCGGCCTCCCGGTCCGGCCAGCCGGTCGCCGGGGCCGAGGCGCTGGCGCTCGATCTGCTGGACGGGGCAGGGGTTTTGCGGGCGATCGGCGGGCTGGGCGCGACCCATCTGATCCATCTGGCCTGGCATGACGGGCCGAAGGACCGCTGGACCGCGCCCGCGAACCTCGACTGGGTGGGGGCAAGCCTGCATCTGTTGCGCGCCTTTGCGGCCGCGGGCGGCAGGCGGGCAGTGATGGTCGGATCCTGCGCGGAATATGACTGGTCGCAGGCGGCCGCCGGCCCCATGGGCGAAGATACGCCCCTGCGCCCCGCGACGCTTTATGGGGCCGCCAAGGCCGCGACGGGCATCGCGGCCTTGGCCGGGGCGGGGGCGCTGGGGTTGTCGCTCGCCTGGGCGCGGCCCTTCTTCTGCTACGGTCCGGGGGAGCCCGAGGGCCGGCTTTTCGGCGACATCATCCGGGGGTTGCGGACCGGGCGGCAGGTCGATTGCACCGACGGCCTGCAGCGCCGGGATTTTCTGTCCACCTTCGATCTGGGCCGGGCGCTGGCCGCGCTTCTGGTCAGCCCTTTGCAGGGTGCGGTCAACGTGGCCTCTGGCGAGGCGACAGAGGTTCGCTCCCTTATCCTGACCCTTGCCCGCGCGCTGGGTGGCGAGGATCGCGTGCGTCTGGGCGCGCGCGTGCGCCCGGCAGATGACCCGCCGCTGATATTGGCCGATGTCGCCCGACTGACCGCCGGGACGGGTTTTCGGCCCACCCGGGATTTGGCGTCCGGTGTGGCAGCCACTCTGGCGGCAGAGCGGCCGACGCCATGACCCGCGCAGGCGACAGCAAACGTTTCGTCCGGTTCCTGGCGGTCGGCGTCCTGAATACTGCCTTTGGCTATGTGCTTTACGCGCTTCTCATCTGGCTTGGCCTCGCGCCCCAGCCGGCGCTGGCGCTGTCCTTCGCGATCGGGGTTCTGTGGAACTATCTGACCCACGCGCGGCTGGTCTTTGACCAGGGCGGCTATCAGCGGCTCTTGCCCTATGTGGGGGCATACGGGTTCATTTACCTGATCAACGCGGCCGCCCTGCAGGCGGCTTTGTCAGCGGGTCTTGCGCCCCTCGTCGCGCAGGCGCTTCTGGTGCTTCCCATGGCGACACTTGCCTTTATTCTGATATCGCGGGTGCTGACCGGGCGATTGCCGTTCCTGCCGCGCCCCGATGCCAAAGGACATGAGTGATGGCCGCTGCCGCAAACCCACGGTCCGCTGACCGGACGCCGATGAAGCTGGCCCTGATCGTGCTTGTCGCGGGCCTGGCCGCATGGGCAGGCCTGCCAGTGGTGCGGCACATGTTGTTGCTGTGGGATCTGGGCCAGTCGGCCAGTCCCTATTTCATCTTGTCCGAAGCGCTGGGCCTGTATGTCGTCACGCCGCTTTCGGCACTCGCCCTGTCCGTCTTCTGCCTCGCGTCGGGGCTGATGCTGGCTGCGGTCTTCGGGCGGCAGAAAAACCTGGCACTCTGGCTGCTGGCGGGGTTTGGCGCGGCGCTGCCGCTGATGGCCGTCGCCGCGATGGCGGGTGATCTGGCCCTTGCCACCACGCTGACCGGCACACGTTTCCTGGCTTTGGTCGCGGCCCTGAACCTGCTCTGCCTGCTCATCGTCGCAGTCCGCCTCGCACAGGGCGAAACGCTCCGCCTCGATCTTGCCGGTCAGGCGGGCGATCTCTGGGCGGCGCTGGGGCTTTTCTGGCTGGTGCTGGTGCTCATGTCCCCGAAGTTCTATTGGGAGAATTTCTCGGGCGACGGAGTGGACGCCCTGCAGCTCGCGCGGAACTTCATCCATACGCACTGGCCCTTCTGGCAACCGGACGCCGGTGTGATCCAGCAGGCGCCCGGCCTGACCTCCTTCCTGTTTGTCCTGCCGGAAAGCTGGTTCGTCCGGGTCTGGGGGGAGTGGGAATTTTCGGTGCGCGCCCCCTTGCTGATGGGGCTCGCCCTGCTCTATCCGATCCTCTGCGCGCTGATCCGGGTGGGCCGTCCCGGCGCGGTGATCGGCCTGTCCGGTCATCTGCTGCTGATGGCGGCGCTGGCGCTTTACGCCTTCGCCAACATCTACTCGGGCGGCTATCACGCCTGGTTCGGCGACAGCCCGATGCCCGCCGCGCGCGAGACGCTGGCGATGGTCAGTTTCATGGCCTACATCCTCGCCTTCATCGCGGATCGCCGCGCCCTGATGATCGCGGCAGGGGTGATGGCGCATCTGTCGATCCCGACGGGCGGGCTGTGGCTGCTCCTGTGGCCGATTGCTGTGGTTCTGGTCTGGCGACCGCTGCCACGCGGAAGGCTGCTCTGGGCGGGCATCACGCTGGCCGTGGCAGTGGCCATCTCGATCCTCGGGCCGGTCCTCGTGAAGCTGGCGGGCCTGCCCATCCCCGGCGATGAGTTCAGCGCCGCGGGCGTGATCCAGCGCCTGCGTTTCGTGGCCTTCACCGACTGGAACCGCTTTGCCTTCCTCGCGGTGCCCGTCGGCATCCTGCCCGCGCTGTCGCTTCTCCTGTGGAAGCGGCAGGATCAGACCGGGCGGGCGCTGACGCTGCTGACGGTGGCGTTCTTCCTGTTCTTCTACCTTCAGGGCTACCGCGTCCTTCTGCATCACTTCATCCCGGCGATGATCCCGCCGCTGGTGGTCCTGTGGCGGCAAGAGTGGATGGAGCGGCCCGTCGCCCGCGCGCTGGCGGCGATCATGATCGTCCTGTCGACCTGGCTCGCCTGGCCCAGGGACATGGGGATGCATGCCCATGACCGGGCCTTTGCGGCGTTCATCGCGACCGAAGGGCCGCGCTACGCCTCGGCAGAACCACAGGACGGCGAACGGTTCCGGGGCTTCGACCCCAAGGCGCTCGATACGTTCCACGCGTTGTTCGGACGACTTCTGCCCATCGGCTATGGCGAGACCGAACCGGGGGAGCGCTTCTTCGGCGCACCGCTGGTCTGGTGGTATTATTCGGAGTTTCCGAAGGCCCCGGATCAGGTGATCAACTATGTGCTGAAGCCCCTGGACGGGGCGACGCCCGCCGACGGCACCCTCTTTGCCAGCTATGACGGCTATGGCCTTTACATCCGCGACATGGCGCTCTTTGAGGCGCAGAGAGCGCAGAAGCTGCCCTTCGATACGGGTGCGCCGCTTCTGGCGACCCCGCGTCCGGTGATCTTCGGACGCGGGGCCCAGTGGCCGGAAAGCTGGAACGACCGGCTGGTCATCGATCTGGTGGCGATCGCCAAAAGCCTTCTCGGCAAATCATAGGCTGGAACGGAGACGGACAGGGTTTTTCAAAGACCCTTTTCATCAACGGATCGGTTGCGCTGGTCGCAGGTATGGGCGCGGCGCTGCGGCGTCTCGGGGAGGGCTGGCCGCATGTCCGGCGTCTGGGTCGCTGCTTCAGCGGGTTGCCCGCCTTGAGCGGTCGCGGGAATCGCCGTTCATTGCCTATCTCGGCTCGCCTGAATTTGAGGCTGAAACTTTGGCGCTGGTGGACGATGGCAAGCTGGACCGGATGGACTGGCTGGGCGCAGATGGCAACAGCGGTGTGCTGATGTGCCTGAAACGCTGGGCGACCGACCGGGTATGGATGAACTGGCGATGACGGACGCTCCCGCATGGCTGGCAACGTGGCAGGAGGGCGGCGAGCAGCCCCCACAGCCAGCGGCACAGGCCAATCCCGCACCGCGCCAAGGGGGTTGCGTCAGCCGCAGCGATTTCATACGCATTGTAGCGCCTTTTTTTACCCAATCTCGCTTGAACGATTCGCCTAACAGTTGAGATTCCCTTTGCCTACAGAAAATCGATATCTCTGGAAATTAAGCGCTTTGGTGATTCTAGCCGTCGGGCTTGGACTTCAACTGCGAATTCTGTTGGCGAATTGGCGTAGCGGTGGCCATATCTGGCTACAGGGCGATTGGCTAATCTCTCTCGCAGCGGGGCCAATACGACGGGGCCCGTTTGGTGAGTTTATCTTGCGTACTTCGGATGCGCTGAGTGTGTCGCCCCTCTTTTTGGTGTTTGGAATTCAAGCTGCGCTGGTGGTGGTGGTTTTTGTTGGGTTCGCTCGGCTGATCTATTTGCAGGAGCGTAGCGTGATGGCTCTCGTCGCTTTTACCCCTGGCCATTTCGCGATCCTTTGGGGACTTGATCCAATCTCAGCCCTTCGCAAAGAATTGATTGGCCTTGCCGCGCTTATTTGGTTGGCGCAGCCGGGTGGCAGCTCAGCACGTACTGTCATGACCGGCGCGATGATTTTGGTCGGGGGTCTTAGCCACGAGATCATGATCCTTTTGCTTCCAGCTTGGGTGATTTCGCTTTGGCTTTTTCAGCCTCAAACTCTGCGTGTTCCTGTGACGCAGGTGACCATCGCGTTGGTTATCGTGTTGGCAAGCGCTGAATTTGTCTATGCACTGCGCAATGCAAGGCTTGCTGATGCCACACCGATTTGCGAAGCGTTGACCATACGCGGCCTATCGCCCTCGACCCTCTGTGGCGGAGCAATTGCTTGGCTGGCTGACCCCACGAATGGCCCGGAAAAGGTCTGGGATGCGTTGCAACGAAGTTGGACGACTTGGCTGTTGCCATTGGCTTGGATGGTCGCAGCGGCGCCCCTTTGGCGTATCTGGGTTGCAAGTGCATCCCGGCGCCCCGAGGCGGGTTGGCTGATCTTTCTTGCCATCGCCCCACTTCTCCTGCTCTATCCCTTCGGACTCGACTGGGGCCGCTGGTTTGCGATTCAGATTGCGGTGGCGGCAACAATGATGTTGGGCCTTGGTCTACGCGGCGACTTGGTTGAGTTCCGCCCGATTTCCCCGGTCGAGCGGACAGCTTGGCTTGCAAGCGCACTGTCGTGGGGTCTGTTGCATGGCCCTACCTTGACGGCGCGGGGTTTTCTTATCCAAGTTATCGGCTAGCAAGCTATGCTGCACCGCAAGGACTCACTCGGTGAACCTACTCTTGCAGTCTTATGCCAAACTTACGCATCTTCCATAGCTACCAAAGACCTCACTAGAGGGTCTCGGTAAGTAGCTGCTTTTATTGGGATTTTTGGCTCCGGCGGTAGGGATCGAACCTACGACCAATTGATTAACAGTCAACTGCT
>CAZRKU010000044.1:14798-23488 GCA_964600685.1 uncultured Frigidibacter sp. | reverse complement strand
GGATACAGCACCCGGATCGACTGCCCTTCGAGGTCGCGCGGCGTCCAGCCGAACACCGCCTCGACGCGCAGGCTGGCCCGCAGGATCACCCGGTCCGCCAGGATCAGCGTCGCATCCGGTGCGTGCTGGAATCCCAGCCGCTCATAGTCGCGCATCCCTGCCCACCTCGCTCCCGCTATCTACGTAGCCACATACGTATTCTTCCGGATGGCAGCCCGGCGCGCAATCTTTCAGGATCGCCATCGTCCGATGTTCCCGACGCAGCCGCGGAACCGGGAGGAGAACACCATGAACAAAGTCTACCCAAGCGCCGCCGCGGCCCTGGACGGGCTCTTGCACGACGGCATGCTGATCGCCGCCGGCGGCTTCGGCCTGTGCGGCATCCCCGAACTTCTGATCGCCGCGATCCGCGATGCGGGCACCAGGGGCCTGACCGTCGCCTCGAACAACGCGGGCGTTGACGGCTTCGGACTTGGCGTCCTGCTGGAGACACGCCAGGTCAAGAAGATGATCTCGTCCTATGTCGGCGAGAACGCCGAATTCATGCGCCAGTATCTGAGCGGAGAGTTGGAGCTGGAATTCAACCCGCAAGGCACGCTGGCCGAACGGATGCGGGCGGGCGGCGCGGGCATCCCCGGCTTTTACACCGCCACCGGCGTCGGCACCGTGATCGCCGAGGGCAAGGAACACCACGACTTCGACGGCCGCACCTACATCCTGGAACGCGGGATCGTCGCCGACCTGTCGATCGTCAAGGCCTGGAAGGCCGACCCGTCAGGCAACCTCGTCTTCCGCAAGACCGCGCGCAACTTCAATGCGCCCGCCGCGACCTGTGGCAAGGTCTGCGTGGCCGAGGTCGAGGAAATCGTGCCCCTGGGCGCGCTCGACCCCGACAAGGTCCACCTGCCGGGCATCTATGTGCACCGTCTCCTTCAGGGGCCGCACGAAAAACGCATCGAAAACCGCACCACCCGCAAGCGCGAGGAGGCCTGAACCATGTGGGACCGCAATCAGATGGCCGCCCGCGCGGCGCAGGAACTGCAGGATGGCTGGTATGTGAACCTCGGCATCGGCATCCCGACGCTGGTGTCGAACTACATCCCCAAGGGGATCGAGGTGACGCTGCAATCCGAAAACGGCATGCTCGGCATGGGCCCCTTCCCGATCGAGGGCGAAGAAGACCCGGACCTGATCAATGCCGGCAAGCAGACGATCACCGAACTGCCGCAGACCGCCTATTTCGACAGCGCGCAATCCTTCGCGATGATCCGCGGCGGCAAGATCGCCATGGCCATCCTCGGCGCGATGGAAGTGGCGGAAAACGGCGATCTCGCCAACTGGATGATCCCCGGCAAGCTGGTGAAGGGCATGGGCGGCGCGATGGACCTCGTGGCCGGCGTCGGCCGCGTCGTCGTGGTGATGGACCATACGTCCAAACACGGTGAATCCAAGGTGCTGAAATCCTGCACCCTGCCGCTGACCGGCAAGGCGGTGGTCAACCGGATCATCACCAACCTCGGCGTTCTCGATGTGGTTCCCGGCGGGCTGAAGATCGTCGAATGCGCCGACGGCGTGACCGAGGCGGACCTCCGCGCCGCGACCGAAGCAACGATCATCAACTGATCTTCTTCTTTGCGCAAATACTCCGGGAGGGTCCGGGAGGGCAGCGCCCTCCCGGACGGTCGGCCCGGCAGAGCCGGGACGAAATAGGGCAGTGATTGTCCAAAATTCCGAAACAACTCCATAATCATGCCCAAATCTGTCGCTAGTTAGCTTGGCAATGATGAGCGCAGATTTTCCTGACCCCCGACCGGCGCCCCGCAACCGCAGCAAACGCGATCCCTGGGTCGTGGGCGGGCTTGTCCTCCTCGCCGCCGCCGGGCTCTACGGGATCAGCCGGGCGACGGACTGGGCCGACATCGGCGCGAAACTCGCCAAGCTCGGGGCCGCGGAAATTGCCGCCCTGCTGCTCCTGTCGCTCCTGAACTACGCGCTCAGGGCGCTGCGCTGGCACCTCTTCGTCACCAACCTTGGGTTCGGCCTGCCCGTCCGGCAGAACATCCTGCATTATCTCGGCGGCTTCGCGATGAGCGTGACACCCGGCAAGATCGGTGAACTGGTGCGGGTGCGCTGGCTCGCGCGGGCCGGCGCCACGCCGCTCGAACGTGCGGCACCCGCCGCGCTGGCCGACCGCGCGTCCGACCTTGCCGCGCTCGCGATCCTTCTGTCGCTCTGCCTCGCCCTTTCCGTCTCGATCCGGGGCGGCCTGCCCGTTGCGCTTCTGGCACTTGGCGCCGCCTTTGCCGCGACCCATCCCCGTCTCCTCGCCACCCTCACGCACCTCGCGCATTGCCTGACCGGCCGCCGCCTGCCCCGTCTGATGGCGCGCTTCCGCCGGGCGGCCGTTTCGCTCGACAGGTTTGCCAAGGGTCATGTGCTTCTGCCCGCGCTCGCGCTCGGCATGGCGGGCTGGGCCGCCGAAGGATATGCCTTCCATCTGCTTCTGGGCTGGTTCGGGGCCGACATCTCCTTTGCCCGCGCGCTTGCCATCTTCATCTTCGCAACGCTCGCTGGCGGCCTGACCGGCGCGCCCGGCGGCCTTGGCGGGGCCGAGGCCGCGATGGTCGCCCTCCTGTCGCTCGACGGCGTGCCTTTGGAAACCTCGGTCGCCGCGACCGTCCTCATCCGCTTCACGACACTTTGGTTTGCCGTCCTGATCGGCCTGGCCGCCTTTCCCTTGGCGGAACGGCAGCCGCACGGGGGAAAGACATGATCTGGAAAAGTGCCACCTGGTCCGGCTGGGGCCGGGCGCTCTCCGCAACCGGCGAAATCGCCCGCCCCGAACGGCAAAGCGCGCTCGGCCAGTGTCTCGCCGACGGGCTGCTCCCCGCCATCGGCAACCGCCGCTCCTACGGCGATGCGGCGCTGAACGGTCAGGGCCGGGCGATCGAGATGACCCGGCTCGACCGGATGCTGGCCTTCGACCCCGCCACCGGCCTTCTTGACGTGGAAGCTGGCGCCCGCATCGGCGATATCGCCGCCGCCTTCGCCCCGCGTGGCTGGCTTCCGGCCGTCATGCCCGGCACCGGCTTTGCCACGGTCGGCGGCTGCATCGCGCAGGATGTGCATGGCAAGAACCACCACAACGCTGGTTCCTTCTGCCAGCATGTCACCGCGATCACCCTTCGCACCGCCAAGGGCATCCGCGAAGTCACGCCCGAAAAAACCCGCGCGCTCTTCCGCGCCACGGCGGGCGGGCTGGGCCAGACCGGCGTGATCCTGTCCGCCCGCCTCCGGCTCATGGCCTGCAAGGGCGACGTGATGGTCGTGACCGAACGCCGCGCCGAGAACTGGCAGGCTCATATCGCGCTCCTCGACGCTTCCAGAGCCACCTACACGGTCGGCTGGATCGACGCGACCGCGACCGGCACCACCCTTGGCCGCGGCATTGTCGAGGAGGGGGAGACCGGCGCGGGCCTGATGCCCAAGCCTGTCAGGTTCCGCAAGGTGCCGCTCGACGCGCCCGCCTTCGCCCTCTCCGCCCCGATCGTGCGCGCCTTCAACCAGATCTACTTCCGCCGCGTCCCCGCATCAGGCCGGACCGTGGTGAGACCGATCACGGACTTCTTCTTCCCGCTCGACAAGATCCACGACTGGAACCGCCTTTACGGCAAGCATGGCTTCCACCAGTTTCAATGCGTCGTGCCGCTCGCCGCCGCCCCCGCGCTCCGCCAGATGCTGGAAAGCGTCGCCTCCTCCGGCCTCGCCTCGCCGCTCGCGGTCCTCAAGCGCATGGGACCGGGCCGCGCGGGTTATCTGTCCTTCCCGATGGAGGGTTATACGCTCGCCGTCGATTTCCCCAACCGCGACGCTGCGCGCGACCTGATCCGCCGCCTCGAAGGCATGACCCTCGCCGCCGGCGGCAGGCTCTATTTCGCCAAGGACAGTCTGGCACAGGGCACCGACATGGCCGCGATGTATCCAGAGCTTGACCTCTGGCGCAAGGAATGCGCCAAGGCCGATCCTGAGGGGCGGCTCAAGACCGATCTCGTCCGCCGCCTGAACCTGAGGAACTGACCGATGAGCGACACCTGGATCATCCTTGGCGCGACCTCGTCGATGGCACGCGCCTTCGCCCGCAAGGCCGCAACCTCAGGTGCAGCCGTTCTGCTGGCGGGCCGCGATCAGGCCGACCTCGCCATCCTTGCCGCCGACTGCCGCCTGCGCGGTGCGCGCCTGGCCGAGGCCCTGCCCTTCGACGCCCGCGACCCCGCCAGCTTCGCCGCGATCCTGACGCGGGCCGAAGCCGAGAGCGGCCTCCTGAACGCCGCCGTCTTCGTCGGCTCCATGCCGCCGCAGGCGGAGGTCGACACCGACCCCGCCCTGATCGACGGCACGGTCACTGACAGTTTCACCGGCCCCGCCCGGTTCCTGCACCTGCTCGCGCCGCTGATGGAGGCGCGCGGCGGCGGATGCGTGGTCGGTGTAGGCTCGGTCGCGGGCGACCGCGGGCGGTTGGGCAATTATGTCTACGGCGCCGCGAAGGCGGGTTTTCACACCTATCTCTCCGGCCTCAGGAACCGCCTGACCCGCGCCGGCGGCCATGTGGTGACGGTGAAACCCGGCTTCGTCGACACCAGCATGACCTGGGGCATCCCCGGCATGTTCCTGGTGGCCACGCCCGAGGCGGTGGCCGAGGACATCTGGAAAGCCGTCCGCAAACGCCGGAACGTGATCTACACGCCCTTCTTCTGGCGCTTCATCATGCTGATCATCATCCATGTGCCGGAGGCGGTGTTCAAGAAAATGAAGATTTGAGGCGCAACGTGGCCGGCCCATACCCGCCGCCGCCCCCGGTGGCACGATGCACGGCCGCTTCCCCAGACCCGCCATTCCCGCTTTCCACGGCAACGTCCGCGGCCCGATGTTGGGACGGATCAAAAATCTGTCACCAGAAATCCTTGTGGTCGTTTGCGATCTCCTCCTCGAGTTCAGGGAAGGGGCCACGGATCGCCACAGGACGCCGTCCGGCGGCGAACACCTGATGGCAGCTCAGATCGAGGGTCAGATTCTCCGGGTTGTCTCCGGTCAGCTCGGCCAGCCGCCTTTCGCTCAGTCCGTAGACCACGGTGCCGATGCCAGCCCAGTAACAGGCACCGGCGCACATGCAGCACGGCTCGACCGAGGTCACCAAAGTGCATCGTTCGAGAAAGGTCGGGTCGTATTGCTGCGCGGCCGCGCGGGCCACGTTTGCCTCTGCGTGGCCAACGCCGCGATCCCGCGCATAGGTGTTGCCCGACGAGAGGAGCACGTCGCCCTCCGGCCCGACCAGGAGCGCCCCGAAGGGATGATTGCCGCTGGCCCGGCTCGCCGTGGCGATCGCCACGGCGAGACGTAGATATTCGGTATCGCTCCGCATGGCCGCCTCCTTGGAATGCCCATTCGTAAACGTATGCGCAAAGGCCTTTCGCCGGAGTTCAATATTCCTGGGTCACATGCGACTGTCGAGTCATGGACATCAAACTCATGGCGTCGCAACCCTACTACCCGGCTGACACCCCGCGCCTATTCCTTGATCGGGCTGGCCGCACGATGCACCGCACGGTGGGACGCCCCTCAGCCCCCGAACCAGCGCGCCCAGAGGCCCGCCGCCCAGAACATCAGTGACAGGGTGATCATCAGGATCCCGATCCCGAACTTGTCGCGCATGGCAAAGACGATCGGGTCATAATCCTGCTTGCCGAACCAGCCAAGCATGACCATGCGCACCAGCCACAGGGCCATGGGCAGCATCGCGGCCCAGAGGATCCAGGTGGTGGGGTAAAGCAGCTGCCCCTGGTCGCTGATCGAATAGAGGAAGAAGATCAGCAGCGCGCCGAAGGTGCCAATGCCCGCCACATTCAGCAGGTCGCTCCTGTCGGTCCGGCCATATCCCCGCCCCGGCAACCGCTCGTCCGAGGTGGCAAGCGTCAGCTCCGTCAGCCGCTTGACGCAGCCGAGCGCGATGAAAACCGGGAAGATGAAGATCAGCATGTAGATCGAGACATAGACCTGCGCCGCCGCCGCACCCGCCACCACGCGGATCGTGTAGAGCATGGCGAGCGTTGCGATATCGACCCATCTGAGCCGCTTCAGCTTCAGCGAATAGGCCAGCGATGTGGCCATGTAAAGCAGCACGACCCCGAAGAACCCGGCGTTGAGCGAGGCCGCGATCGCCAACGCAATCAGCGCCAGCACCACGAAGGTCGCCATGCCCACCGGGATCGGCACCGCGCCCGAGGCAAAAGGCCGCGCGCGTTTCGCGGGGTGCAGGCGGTCGGCCTCCAGGTCCATCAGGTCGTTGACGATATAGATCGAGGAAGCCGCGGCCGAGAAAGCCGCCATCCCCCACAGGATCGGGATCAGCGTCGCCAGGTCGAACCGGTGCGCCGCGATCATCGGCAGGATCAGGAGGATGTTCTTGACCCACTGATGCGGTCGCAGGGCCTTCAGCAGCGCCCGGCCGGAAAAGCCGCCCGACAGTTCGACGACATTCTGCCCCCGCGCCGCCAGCGTCCGCGCCGATGCGGCATGGCCGACCACCAGTGCATTGTCGGCCCTCTCCCATACCGCCATGTCGGTCGTGCTGTTGCCGGCATAGTCGAAACCACCCTCGCCCAGCGCTGATGTCAGCGCCGCCGCCTTGGCCGCGCCTGTCAGGTTCGTGCGCCCGTCCGAGGCAAAGACCCGGTCGGAAAGCCCGTAGTCCGCCGCAAGCCGCGACACGAGGCTTTCGTCGGACCCGGAGGCGAGGATCACCTCGCGCCCCGCCACGCGGCTGTTCAGCGCCAGTTCCGCCACCTCGCTGTTCACCGGCAGAAGGTCAGTGCGGATCGTCGCGATCTCGGCCAGTCGGGCCTTCAGCGCGGCGCGGTTGCCCAAATGACGCAGACAGGCCCGCAGGGTGGCCAGCGGCGCCTTGCCGAGACCGGCCCAGAAACATTCCCACAGCATGTCGGTTTTCAGGAATGTCCCGTCCACGTCGAGGACGAGCGGTTTTGCCGCAGCCATTCTGTCTTACCCCTTCACCGCAAAGACGCAGCCATCGGTGACCAGTTCGGGCGGGGTAACGCACAGCCCGCGCGCCACGGCCCAGGCCGCCAGCACCTTTGGCACGTAGTCGCGGGTCTCGTCATAGGCCGGCACGCCGCCGCTGTTCTTGACCGCATTCTCCCCGGCGTTGTAGGCCGCGAGAACCATCAGGGGATCGCGGCCAAACTCCTGCATCAGCCAGTCCAGATAGGCCGCGCCGCCCTGAATATTCTGCCTTGCGTCACCGGCATCACCGACACCGAACCGCGTCGCCGTCGCAGGGATCAGCTGCATCAGCCCCTGTGCGCCGGCCGAGGAAACCGCGTCGACGCGGCCCGCGCTTTCCACGCTGATCACCGCCAGCACCAGGGCGGGCGAGACATCCTTGTCGATGGTCGCCTTCAGGATCTCGGTGCCATGCACGGCGGCGATATCCTGCAGGGCTTGAAGGCGCGGCGCTGCGACGATGCTTCCGTCCGGCCCTTTGGTCAGCGCCTCCAGCGCCTTGGAGAACCGGCCCGCGCCCTCCCCGAGCTTCGGCGACACGATGTCCCAATACCAGGCATAGCTGCCCGGCGCGACCCCCGGCACCGCTGGCACCGGCAGAAGATCGGGGTCAGCCCCGCCGCGCGGGATCGGGTTCTCCGGCGGAGGCAAGGGGGCTAGCGCCAGACGCGCGGCCTGTTCTGCCGGGTCGATCTGGACGGTGATCCGCTTCTGGCCACCAGGCTTCGGGGCCGAAATGCGCTTGAAAGTGAAGGTCGGATAGGATTCCGGAATCGTCTCGCCTAGGGCCGGCATCGCCAGAATGCCGGCACAACAGACCGCTGCCCACTGCATGGCCCGCGCCATAGGTCCGATCCTGCTCCTGCCTCATTTTTCTTGTTGCGCGGAGCGTCGCAAAAAACCCAGCACGGCGCTACTGGTTTTTGACCGGCGCCCAGGCGAATTCCGGCCAGTTCGGCCATTCGGCAACAGATCGGATGTCGCATGTTTCAACAACCCATAGATACATATCTATATATTTCATATGGTTGAATGGTTGTCCGCGTCGCCGAATTTCACGAAAAATGTACGAACCATGCCCAAATCGCGCCACGATTCGGGTGCCATATATGCCCATGCCGCGACGACGACGGGATCGGATGAACCGCCCGGGTGAGCCGGGCGCGGATGGTGCAGAAGCTGACATTCAACGGAGACAGACCATGAAATTCTTCAAACTCTTCAAGAAGTTCGAAAACGCCGAAGACGGTGCCGTGACGGTGGACTGGGTCGTGCTGACCGCCGCTGTCGTCGGCCTCGGCCTCGCCGCCCTCGCCGCGATCCGCGGCGGCACCGGCGCGCTGACCACCAAGATCAACGCGCAACTGTCGGGCATGACGATCAACACCGCTTCGCTCTGATCCCCACCGATCAGCCGATCACCGGCCGCGTCCCGAAAGGGGCGCGGTTTTCCTTTTGCGCGCCCCCGCCAGCCCCTGGCGCCCGCGATCGGGCAACAGATTGTTGCCAAATCAGCACTGGATGAACCGAAAACGAACGACGATCGCCCCATTCAGGTCACGATTCGGGTGCCATATATGCCCATGCCGCGACGACGACGGGATCGGATGAAC
>CAZRKU010000044.1:0-14698 GCA_964600685.1 uncultured Frigidibacter sp. | reverse complement strand
CGCAACTGTCGGGCATGACGATCAACACCGCTTCGCTCTGATCCCCACCGATCAGGACATCCAGGCTACGGCCGCGCCATCTGGCGCGGCCGTTCTGCACTGCGGAGCCGACCCTTTTATCTGTCCACGTTTCCGCGCCCCTTTGTTTCCCGATGAAGGGGCGAACCCGCCAAAAAACCGATCCAGCGCCGCATTCATGCCACCAAACCCCGGATGATGGGCGCAAAGGGGCCGAAAGTGCGGTCGGCCAGTCAGGAGAATCAGGAATGAAAAGGTTCAAGACCAAGATGCGGCTGTTTGTGGCCTGCGAAAACGGTGCGGTGACGGTGGATTGGGTCGTCCTGACGGCGGCGGTCATCGGGCTGGTGTTTGTCGCCATGGCGGGCCTGCGCGGCAACATGGCCACGGTGGGCACACGCGCCGGCGAGGTCGTCTCCAACATGACGATCGACACTTCGCTTTGATGACCAGGGCTGCGACGGCCGGTCCGCCGCCCCTGTGAGTGTTTCGGAAAACAAAAGATTCCATTCCAAAGGTCCGCTTTAACCACCATTTGGCCACAATCGCTGAACATATTGGGCGCTGATCGGGACGGGCTGTCCTTGACTTGCGCAGCCAGCACATCCCGCACTAAGGATGAAAGGGCGCCACATGCGTATTGTGTTCGGACTTGTTCTCGTGCTCGGCCTCAGTCTGGCGGGTTTTGCCGTCTACATGGCCCAAGGCTACATCGCCCAGACCCAGGCTGACCGCGACCGGCTGCTCCAGGAGCAGGCGTCCGCGCCGAAGCTCGTCGATGTCGTCGTCGCGATGAAAGCGATGAAATACGGCGAGCGGTTTACGCGCGACGACCTCGAAGTCATCAAATGGCAGGCCGACAAGGTGCCGGAAGGCGCATTCAACTCGGTCGTCGCCGCCCGGGCAGCTGCAGACGCCGGTGCGAACGGCCAGGCCCTGCCGAACGCCGTGTTCGAGGAAGGCGAGACCCGCCCCCGCGCGCTCCTCCGCTCCATCGAACCTTTCGAGCCGCTCCTGGCCAAGAAAATCACGGAACCGGGCGTCGATGCCGGGATCATGGCCAACATCAGCGCCGGCATGCGCGCATTGGCCATCAAGGTTGACGTGTCATCGGGTGTTTCCGGCTTTCTGCGTCCGAGTGACCGCGTCGACGTCTACTGGACCGGAACCGCCAACGGGCGCGAAGTCACGAAACTCATCCAGCAGACCATCCGCCTGATCGCGATCGACCAGAGCGCCGACGCCGACCGGACGGAAGAAACCCAGATCGCCCGCACCGTCACGGTCGAGGCCACGTCCGAACAGGTCGCGGCACTGGCGCTTGCGCAGGAGTCCGGGCGGCTGACCCTCGTGCTGGTCGGCACCGGCGACACCGCCGATGTGGGCCCGGTGGAGATCGACCGCAACTCGCTTCTCGGCATCGTCGAGGAAGCAGCCCCGATGGAAGAAGTCGCGGAGAAAGTCTGCACAATCCGCACCAACAAGGGCGGCGAGATCGTCGAAACGCAGATTCCCTGCACCAACTGACCTCAGGCCCACCACTTCATCTGGTGGGCCTTTGCATTACCCACACTACAGATTCCCGACTGTTGCGGCTAACCCACATAAGAAACGTCCTGCAAACAGCTGAATCTTGAAAAAAAATCCTGGGTCGCGCATCCTGTCGGCAATATGGGCAAGAAGACCCGAACCAATCGTGATCCGAGAGGCAGGTCACAATGAACGTGAAACATGTCGTAACGGCGGGCTTGCTGGGGCTATCGCTTGCTCCATTGGCGCTCCCCGCTTTCGCAGAAACACTCAAGGTGGTCGAAGGTTCGACATCGAGCGCGCTGACGGTTCCGATGAACCGCGCGGTCGTCGTAGAAGCCGACCAGCCGTTCGCCGAACTGTCGATCGCCAACCCTGGCATCGCCGACATCTCCACCCTGTCGGATCGCAGCATCTATGTGCTGGGCAAGGCACCTGGCCGCACGACGCTGACCCTGCTGGGCCCCGACGGCAAGCTCATCACCAATGTCGACGTGCAGGTGACGCTCGATGTGGCCGAATTCAAGGAGCGGCTGCAACAGATCCTGCCCAATGAGAAGATCGAAGTGCGCACCGCCAACGACGGGATCGTCCTGTCGGGCGTCGTGTCGTCGATGGCCTCGCTTGACCGGGCGCTGGATCTGGCGGAGCGCTATGCGCCCGGACGGGTTTCGAACCTGATGGGGGTCGGCGGCACGCAGCAGGTGATGCTGAAGGTGCGGTTCGCGGAAATGCAAAGATCGGTCAGCAAGCAGTTGAACGGCGGCATGACCATCTCCTCCGGCAATGTCGGGATCGGCCTTGGAACAGGCGACCTTGGTGTCATTCCCGACCCCACCAATCCGGGCGGGCCCGGCACCATCACGCCGGTGTTCACGCTCAACCGGGGCATGGCGGGTGCCGGTATCTTCAATTTCGACATCGGCAGCGTCAGCATGAGCGTCATGCTGGAAGCCCTTGAAAGCAAAGGTCTGGTCCGCACGCTCGCCGAACCCAACCTGACCGCCCTGTCCGGCCAGGAGGCGAAGTTCCTGGCGGGTGGCGAATATCCGATCCCGGTCGTCGACAAGGACGGCAATGTCGCGGTCAGCTACAAGCCGTTCGGCGTCGAACTGGCGTTCACGCCGCGGGTTGTGGAAGGTGACATCATCAACCTCGCCCTGAACGCGGCGGTTTCCGGTATCGACACGACGGTCACCGTCCAGAACGGCGGTTTCTCGGTCAACGCCTTCAAGCGGCGCGAAACCGAAACCACGGTCGAAATGCGCGACGGCGAAAGTTTCGCGATCGCCGGGCTTCTGCAGGACGACTTCCGCGACCTGAACGGTCAGGTGCCGTGGCTGGGTGACATTCCGGTGCTGGGCGCCCTGTTCCGCAGCGCGGATTATGTCCGCAACCAGTCCGAACTGGTGATCATCATCACGCCCCACCTCGTATCGCCAACGCGGGGCGAGGTTCTGGCCCTGCCGACCGATCGGGTCAAACCGCCGTCCGAGGCGCAGCTCTTCCTGTTCGGCAAAACCGCCGCCGGGGGATCTGGCCCGGCTGCGGAAGTGGCCAAGCAGGACTATTCCGGCTCCTACGGCTATGTGATGGAGTGAGATGATGAAGACCTCCCTCGCCCTTCTGCTTCTGTCGTCTGCCGCCCTGGCGCTCGGTGCCTGCTCGCGCGAGACGAATTTCGCCCGCTCCTTCTATGCGGAGGCCGGATCTGAGATTGAAAACTCCGACTTCGGGAAGTCGACGGCGAACAACACCGCCGTTCAGTCCGGCGAGCGCAATTATGTGATCGACCTGACGCGCCGGTTCAGCGCCGACGTGCCCAGCACGGTGAACTTCGAATTCGACAGCGCCACATTGGATGCCGCCGCGCAAGCGGCGCTTGTACGGCAGGCGGACTGGATCCGGCAGTTCCCCGAAGTGCGATTCCGCGTCTACGGGCACACGGATCTGGTCGGCTCCGACAGCTACAACAAGGCGTTGGGCCTGCGTCGCGCCAAGGCGGTCGTCGCCTTCCTCGCCAGCCAGGGCATCAGCACCTCGCGGCTTGAAGCGGTCGCCTCGTTCGGCAAGACCCAGCCTATCGTCTTTGTCCAGACGCCGGAACGCAAGAACCGCCGGACCGTCACCGAAGTATCGGGTTTCGTTCAGAACAACTCATTGGTTCTGAACGGAAAGTATGCTGCGATCATCTGGCGCGAATATGTGACGAGCGCGGAACCGCAACATGTCCAGGAAGAAGTGACCGCTGGTAGCGGTGCTGCAGGCTCCCAGTAGACTGCGGCTCACGGGATTGTTTCCACGCTCGGGCGGCCTTTGGCAACAAAGGCCGCCCTTGCCTTATGATCGTCCCAAAAAATCGCACAATTACGATCTTTTGGCCCCAATCTTGCCAAGTTTCTCAGGGACTTTCGAAACTGGAAAGTAAGGCCCGGCCTCTAGAGTCGGGTTGGGTTCGAGTGGGTCACGGGTGGGCGAAGTCCGCCCTTCGTATCCGGGGCGCGGGAGAAAATCCTGCGCGGGAAAGGACGATGGGAATGAGCAGTGTAGCAGCGTTGCAGCCGGAACCGGCGCCGATTCTGGCATGCACGATTTCGCGCGATGTCAGCAACTTCGATCTTCTGATCGAGGATATGGAAGCAGAGCTTGGCGAAAGCTGGGGTGATCTGAGCTTCTCGGACGCCGTGGTTTTTCTCAACCAGCCCGATGCCGACACACTACAGTTTGTGGCCATTGCCGTCGACAGCCACGATGAAAGCGATTTACCGCGCATTTCTTCGCTGATCACCACCGCGAAGGACCGCGGGATCAAGGTCATCCTGATCGCCGACGAGATCAGCCCGATCGCGCTGCACCAACTCTTGAAGCTGGGCGCGGACGGGTTCGTTCCCTACCCGCTTCCCGAACAGGCATTGCGTGAAGCCATCGAACATCTGAGCCGCGCGCCCGTGCCCGAACCGGCCGAGCCCGGCGTCCATGCGCCGACCTTCAAGGGCAAGGGCGACCGCGATGGGGTGATTCTGCCGGTGCATGGCCTGGTGGGTGGTGCCGGGGCGACGACGCTTGCCGTGAACCTCGCTTGGGAACTTGCCAATGTCGAGAAGGACAACGGCCCGCGGGTCTGCCTGCTGGATTTCAACTTCCAGTTCGGCTCGGTCTCGACCTATCTGGATCTGCCGCGCCGCGAGGCGGTCTACGAGATGCTGTCGAACACGGCGGCCATGGATGCGGATTCGTTCCTTCAGGCGCTTCTCACCTTCAATGACAAGCTGAACGTGCTGACCGCGCCAGCCGACATGCTGCCGCTCGACATCGTCTCCTCGGATGACATCAACCGCATCCTGGAGATTGCGCGGGCGAACTTCGATTTCGTCGTCATCGACATGCCGGGCACCATCGCCCAATGGACCGAAGCGGTCCTCAGCCACGCCCATGTCTATTTCGCGCTTCTCGAACTCGACATGCGGTCGGCGCAAAACACGCTCAGGATGATCCGCGCGCTCAAGGCAGAGGAACTGCCCTTCGAAAAGCTGCGTTTCGTGCTGAACCGCGCGCCGAAATTCACCGATCTGTCGGGCAAGAGCCGCGCCAGGCGCCTGGCGGAAAGCCTGGACATTACGCTCGAAATGCAGCTGCCCGACGGCGCCTATCAGGTGACGCAGTCGAACGACCACGGACTGCCGCTCGCGGAAACCGCGCCGAAAAACGCGCTGCGCAAGGAAATCGCCAAGCTTGCCAGGCAATTGCACGAGCTGAACAAAGCGACCGAAACCGCAAGGGCCTGATCCGGGTCTGGGGGATAGAACATGTTCTCGCGCTTCAAGAAAACAGATGAACCGTCTACCCGGCCCGTGGCTGCGGCACCGTCGGCGCCTGCCAAACCGGCAGCCGGCGCTCCGCCGTCAGCGAACGGGATCGCTCGCCGCACCATGTCCCCGGCCCCCGCCCCGCAGTCGGCGCAGGCCATCGCGGCCGACAAGGAAAAGAAGCGCAAGGAACGAATGGGGGAGATCAAGGTCGAGCTGCACAAACGGCTGCTTGACAACCTGAACCTCGGCGCGCTGGAACATGCTACGGAAACTGACCTGAAGCAGGAAATCACGGCGATTTCCGCCGAGGCGCTTGAGGAAATGAGTGTCGTCCTCAACAAGGATGAACGCGCGACGCTGAATCAGGATCTCTATGACGAGGTGATGGGGCTTGGCCCGCTGGAGCCGCTGCTGAAGGACGATACGGTCAACGACATCCTGGTGAACGGACCGCAGCGCATCTTCATCGAACGGGCCGGCAAGCTGACGCTCACCGACATCACCTTCAAGGACGAACGCCATCTTCTGAGGATCATCGACAAGATCGTCTCCGCCGTGGGCCGCCGCGTCGATGAATCGAACCCCTATTGCGACGCCCGTCTTGCAGACGGATCGCGCTTCAACTGCATGGTGCCGCCGGTCGCGGTCGATGGCTCGCTGGTTTCGATCCGGAAGTTCAAGAAGGACAAGCTCGGCATTGATGATCTGGTGCGGTTCGGGGCCTTCACCGAAGAAATGGCTGCCTATCTTCAGGCCGCCGTCGCCACGCGGCTGAACATCATCGTGTCGGGCGGGACGGGTTCGGGGAAAACCACGACGCTCAACGCGCTGTCGTCCTTCATCGACAACCACGAGCGCATCCTGACGATCGAAGACACGGCCGAACTTCAGTTGCAGCAGGTCCATGTCGGCCGGATGGAAAGCCGTCCCGCAAACGTCGAAGGCAAGGGGGCCGTGACCCAGCGCGACTGTCTCAGGAACGCGCTGCGTATGCGTCCCGACCGGATCATCGTCGGCGAAACCCGCGGCGAGGAAGTCATCGACATGTTGCAGGCCATGAACACCGGCCACGACGGGTCGATGACCACGATCCACGCCAACTCTGCCCGCGACGGTGTCAGCCGCCTGGAAAACATGGTCGCCATGGCCGGGATCGAAATGCCGCTCAAGGCGGTGCGCAGTCAGATCGCCAGTGCGGTGAACCTGATCGTCCAGGCCTCGCGCCTGCAGGACGGCTCCCGCCGCATGACCTCCATCACCGAAATCACCGGGATGGAAGGCGAGGTCATCTCGATGCAGGAAATCTTCCGCTACGAAAGGCTGGGGCTCGCGCCCGACGGCAGGATCATCGGCCGCTACACCGCCACGGGCGTGCGGTCCGCCTATGCCGACCGCTTCAAGCAGTGGGGTTATGACCTGCCCGCCAACATCTACGAGCCGGTCGCGGCGGAGTAATCGACATGATCATCAGCCCGACGCCGATCATCTATGGCCTGATCTTCTTCGCCGTCCTTCTGCTGGTCGAAGGCATCTATCTTGTGGTTTTCGGCAAGTCGATCTCGCTCAACAGCAAGGTCAACCGCCGCCTGACACTGCTGGAAAAGGGCGGCCAGCGCGAGCTGGTCCTGGAACAGTTGCGCAAGGAAGCCAGCCAGCATCTGCGCGCCAAGGGCATCCCGCTTTATTCCATCCTCGCTTCGAGGGCGCAAAAGGCCAACATCGCCTTCTCGCCCAAGGCTTTGATCGGGGTGATGGGGCTTCTGGCCGTCGTGGCCTTCCTTGGCCTGACCATCGGCACATCCGTGGGCGTTCCGGTCCGCATCGCGATCTCCCTTGTCATGGGGGTCGGCGCGGTGTTCATGTGGGTCAACAAGAAGGCCAAGAAACGCCTCGACATGATCGAGGAGCAATTGCCTGAAGCCGTCGAACTGATGGTGCGCAGCCTGCGCGTCGGCCATCCTTTCTCCTCCGCCATCCAGATCGTCGCGAAGGAAGTGCCGGATCCCCTTGGCTCCGAGTTTGGCATGATCGCCGACGAAGCGGCCTATGGCCGCGACATCTCTGAATCGCTCAAGGATCTGGCCGAACGGGTGGACATGCAGGATCTGCGCTTCCTCGCCGTTGCCGTGACGATCCAGAGCCAGTCGGGCGGCAACCTTGCCGAAATCCTCGACGGCCTGGCGAAGGTGATCCGCGCCCGCTTCCGCCTCTTCCGCCGGGTGCGGGCCATCACCGCCGAAGCCAAATGGTCGGGGATGTTCCTGTCGGGCTTTCCCGTCGCCGTCCTTCTCGTCATCCAGTTGTTGAAACCGGATTACTTCGACACCGTGAAGGACACGGCATACTTCATCCCGGCGGCGCTGGTCGTCTTCACCTTCCTCGCCATCAACGTGATCTTCATGAAGATCATGGTCAACATCAAGGTCTGAGGAGGGGCGGCCATGAATGCTCTGAACGAATTTCTGATCGCCACGATGGGTCCGCTCGGCCCGCTGTTCGCGGTCGGCCTGCTCGGGCTGCTCCTGATCCTGTCGGTCCTGCCCGTGCTTCTGAAAAAGCGCGTCGACCCGCTGACCAAATTCCGCGAACAGGTCCGGCCGACGGCGGAAAAGGCGCCGGTCCCCGGTCGCGCGGGCAACCGCCAGTCGCTTCGCCACGGCAAGGGCACCGACAAGCTCGACAAGTTCGCGACCTTCCTCGAACCGAAGACCGCAGAGGAGATGAGCTCCGCGCGCCTGCGCATGACCCGTGCGGGTTATCGCGGCAAGAATGCCGTGCGCACCTTCCACGCGATCCAGTTCACGCTGGGAATCTTCTTCCTGATTCTCGGGGTCGGCTACGCGATCTTCGCCTCCGTCTCCGGGGAAGTGTCTACGACCCAGTTGATCGTCGCCGTGCTGGTGCCCGCCGGGGTCGGGTACTACTTCCCAAAATACTGGGTCGAACGGCGCGTCCAGACCCGGCAGGGCGAAATTCAGGATGGCTTTCCTGACGCGCTCGACATGCTTCTGGTCTGCGTCGAGGCTGGCCAGTCGCTCGACCAGGGCATCATCCGCGTCTCCAAGGAGTTGAACGCGGGCTATCCCGCGCTGGCCGAAGAGCTTGAAATCGTCTCGCAGGAGGTCAAGGCCGGCAAGGAAAAGACCAACGTCCTGCGCGGGTTTGCCGAACGGGCCGGCGTGCCGGACGTGTCCTCCTTCGTGACCGTGATGATCCAGTCCCAACAATTCGGCACCTCGATCGCCGAGGCCTTGCGCGTCTATGCCGGCGAAATGCGCGACAAACGCGTGATGCGCGCCGAAGAGGCAGCGAACAAGCTGCCGGTCAAGATGACGCTCGGCACGATGATGTTCACTGTTCCGCCGCTGCTGATCATTCTTGTGGGCCCGTCCGTCTACGATATGATGCAGATGTTCGCGAATTTCAAAATGTAGGGTCATGATCCACAGAACTCTGGCCTTGGCCGCGATTGTCGGTCTTCTGGCCGCCTGTCAGTCGACAGGCGGCCTTTTGCAACAGCGTCCGAAATCGCCCTACGCCCCCGGCACCGCCCGTGGGGGGGAGGAGGTCGACGGGCTGATCGTCGGCCACCGGCTGATGGCGGCGGGCGAATATGACCTGGCGCTCAAGGCTTACTACCGGGGTGCGGCGCAACATGGCGCGACCGTCGACGTTCTTTCCGCCATCGGCTCGGCCAATCTGAAACTCGGGCGGCTCGGCCAGGCCGAACGCGTCCTGCGCGATGCCATTGAGGTCGATGAGACCTTCGTTCCTGCCTGGAACAACCTCGGCGTCGTCCTGATGGAAAAAGGCGAAGTGGCCGAAGCAAGCCTGGTTTTCAAGACCGCCTTCGCGCTCGACAGTGGCCAATCGGACGAGATCCGCAACAATCTTCGCCTGGCGCTCGCAAAACTTGAAAATCCTGCCTATGATGAGCCCGTAGAAAGCAAATTCTCACTGGTGAGGCGTGGGAACGGGCAATATCTGCTTCTCACCAATCATTGAGGCAATGAGCAAAAGGACGCAGAAAATGCGCCACCCGATCACGATATCGCTCTGCATGGCAGGGTCGCTTTTTCTGTCTGCCTGCGCCCGCGATCAGGGCGCGGAGGCCGCAAAGGCGCTGCGCGACATCAACGTCATCGACGAGTCGAACCTCAGTGACCTGATGCTGACCTCGGGCGACCCGAACGCGGCCGTCGCCTATTTCGCCAAGACGGCGGCCGATAATCCAGACCGGGCCGATCTGAAACGCGGCCTCGCCAAGTCGCTGGTCAGGGCACAAAAGCCGTTGGAGGCCGCGAAGGTCTGGCGCGATCTGGCCTACAGCCCGCAGGGCACGAACGAAGACCGCGTCGGGCTGGCGGACGCACTGATCCGCAACAATGACTGGAAGGGGGCGGAGGCAGAGTTGAACCAGATCCCCCCCACCCACGAAACCTTCGAACGCTACCGGCTGGAAGCAATGGTGGCGGACGCGAACCGGAAATGGAAAAAGGCCGACAGTTTCTATGAAACGGCCTTCGGCCTGACGACCAAACCGTCGGGCATCCTGAACAACTGGGGCTATTCGAAGCTGACGCGCGGCGATTTCGCCGGCGCCGAGAAGCTGTTCCTGCAGGCCCTGACCTACGATCCGGGTGTCTTCACCGCAAAGAACAACCTTGTTCTGGCGCGGGCCGCACAGCGCAAGTACGATCTGCCGATCGTGTCGATGACCCAGACCGAACGGGCGCAACTGATCTACACCGCGGCGCTGACCGCGATCAAGCAAGGTGATGTGGAAACCGGGCGCACGCTCCTGCAGCAGGCGATCGAAACCCATCCCCAGTATTTCGAGGAGGCCGCGCGGGCGTTGGAAACCCTTGATGCCAACGTGACGAAGGGCTGACCCGATGTTCAATCTGCCAGTGGCCACCGGATACAGCATCCTTCTTCTGTTCATCGTGCCGATCAGCAGCTGGATCTGCTGGACCGACCTCAAGTTCATGAAGATCCCGAACCGGGCAGTCTATGCCACCGCCGCGGTCTGGCTGGTGGTCGGTTTCCTGCTCTTTCCGTTTGAGCCCTGGGCCTGGCGCTGGGTCAACCTGATCGTGGTGCTCGCGCTCGGCTTCGTGTTGCATTTGGCCGCCAATGTCGGCGCGGGCGACGTGAAGTTCGCCGCCGCCGCCGCCCCCTTCTTCAAGGTCGATCACCTGCCCCTCATCCTGCCGCTTTTCGCGGCCTTCCTGCTGGGTGCGTTCTTCGGACACCGCATCCTGCGCGCCATCCCGGCGGCGCGCGCCATGACGCCCGACTGGGTTTCGTGGAAACGCAAGGACTTTCCCATGGGTCTCGCCCTTGCCGGAACCTTCGTCGCCTATGTGGCCTTCATCGCCTTCCCGCCGGCTCAGGACGCGCTTTTCGCCGTCATCAACAGGTAAAGCGGCGTCCGGCGCACCTCGGTCAGCCTGACGTTCCGTTCGTTCAGGGTGTTCACCACATCGGCCCGGATGCGCAGCGACACGGCGCAAAGGGGCACGAGGATGTAGTCCGCGTTTTCGAACCCTGAAAGATCGTCATAGTACCAGGGCGCGGCGCCTTTGACCGGTGGAAAGTCCCCGTAAAGCCAGAAATTCGCAAAAACGTCTGCCGCGACGATCCGCTTGCCGCCATACCCCGCCGCCTCCAGATCTGCGGCGACGGTCTCGGACCAGGCGGTGGTGCCCGACATCATCTCGCAATAGGGAAGCGTCTCGCCGTTCAGGGTCGCCGTCTCGCGGCTGCGATCGGAAAAACTGGAGAAGGCGGCGAAGGCCGATCCCTCACCGTCCCCGTCACGGATCTCCAGCACCCCGTAGACGCGGTCCTGCGGGGTCATGATGTCCGCCAGTTCGGGGCGGGCCTTGGTCAGCGGCACGGTCTTGTCAGTCGGGGCCCCCAAGAGGCGCAGCGGGCTGTAACTCAGGTTGATCACCGACGGCAGCGCAAAGGCCAGCGCCGAAAGGGCCGCCATGCCAAGCGCACGGCGCATGTCCCAGCCGAAGCTGTTCCGGACATCACCCGTCGGGCGCAGGACCGCCGCCAGCATCGCCAGAAGCACCAGCCACTGCGGATCGTTGCCGTAGTTCTGATAGGTGATGTAGATCACGCCGGGTGCCAGCAGCAGGAGCATCAGCCCCTCGGTCATCCGCCCCGCCTGCCGCAGGAAGACGATCGTCACGAACAGCGTGATCGTCGACGCAAGATAGGCTGGATTGGTCGCAACCGCCGACAGCGACTTGCCCGGTTGCGGGCGCACGTCCGACAGCGCAACGGTCAGAAGGTCGCCCAGATAGGCAGCCCAGACCCCCGGCCCGGCCGAAAGGGTCACAACCGCCATGACGGCCAGCCCGGCAAGCGCCGCCCACAGCAGCGCCCGCCACCAGCGCCGCGCCAGCAGCCCGACCAGGACGACCGGTGCCAGCGATACCGCATAGGTCGCCTTGGTCAGCGCCAGCGCGGCCATGCACAGGCCCACAAGCACCCCGTCCAGCGCCGGGCGCGACCGACCCTGCGGTTCCAGCACGACGATCGGCACCATGATATAGGCGACCGCCCAGGCCCAGCGGTTGTAATGCATCGAGATGGAGATCGCCGGTTCGGCCTCGCCGCTCACCAGGGCGAGGCACAGGACCATGACGAAGGCCGCATAGGCCCAGCCGACGACACGACCCGCCACCGGCACGATCCGGCTCTCAGCGACATAGGCGGTGGCCGGCAGCAGGATCAGCGCGACCAGCCCCTGCGCCAGAAAGATCGCCTTGCCAAGGGTTGCCCCCAGCGCCACGAACAGCGCGATGGGCGCCATCGCCAGCATGCCGATCGGGGTCATGAAATCCAGATGCGGCCATTCGCCCGCAGTCATGCGCAGGACGATATCCGCCAGATGCAGCGTGTCGCCTTCATGCTTGCCGATGTAGAAGGCGCCCTTGAGGAACGGGACCAGCCCCAGCACCGCAACCACACCCAGAAGAAACAGAACCAGCCCCAGGCTGCCTGACTTTTTCATGCCTCAATTCCCTGACTGCCCGTCCCTTTTTTGGCCACATTAACTCGCCAGTCTGAACATTGAAACGGAAATGCGCGGCGATTCCGCGGCGCCGGGAATCGGCGCCGCACCCGCAAGATGAACCTGCCGTGGGACGGGGGAAACAGTTGATGAACATGCAAGTTTCGAACGTGCTGGCACCGCCACCGCCGAAGTCGCTGGCCGAAAGCGGCCTGAACGTCGTGATGATGCGCGACATTCTTCTGAAGACGATTTTCCGCATGAACCTCGATCTGGTCAGCGAGATTGCCCGCGCCGTCTCGCTCCCGCTCATGCTCACGCAGGAACTGATCGACCTGGCGCGCAGCCAGCGGCTTCTGGAAGCGACCGGCACGCTTCACGCCAACTCCGGCGGCGAGATGGGCTATCAGTTGACCGACGCGGGCAAGGCGCGCGCGCTCGATGCGCTGGCGCAGTCGGAATATTACGGCGCGATGCCGGTGCCGCTTGAGATGTATCGCGGACAGGTCAAGCGCCAGTCGATCCGCAACATCCAGATGACCCGTCAGCAGCTGACCAGCGCGATGGGCCATCTGATCTTGCCCAACGAACTCCTCGACCACCTCGGCCCCGCCGTCGGCTCGGGGCGCTCCATCCTGATGTATGGCCCGCCCGGCAACGGCAAATCCTCGATCTCGAACGGGATCAGGGATGCGCTCGGCGACAAGATCTTCATTCCGCGCGCCATCGAATATGCCGGTCAGGTCATCACCGTCTATGATCCGATCGTCCATTCGGCCGCCGAAAGCTTCGAGGATGATCCGACCGCGCTCCGCCGGTCCTCCAACCGTTTCGACAACCGTTATGTGCTCTGCGAACGCCCGACGGTGATCACCGGGGGTGAACTGTCGCTCGACATGCTCGACCTGACCTATAACCCGAACGCCAAGACCTATACGGCTTCCCTGCAACTGAAAGCGACCGGCGGGGTCTTCATCATCGACGACCTTGGCCGTCAGGCCGAACCGCCGCAGAAGATCGTCAATCGCTGGATCGTGCCACTGGAAGAGGGTCGCGACATCCTTGCCCTGCAGTCGGGCGAGAAGTTCGAAGTGCCCTTCGACACGCTGGTGATCTTCTCCACGAACTTTCACCCCAACGAAATCTTCGACAAGGCGGCGCTGCGCCGGATCTTCTTCAAGATCAAGATCGACGGGCCGGATCAGGAAAATTTCCTGAAGATCTTCGCGCTCGTTGCCAAAAAGAAGAAAATGCCGCTGGATGATCGCGCATTGCTGCATCTTCTGAAGGTAAAGTATCCGACCATCAATAATGACTACGCCAACTATCAGCCGGTCTTCCTGATCGACCAGATGATCGCCATCTGCAACTTCGAGGGCATTGCCTATCAGATGACGCCCGACCTGATCGACCGCGCCTGGGCCAACATGTTTGTCAAAGAAGAGAAGATTGTTCATTGATGTATTCGCTCGCAATTTCCGGAACAAACGCCGCCTCTGCGCCCTTTCTGACCGCCCTGCGCCAGAATGATCTGGGGGCACGCAACCTGGACGCAGGCGAAGACGCGGAGGGCGTCACGACGCTTCTGTTCCTGCCGCGCGACATCATGGAGAGCGAACGCCTGCTGTTCGAGGAGGAGGCCTGGGCAAAACGCCTGCCGACCCTGCAGACCATCATCATCGCCGCCACCCTGTCGCCGCGCTATGTCCGGGCGCTCCGGGGCCGGATTGCCAAACGGATCGTCCTGATCGACGCGCCGGTGGTCGGCGCACCCCGCGCCATCGAAAGCGGACAGGCCTCGTTCCTTCTCGGCGGCCCTGCGGAAGTGATCGAACGACTGCAGCCTCTGTTCGCGCTGCTCGGCAGCGCGACGACCCGCATGGGCGAGTTCGGAACCGCGATGGCCGCGAAGGCGCTCCAGGATTGTCTGTCGGCGGCCTCTTCGGCCCTGACCCGCAGCGCGCTCGACTGGGCCGATGCACAGGGGATCGAGCAAACGCGCCTTGTGCCGCTTCTGGAAGCGACCTTCGGCGGGCGGATGAGCCGGGGCGCGGTCGATCCGGCCACGTTGATGGCCAATGCGCTGCCGGGTGACAATGCCGGGGCGATGCTGATCAAACATGTGGAAACGGCACTCGATACCGCGCTCAAGGGCCAGCATCTGACACCGCCGCGCGACTTCGGCGCGGTGCGCGCCGTGCTGCGCAGCCGCCACGTCCACTGACCCTCTGGCGGGGGTCCGGCCCTTCGCCTAGGCGGTGAGGCCCTGCGGTTCCTGCAGTCTGTTGGCCCTGCAGGCTGCGGTGAG
>CAZRKU010000043.1:0-25560 GCA_964600685.1 uncultured Frigidibacter sp. | reverse complement strand
GTCAAGGGCGTGACCGACCTGATGGTGCGGCCCGGCCTGATCAACCTCGACTTCGCCGACGTCCGCGCGGTGATGGACGAGATGGGCAAGGCGATGATGGGCACCGGCGAAGCCTCGGGCGAGGATCGCGCGGTTCAGGCGGCCGAAAAGGCCATCGCCAACCCGCTTCTGGACGAAATCAGCCTGCGCGGCGCGAAGGGCGTGCTGATCAACATCACCGGCGGCGCCGACCTGACCCTGTTCGAGCTGGACGAAGCCGCCAACCGCATCCGCGAGGAAGTCGATCCGGACGCCAATATCATCGTCGGTTCGACCCTTGACGAAACCATGAACGGCATGATGCGCGTATCGGTTGTCGCGACCGGCATCGACGCGGTCGAGGCGCATGTGGAAACGCCGGTCGCGCGTCGGCGCCTGGCCGAGCCGCTGATCCAGCAACAGCAGCCCGCGCCGCAGCCTGCCCCGCAACCCGTGGCACAGCAGCCGGTGATGCAGCAGCAGCCGGTTGCCCCGCAGCCGGTTTTCGAGCAGCCGGTTTTCGAGCAGCCCGCAATGCGCGCGGAGGCCCCGCGCGCGCCCGCGCGGCAGGAGCCGACGCTGTTTGACGAGGCGCCGCGTTTCACTGCGCCGCAACCGGCCGCAGATGACCTGCCGCCGCCGGTCTACCGCCCGCAGCCGGCCCCCGTGCCGGCGCAGCGCGACTTCCAGGTCGAGGATGAGGCGAGCGTATTTGTCGCCCCGCGTCCGCGTACACCCGGCACGCCCTCGCCCGAGGCGATGGCCCGCCTGCAGGCTGCGGTCAGCCGCGCGCCATCGAACCCGCAGGTGAGCCGTCCGGCCGCCCAGCCGGAGTCGGCTGCGGACAAGCCGCGCTTCGGGATCAACTCGCTGATCAACCGGATGACGGGCGGACAGTCGGCCGCCGCGCAGCCGCAGGAACGGGTGATGCCGTCGATGCGCCAGCAGCCACGCGCGGAGTACGAGGAGGAAAACCAGCCCGAACCTGAGCAGGACCGGATCGAGATTCCCGCCTTCCTGCGCCGCCAGGCCAACTGAGACGCAACGTCACCGTGACAAAGGATGGCCGGGGAGACCCGGCCTTTTATTTTGAAATCAATGCATTACGGCGAAGCAGCGGACTGTCGCAGATTTGAGGTTCCTTTGTTTCATTCCGTTACAAAGAGTGAATTGAGATTGGCGCCGCCCCCGATTACCTCACTGTCAGCGAAAGCGGCCCGCCCGAAAGGGCCGCAGCAATGGGGCCTAAGTTGCAGACCACGATCAGAACCGCCGCGACATTTCAGGGTGTGGGCCTTCACACTGGCGCGCCAGTGCGCATGACGGTTCGCCCGGCGTCGGCCAACCACGGCATCTGGTTCCGCCGCACCGACGTGATCGGCCGCGATGCGCTGGTCCCGGCGACCTGGGATGCGGTCACGCCCTCGCGCCTGTGCACGGTGATCGAGAACCAGGCGGGGGTCAGCGTTTCGACCATCGAGCACATCATGGCGGCGCTGGCGGGTTGTGGTGTTCACAATGCGCTCATTGAAATCAACGGACCTGAGGTGCCGATCCTCGATGGCTCCGCCCAGCCCTTCGTGGCGGCGATCCTCGGCCGTGGTCTGCGGGGGCTGGACGAGGAAGTGCGTTGCGTCGAGATCCTGAAAGCTGTGGAGGTGCGCGAGGGCGAGGCGGTTGCGCGGCTTGAACCTGCGGGCGCGCTCGAGATCGACTTTTCCATCGACTTCGCCGATGCCGCGATCGGGCACCAGCACAAGCGCCTGTCGATGGCCAATGGCAGCTTCGTGCGCGAACTCAGCGATTGCCGGACCTTCTGCCGTCAGGCCGATGTGGATGCGATGCGCGCCAGCGGTCTTGCGCTGGGTGGCACTTACGACAATGCGGTCGTGGTTGAAGGCGCGCGGATCCTCAGCCCTGGTGGCTTCCGCCGCGCGGACGAGGCGGTGCGCCACAAGATGCTTGACGCGCTTGGCGATCTGGCGCTTGCCGGTGCGCCGATCCTTGGCCGCTATACCGGCAACCGCGCGGGCCATGCGATGACCAACCGACTGCTTCGCGCGATGTTTGCGCAGCCCGACGCCTATCGCATCGTCGATTGCGACGCCACACGTCGACGCAATCTGCCCGGCGCTGGCGTGCGCACGGCGGATATTCCCGCCGTCGCCTGACTGCGCAATAGGCGCAAAAACCTCACTTTGCCGACTTGCCTGAGGGACAGTCACGAAGGGCTGGCAGCCTGTGAAAGCCGTTTTGCGCCGCGGATTTTTCTGTGCTAGGACAAGGCGAAGCGGTGGGGGCAGGTGTTTGCATCCCTAACGCAAGGAAGAACAAACGAGGTGGGCGGGTGATGGTGCGGGGCAGAAAAGCGGCAAATCTTGTCGGAAGCCTTGCCTTGGTGGCAGCGCTCGCTTCCTGCGGCGGCGGGCAGCAGGAAGCCCCGCTTGATACGCTGACCGCCCAGGAAATCTACGAGCGCGGCGAATTCACGCTGGAAACCAGCCGCAAGGGCAAGGATGCCGTCGTCTATTTCAGCGAAGTCGAACGGCTCTACCCCTATTCGGAATGGGCCAAGCGTGCGCTGATCATGCAGGCCTATTCCTATCACAAGGACCGCGACTACGAAAATTCCCGTGCCACCGCGCAGCGTTACATCGACACCTACCCGGCCGACGAAGATGCGGCCTATGCGAAATATCTGCTCGCGCTCAGCTACTATGACCAGATCGACGAGGTCGGCCGCGATCAGGGCCTGACCTTCCAGGCCTTGCAGGCGCTCAGGGCGGTGATCGAGGAATATCCCGACAGCGAATATGCGAAATCGTCGATCCTCAAATTCGACCTTGCGTTCGACCATCTGGCCGCCAAGGAGATGGAGATCGGGCGCTACTACCTGAAGCAGAAGAATTATACGGCGGCGATCAACCGTTTCCGCGTGGTGGTGGAGCAATATCAGACCACGACCCACACGCCCGAAGCGCTCTATCGCCTGATCGAAAGCTATCTGTCGCTCGGCATCACCGACGAGGCGCAGACCGCAGGCGCGATCCTCGGTTACAATTTCCAGTCGACCGACTGGTATCAGGACGGCTACCGGCTGTTGACCAAGGCGGGTCTTGCGCCAAAGACGCGCGGCGACAACTGGCTCAGCGCCATTTACCGCCAGATGATCAAGGGTGAATGGTTGTAAGGGCGGTGCGCCGGTCGCGCGTGCCTTTCGGGAACAGTCATGCTGCGCGCGCTTGAAATCCGCGACATGCTGATCATCGGCCGGCTGGATTTGTCCTTCCAGCCGGGCCTGAACGTGCTGACCGGGGAAACCGGGGCGGGCAAGTCGATCCTGCTCGATTGTCTGGGTTTCGTGCTGGGCTGGCGCGGCCGGGCCGAACTGGTGCGGCAGGGCGCGGCGCAGGGCGAGGTGACGGCGGTGTTCGATCTGCCGCAGGGCCATGCGGCGCGCGTCGTCCTCAGGGAGGCCGGGATCGAAGCGGGTGAGGAGTTGATCCTTCGGCGGATCACGACCGCGGACGGCCGCAAGACCGCCTGGGTGAATGACCGCCGCGCCTCGGTCGAAGTCCTGCGCGACCTGTCGGAACTTCTGGTGGAACTTCATGGTCAACATGACGATCGCGGTCTTTTGAACCCGCGCGGGCACCGTCAGCTTCTGGACGCCTTTGCCGATGCCGATGTATCGGCCACCCGCAGCGCATGGGCGCGTGTTTCCGACGCCCGCCGCGCCCTTGCCGAGGCCGAGGCGGCACAGGACAGGCTGAAGGCCGATGAGGATTTCCTGCGCCACGCCGTAGCCGAGCTTGACCGCCTGGACCCCAAGACCGGCGAGGAAGCGGAACTGGACACCCGCCGCCGGGCGATGCAGGCGGGCGCGCGGATTCGCGAGGACCTCGCCCGCGCGCTGCAGGCGCTGGGGCCGGACGGGGCCGAAGGCCAGATGTCCGACGCGACCCGTTGGCTCGACGGGGCCGCCGATCGCGCGGAGGGGCGGCTGGATAGGCCGCTTGCCGCGCTTGGCCGGGCACTGACCGAACTGGGTGACGCGGCACAGGGCGTCGAGGATTGTCTGGAGGCCCTGTCCTTCGACCCGTCCGAACAGGAACGGATCGAGGAGCGCCTCTTCGCCATCCGGGCGCTGGCGCGCAAGCATGGGGTGCCAGCCGACGATCTGGGGCCCTTCGCTGACGATCTGCGGGCGCGGCTGGCCGCGCTCGATGGGGCCAGTGGCAACCTCAAGGCGCTCAGGACGGCGCTTGATGCGGCAAACAACAGCTATGCCGACGCGGCGCAGGGCCTTTCGGCGGTGCGGGCAAAAGGCGCAAAGGCGCTCGACCGTGCCATCGCTGCGGAACTTGCGCCGCTGAAGATGGAACGCGCGCATTTCGCAACGGTCCTTTCCCGCGCCGATCCCGGGCCGGAGGGGCGGGATCAGGTGGAATTCACCGTCGCCACCAATCCGGGTGCCCCGTCCGGTCCCCTGAACAAGATCGCATCCGGCGGTGAACTGTCGCGGTTCCTCCTGGCGCTCAAGGTCTGTCTGGCCCGTGGCGGCGAGGCGCTGACGATCATCTTCGACGAGATCGACCGCGGCGTGGGCGGGGCCACAGCCGATGCCGTGGGCCGTCGCCTCGCGCGTCTGGCCGAAAGCGCGCAGATCCTGGTTGTCACCCATTCGCCGCAGGTCGCGGCGCGTGGCGGCCATCACTGGCGCGTGGAAAAGCGGGTGGCGGGCGGCATGACCACCTCGACCGTCGTGCCGCTCGATCCGGGGCAGCGGGTCGATGAACTCGCGCGCATGCTCGCCGGTGAAACCGTGACAGAGGCCGCCCGTGACGCCGCGCGCGCCCTTCTGACCACCTAGATCAGAGCGGCGCGCAGGCCATTTCCAGCCAACGCCGGGCGCCTTCCGACAGACGCGGGCCGATCCGTTCCAGCACTTGCGCATGGTAGTGGTTCAGCCAGTCCACCTCCGCCCGGGTCAGAAGGCCGGTCGAAATCAGCCGCCGGTCGATCGGCACGAAAGTCAGGGTGCGGAAGCACAGCATTTCCCGCTCCGCATCGCCGCCCGGCGGCACCGCGCCCTTCTCCACAAGGACAAGGTTTTCAAGGCGGATGCCGAACGCCCCCTCGCGGTAGTAGCCGGGTTCGTTCGACAGGATCATCCCGTCCTCAAGCGGCAGGTCATAGCGTCGCGACAGGCCCGCCGGACCTTCGTGCACCGAGAGATAGGCGCCGACCCCGTGCCCGGTGCCGTGGTTATAGTCCTGATGGGCGAGCCAGAGTTGATAGCGGGCAATCGCGTCCAGATGGCTGCCTGCGACGCCCTTCGGCCAGCGCAGGCGCGACATGGCGATCATGCCTTGCAGGACGCGGGTGAAACAGTCGCGCTCCATCGGTCCCGGTGGGCCGACAGCAATGGTGCGGGTGATGTCGGTCGTCCCGTCCACATATTGGCCGCCGGAATCGATCACCACGATCTCGCCCTCGCGGAAAGGCCGGTCGCTGTCCTCGCTGACCCGGTAATGCATGATCGCGCCATTCGGGCCAGCGCCGCAGATCGTCTCGAAACTGATGTCCTTCAGCGCGTTGGTCGCGCGGCGGAACCCTTCCAGCGCCGTGACGGCGCGGATTTCGGTCATGCCCCCTTTCGGGATTTCGCGGTCGAGCCAGGCCAGGAATTCGACCATCGCTGCCCCGTCGCGCAGATGCGCCGTCTCGATCCCGGCGATTTCCGCCGCGTTCTTGCGCGCCTTGGGCAGAAGGCAGGGATCGGCGTCCCAGCCGATGGCGATCCCCGCGGCCTCCAGCGTGTGGGCGATCGCGATCGGCGCGGTGGCGCGATCCACGCGCACCGGGCCGGTGAGCGCCTTCAACGCGGCCCCGAATCCTTCCGGCGGATGGAGATGCACTTCCGGCCCCAGATGAGTCCGCACCCCGGGCGACAGTTTCGCCGGCGCGATGAACAGATCGAGGGTGGCGTCGGCATGCAAGATCCCCAGACACTGCACCACCGGGTTACGGGCGATATCCGCCCCCCGGATGTTCAAAAGCCACGACAGGCTGTCGGGAAGGGTCAGAACGGCCGCCAGTTGCCCGGCCTTCCGCAACCCCTCCGCCAGACGCGTCCGCTTGCCCTGCGATGTCTCGCCGGCATTCTCGATGGGCTGGATTGCGACCGGGCCGAGCGGCGGGGCAGGGCGGTCGGCCCAGATCCGGTCGATGAAATTCTCCGACGGCCGCAAGGCCACGCCTTTCGGGGACAGCAAGGCCTCCAGCTCGACGATCTCGCGCTGGGTGTGCAGCCAGGGATCATAGGCGACGGTGCCGCCGCCCGGCAGCGCCCCGGCGATCCAGTCGCCGGCCTTCACCTCCGGCCAGGGCACCGGCGTGAACTGCCCGAGATCGACCTGCGACTTGATCTGGGTTCGATAGCGCCCGTCGATGAATACCCCGGCCACGCCGGGCAGGACGACGCAAAACCCTGCCGAGCCGGTAAAACCCGTCAGCCATTTCAGCCGCTCGTCCGCCGGGGCCACATATTCCCCCTGATGCACGTCCGCGCGCGGCACGATGAACCCGTCGATGCCCCCATCCCGCAGGGCGCGCCGCAGCCGGGCCAACCGTTCCGCCCCGAATTCCGGATGCGCCGTCACTTCGAAACTTTGAAACATGGCGTTCCCATTTTCTGTCCGAAAATATCCTCGGGGGAGCGCGAGGGGGGCGAGCCCCCCTCGCTCCGGTCGGCCGGGCGAAGCCCGGACGAAGTCAGGCCACGCGCTTCAACCCCATGGCGCGCGCCCGGGCGCGCGGGTTCGCGTCAAAAAGGCTCGCCAACTGCTCGGTCATCGCGCCCGCCAGTTGCTCGACATCGGTGATCGTCACCGCGCGCTGATAATAGCGCGTCACATCATGGCCGATACCGATGGCGATCAGTTCGACAAGCTTCTTCCTCTCGACCATCGCAATCACATCGCGCAGATGTTTTTCGAGATAGTTGGCCGGATTGACCGAAAGCGTGCTGTCATCGACCGGGGCACCGTCGGAAATCACCATCAGGATCTTCCGCTGCTCGCGCCGGTGGATCATGCGCCGGTGCGCCCATTCCAGCGCCTCGCCGTCGATGTTTTCCTTCAACAGCCCCTCCTTCATCATCAGCCCCAGATTGGGCCGCGACCGCCGCCAGGGGGCGTCGGCGGATTTGTAGATGATATGGCGCAGATCATTGAGCCGACCCGGCTGCTGCGGTCGCCCCTGCGCCAGCCAGCGCTCGCGCGACTGGCCACCCTTCCAGGCGCGGGTGGTGAAGCCTAGGATCTCGACCTTGACCTGGCAGCGCTCCAGCGTGCGCGCCAGCACGTCGGCGCAGATCGCCGCGATGGAGATCGGCCGCCCGCGCATGGAGCCGGAATTGTCCAGAAGCAGCGTCACGCAGGTGTCGCGGAATTCGGTGTCCTTCTCGACCTTGAAGGACAGCGGCGTCGTCGGGTTCGCCACCACGCGCGCCAGGCGGCCCGCGTCGAGTGTCCCCTCCTCCAGATCGAACTCCCAACTGCGGTTCTGCTGGGCCTGAAGCCGGCGCTGAAGCTTGTTCGCCAGCCGGCTGACCGCGCCTTTCAAAGGTTCGAGCTGCTGGTCGAGATAGGCCCGCAGCCGTTCCAGTTCCGCCGGTTCGGCCAGATCCTCGGCCCGGATTTCCTCGTCGAAGTCGGTCGCATAGACGCTGTAGTTCGGATCGGCGTCCGAATAGGGCGCGGGTGGCGGCGGTTCCAAGGGCGCGTCCGAGTCTGGCAGTTCGGCCTCCTCGCCCTGCTCCATGTCGGCCATGTCGTCCATGGTGACCTTGGACTGGCTCGGATCCTCCTGCTCCTCCTGCGACTGCTCGGGGCTGGCCTCTTCCTCCTCCGACTGGCTGTCGTCCTGGCTGTCGGCGGTATCGGGCTGGTCCTGGGCTTCCTCGCCCTGGCCGTCATCCTCGTCCGCCTCATCCGGGTCATCACCCAACTGGTCGCCGTAGCCCAGATCCCTGATGATCTGGCGGGCAAGACGGGCGAAGGCCGCCTGATCGGCCAGCGCGGCGCCGATATGGTCGAGGGCCCCTGCCGCCTGACCTTCGATGAAGGGGCGCCAGAGGTCCATCACATGGCCGGCGCCGCCCGGCATCGGCCGTCCGGTGGCCAGATGGCGCACCAGATAACCAGCCGCCTGCGCCAGCGGCGCTTCCTGCGCGGTGCGGATCTGGCTGTAGCCGCGCCGCTCGGCCTCATTGGCGATCTTGGCGTCGATATTGCCGAGCGTCCCCGGCATGTCGCGCGCACCCACCGCCTCGCACCGCGCGGTTTCCATCGCGTCGTAAAGGTCACGCGCCATCTGGCCCTGCGGCAGATATTTCGCCGCGACCCCTTCGTCGTGATAGCGGCGGCGGAGCGCGAAAGCATCCGCCGTGCCGCGCGCGATCAGCACCTCGTCCCGTGTCAACCGGCGGCTGACCTGCGGCAGCCGCATCGTGTCGCCGGTCATGCCGGGCGGATCGACCGAGTAGGTGATCGTCAACTCCGGCTCGTCGGCCATGGTGCGAGTGGCCTCGGCGAGGGCCTTCTTGAAGGGATCAGCGGGGTTGTCTGAACGTTGGGTCATGTGGTCGAGTATATCAAGCGATTCCACCTGGGCTTCAGTAACGATACCAGGTTTTTTCCAAGGTCTTCGGCGATCTTGGCTGTTTTCACTTCATGCCAAGCCATTGCTACGTTTGCCTTGATGAACGCGGTTCGTTCAGATTTATCTGGAATGATTGAGAGAAACTCACGGTGTGTTGTATGGCCGTCATCGCCACCGACATAGTTTCGCTTTCGATTGCGTAGGCCCTTTTCCCCGCGCGCTACGCCGATATAGACGGGCTCGCCTCCGAAGAAGAGGGTATATACGCCGGGTGAGTAAGGTAGTTTGGCGACGCCCAATGGAACCGCTCTTGCTATTCCGAGGTGATCATCAACAAGTTGTTTCAGTTGGTCGATGTCCACAACTCTGCCTCACCGAATGCTCTGGCTCGCCGCGCTCTCCGGCAGTTCCTCGTCGAAGCAGCGCTGGTAGAATTCCGCCACCGTCTGCCGTTCCAGCTCGTCGCATTTGTTCAGGAAGGTCAGCCGGAAGGCGTAGCCCACATTGCGGAAGATCTCGGCATTCTGCGCCCAGTTCAGGACCGTCCGGGGCGACATGACCGTCGACAGATCGCCGTTCATGAAGGCGGTGCGGGTCAGGTCGGCGACCGTCACCATCTGGCTGATCGTCTTGCGGCCCTTCTCGGTGTTGTAATGCGGCGACTTGGCCAGAACGATCGCGGCCTCGGCGTCGTGGCTCAGATAGTTCAGGGTCGCGACCAGCGACCAGCGGTCCATCTGCGCCTGGTTGATCTGCTGGACGCCGTGGTAAAGCCCGGTCGTGTCGCCAAGGCCAACCGTGTTCGCGGTCGCGAACAGCCGGAAGGACGGGTGGGGCGTGATGATCTCGTTCTGATCCAGAAGCGTCAGCTTGCCGTCATGTTCCAGGACCCGCTGGATCACGAACATCACATCGGCGCGGCCTGCGTCATATTCGTCGAACACGATGGCAACGGGATTGCGCAGCGCCCAGGGCAGGATGCCTTCGTGGAACTCGGTCACCTGCTTGCCGTCGCGCAGCTTGATCGCATCCTTGCCGATCAGGTCGATCCGGCTGATGTGGCTGTCGAGGTTGACCCGCACCGTGGGCCAGTTCAGCCGTGCGCCCACCTGCTCGATATGGGTCGACTTGCCGGTGCCGTGATAGCCCTGGATCATCACCCGGCGGTTATAGGCAAAACCGGCGAGGATCGCCAAGGTGGTGTCGGGGTCGAACTTGTAGGTCGTGTCAATCTCCGGCACACGGTCGCTGCGGTCGGCGAACCCCTTGACCTTCATCTCGGTGTCGATCCCGAAAACCTCGCGCACGGAGATTTCTTCGGTGGGTTTCACATTCTGATCCAGCATTCCGTCCGCCATCGCAAGGGGCCGGGGAGTGCCCGGCAAATGAACCCCTGATTGATGGACGAGAATCCGGGGGGGTGCAAGGCCGCGCGGGCGGCTTTGCAGGCGATTTGCGACCTCGGCCCGGTTGAATTGCAACCCATGCACACGCGGCTTTTACCCGCCCGTGATCCGAAGTCTGACATCATGGGACGAGCAGGGAACGGGGGCCGGAATGGCGCGCACTTCTGACGCCGGCGCGGCGGCCCTGCGCGAGGACGATACCGGGCGCGCCGGGTCGAGCCCGCTGAACGACGAACATCGCAAGGGCACGTTCCACTGTGCCGGCTGCGATCTGCCCCTTTTGCGTCCAGGCCGAAATATGAGAGCGGCACGGGCTGGCCGTCGTTCTTCGCGCCGCTGCCCGACGCGGTGGCGACAAGGGCCGATTGGGGCATTCTGGGCAAGCGAACGGAAGTTCATTGCCGCCGCTGCGGCGGCCACCTGGGGCATGTGTTCAACGACGGCCCCAAGCCCACTGGCAAGCGCTATTGCATGAGCGGACTGGCGTTGATGGTCCGTGCCGTTTGCGCCTATTCCCTGAAGTTGCGGCTGTCCTTGATCTGGTCCCAGGCCCAGACAACTTCCTGCAACCGCTCCTCGTCGGAACGGTCGCCGCCGTTCATGTCCGGGTGCAAGTCCTTGACAAGGCTTTTATATTGCTTGCGGATTTCGGGTTTTGTCCAATTGTCCCTGGCTTCCAGAATATCCAGCGCCTTGCGTTCGGTCGGGGGCAGCTTGCGGCCGGCGGTCGCGCGGCCGGGGTTCAGCGTCGCATTCGCGCCAAGGATTTCCATCGGATCGGCGACGCCAAGCCGCTGCCAGGCGCGATCTTCCTCGCCGCGCTTGCCGAAGGGCTTGGTTTCACGGCCCCAGACCCGGTCCTTGTCGATGAACTTCTCGAACTCTTCCTCGGTCGCGCCCTGAAAGAAGTTCCACTTCAGGTTATATTCGCGCACGTGATCGCGGCAGAACCAGAAATAGTCGTCGAGCGTGTCGGGCGACTTCGGCGCGCGATACTGGCCCGCCTCCTTGCAGCCGCGATGATCGCAGGGGCGGGTCGAGGTTTCAAAGGCGCCGGACATGCCGCGCTTGCCCTTCGTGCGCCGTTTCTTGTCGGACGCCGCGGAAATATCGAAACCGAAAGGGTCGTCTCTGGACATGGCGCCTCGGGAAGTTTGGCTTTTCGACTCGGGGGGACAAGTCTAGGTGTTTTGGCGGGGCTTTGAAGAGGGTCGGACGAAAAAATGCGGCTGGCGGACGAAATAGAGACTCGGTTGCGCGCGGCGTTTTCCCCGGAGGAGCTGCAAGTCACGGACGAAAGCGAGAAACATCGTGGCCACGCAGGCTGGCGCGAAGGCGGCGAGACCCATTTTCACGTAAGGATCCGGGCGCGGGCCTTTGACGGTCTGAACCGGATTGCGGCGCATCGCGCCGTTCACCAGGCGCTCGGGTCCACGCTGGTTCATCGCATCCACGCTCTGGGGCTTGACGTGGGCGCCGGCGGAAAATCCTGAGCCCGCTCAGCCATCTTCGCCCGACGGGCCGGTCGCCGGGCCGAGTTTCGGGGCCATGCCTTCGACCGGTGCGGCGATTTTCGGTGCCGCGGTACCCGGTCTGTCGGCAGCCGTGACCGGGGGCGAGGTGAACCGGCGGGTCAGGCCCCTAAGACCGCCCGCGGGTTTGTCCGCGACCAAGGGCGCCTGTGCCCCGCTGCCGTCGGCGGCTTCGACTTCACGCCGGAAGACGAGAAGATTGACGTAGACGGTGCGCCTTTTGGTCAGCCCGGTGCGTTCTTCGGTCGGCAGCGTGTCGCAGCGGACATATTCCCAGCCCTGCCGCGCCAGGTCATTGACGGTATTTGCCAGCGCGAGCGCAAAACGGTCCTCGACCGTCCTCACGCCGCGCGACTTTTCACCCTGAACCGGTGCGGGAACGATCCTGTATTCGTAACGCGTCATACAACCCTCAGCCTGATGGAGCGGCCGCATCTTAGCGGAACCTTTCCGGCGGCGCCACTGATCGCGGGACCTGTCCATCAACGGGGCGAAGCGCGTGTCGGCGGTTGTCTGCCGGCCTGTCGCAGTGGCAACTTGCCGTCCGGCATCGGGTTTCGCGCTGATCCGGCTGGTCCGCCACAGCTTTGCCACAGTGGCGGGCTAGAGCTTCGGGAAATGCCCATCGCCCCTCCGGACGACCGGGCGGTCGAGTGTGCGGATACGGACCTGCAAAATGGCGATTGTGAAGAACATCCTGGCAGGAGCGCTTGTTTGCGCCGGACTGGGGCTGGCCGCGCCGGTGGGCGCGGCGACAGTCACCCTTGCCAATGCCAGCTTTGAAAACGGCACGACCGGCCGGCCAAATGGCTATACCTTCGGCACGCGGTTTTCCCAACTCAACACCTTCTTGCCGGGTTGGGACACGTATAACGGCTTGCAGGGCTGGACCATCAGTGGCGGCGGCGGCAACAGGGTGGAAATCCATTCCGACGCGAGCTTGCGCCTTGATGCCTATTCCGGCGATTACCTGATCTCGCTCGATGCCGGGACGGGTCGCAATTCGACCATCACCCAGGCGGTGTCGATGGCCGCAGGCACCTACATCCTGTCGTTCTGGTACAGCCCCGAAAGCACCTGGTCCGCGACCAATACCATCACCTACAATCTCGGCAATGTGGTCAACGGGTTGGTGACCGTCGGCACCGCCGGGGCGCGTGTCGGCATCTGGACAGAGATCACGACGCGTTTCAGCCTGCCGAGCTCGACCACCATGAACCTCAGCTTCGCCGCCACGGGTGCGGCGGATGGGGTGGGGGGTCTGATCGACGATATCGGCATCGTCACCACCGTTCCCGTGCCGGCAGCCGGGTTCGTGCTTCTGGGCGGGTTGGGGTTGTTGGGCTGTCTGCGCCGTCGAAACCGCGCCGCCTGAGATTGCGCGCGAAATCACGGATTTGCCGCAAATCCTGTCCGCCGCGACAAACCGCTGCCGTAATTAATCAATATTAACAAGATGTAAACTTCGTCGGAAGGGCACGTCGGCCCCTCGACCCTTTTGTGACTTATGGAGCGATCATGCGCACTCGTCTGACAAACGCGATCAGGACAGCCGGCTTTACCATGATGGTGATGGTTCCGGCTGCCGTGCAGGCCGCGACCGTTCCGATCCTGAACAGCAGCTTCGAACAAGGCACCACCGGCCGCGCGACCGGTTTTCTGAACGGCCTGACATTTGGTCAGTTGCTGACGACCGGTCCCGGCACCAATGTTTACTCCGGGCTTCAGGGCTGGACGACGACGGCGGGCAACCGGATTGAAGTTCATTCCAGCCTCAGTTCCGCCTTGAATGCGCAGGACGGGAACTATTTTGTCTCGCTTGACGGCGGGCGCAACTCGAACATCCAGCAATCGGTCGCACTTGCCGCCGGCAGCTACATCCTGTCGTTCTGGTACAGCCCCGAAAGCACCAGCGTGAATACGAACCGGATCAACTACAGCCTTGGCGCGCTGGGGTCAGGGACGGTGACCGGCCTGACCAGCGGTGCGACTGTGGGGGCGTGGACGCAGATCCAGATGCTGTTCAACGTGTCGACCGCCGGCAGCTATCTGCTCAACTTTGCCGCCGCTGGCGGGGCCAACCGTGTGGGTGGGTTCCTCGACAATATCCAGATTGCCGCGGTTCCCCTGCCTGCTGCCGGCCTGGGCCTGATGGGCGGCCTGATGGCCGTGGCAGGACTGAAACGCCGCCGCCGGACGTGAGAGACCGCCTGCCATGCAAAAAAGGGCGACCGTCGCGGTCGCCCTTTTGACTTGGTGGCTTCCGTTCAGAGTTCGAGCTTGGCCGCCACCATCTGATTGACGACCGCCGGGTTGGCCTTGCCGCCCGTGGCTTTCAGAACCTGGCCCGTGAACCAGCCAGCAAGCTTCGCGTTGACCTTGGCCTTCTCGACCTGTTCGGGATTGGCCGCGATCAGGTCATCCAGCGCCTTTTCGATGGCGCCGGTGTCCGTCACCTGCTTCATGCCGCGCGCGGCCGCGACTTCGGCCGGATCGCCGCCTTCGGTCCAGAGGATTTCGAACAGATCCTTGGCCATCTTGCCGGTGATTTCGCCCGAACCGATCAGATCCAGAACACCACCCAGTTGCCCGGCGTTGACCGGTGTTTCAGCGATGGCCTTGCCTTCCTTGTTCAGGCGGCCGAAAAGTTCGTTGATCACCCAGTTCGCCGCCTGCTTGCCGTCGCGGCCCTTGGCGACCTCTTCGAAAAAGGCGGCGGATTCCAGATCGGCGGTCAGCACGTTCGCGTCATAATCGGTCAGGCCGAAGTCACCCATGAAGCGGGCCTTCTTGGCGTCCGGCAGTTCCGGCATGGTGCGCGCGATCTCATCCACCCAGGCCTGTTCGATTGCCAGCGGCAGAAGATCGGGGCAGGGGAAGTAACGGTAATCGTGCGCCTCTTCCTTGGAGCGCATGGGCCGGGTTTCGCCCTTGTCGGGATCGTAAAGCCGGGTCTCCTGCACGATCTTGCCGCCATCCTCGACAATCGCGATCTGGCGGCGGGCCTCGTATTCGATGGCCGCCTGGATGAACCTGAGTGAGTTCATGTTCTTGATCTCGCAGCGTGTGCCCAGATGCGAGAAATCCTGCGTCGCCTGATATTTCTCGTAATCCCCCGGCCGGCAGACCGAGACGTTGACGTCCGCGCGCAGGTTGCCGTTCTGCATGTTGCCGTCGCAGGTGCCGAGGTAGCGCATGATCTGGCGGAGTTTCGCGACATAGGCCGCCGCCTCCTCCGGCCCGCGGATATCGGGGCGCGAGACGATTTCCATCAGCGCCACGCCGGTGCGGTTCAGGTCGACGAAGGACATGGTGGGGTCGAGGTCATGGATCGACTTGCCCGCGTCCTGTTCCAGATGGATGCGTTCGATCCTGACGCGGCGGGCGACGCCGGGCGCCATGTCGACGATCACTTCGCCTTCGCCGACGATCGGATGGTAAAGCTGGCTGATCTGGTAGCCCTGTGGCAGGTCGGGATAGAAATAGTTCTTGCGATCAAAGGCCGAGGTCAGGTTGATCTGAGCCTTCAGCCCCAGCCCGGTGCGCACCGCTTGCGCCACGCAAAACTCGTTGATGACCGGCAGCATGCCGGGCATGGCCGCGTCCACGAAAGCGACGTTCGAATTGGGTTCCGCCCCGAATTCGGTCGAAGCACCGGAAAAGAGCTTGGCTTTGGACGCGACCTGGGCGTGAACCTCAAGACCGATCACCAGTTCCCAATCCGCTTGCGCGCCATGGATCACTTTCGGCGTCGGGGCTTCAAAGCTGAGGTCGAGCATTGGGCGGTTCCTTCCTTGTCCGGGCTGCTTGTAAAGAAGCCGCGCGGGCCAGACAAGCAGCGGGTCGGGGCCGGGTGCGATCCGGTGGCGGTGCAGCGGCAGAAATGCGCCGCTGACCGGGGCCGGGGCTTGCGCTGAGCCCGCAGATCATCATTCTTGCGGGGCATTGGAACAGGGGGAGAATGTGAGACCGACAATATTCGGCGCCTCTTTTTTGGTGCTTCTCGGACTGACCGGCTGCCGGTCGGCGGGGGACAGCCCGCAAATACAGACGCCCGGTTTCCTCCCAGCAGCGCGTTGGGACCACCTGCCCGAAGGATCCGCCTGGACCGAGGCCACCCTGCGCGCGCTTGAGTCGGAGGGGGCGGTTCTGATCAATTCGGTTCCGGCAGATATGGAGAGTTTCTGCCCCGCCTATGCCGAATCCGGCCCCGATCAGCGCCGGGCCTTCTGGGTCGGGTTCCTGTCTTCGGCGGCGCAATTCGAAAGCCGGTGGAACCCTTTGGCGCGCGGGGGCGGGGGCACCTACAAGGGGCTGATGCAGATTTCCGATGCGACCGCGCGCGCCAACGGGTGCGAGGCGGGCGAGGCGCTGCTCGACGGCGAGCGCAATCTCAGCTGTGCGGTGCGGATCATGGCGCGGTACGTCGAGCGCGACGGCGCAGTCGTGGGCGGGGGGGAGCGCGGCTGGCTCGGCGCGGCGCGCGACTGGTTGCCGTTGCGCAAGAAGGCGGTGCTGTCGGAGTTGGCGGGCTGGACCTCTGCCCAGCCCTATTGCCGCTAGGGATCGTCAGGCGGCGGCCATCCGCGTTGCTGGCGACGGGCCGCGCCAGACGGGTACCCCGCGCAGGCGGAATTCCTGCGCCAGCCGTTCGGGCGCAAAGGCCGCGGTCGCGGGCAGGCGGATGATCTCGCCGTCGCTCAGTTGCAGGTCGCAGATCGCACCACCCGTGCCGTCGCCCGCAATCGTCACGCCCCGCAATGAGTGCCAGTTCACCGCGCCCTCCACCCCGGGGGCGTAATAGTCCAGCGCCGTTTCGGTCATGCGAAAGCCTTCGGCCGCATTCTCGATCAGCCGCGCGAGGACGAAACCCAGGATGGGGCCGCACAGAAACACCGCCATCAGGCCCCAGCCCTGCTGATAGGCCGCGTAGAGAACGGCGAGGACCAGGCCAAGCGTGATATAGTTCCGCGGCCCGCGCGCCTGATTGCGGTATTCAAAGATTTCGCTGGTCATCCGCACAGTTCCAGAAACATCCCCGATTGCACCTAACATCCAAAAGTGGAGAGACGGTTATCGGAACGCCTGAACGGCGGTCATTTGCGGAATGGGGGGAAACACTGCTGCGCGCCGCCGGTTATTGTCAGGCGACGCGCATCGTTGGCAAAGGCGCCTCAGCCCAGAAGCCGCCCGATCATTTCCGCTGAGTCGCGCGACAGTCCCGGCGTTGCCAGCACCCGCTCCAGTGCCGCGCGGGCCTTGGCCTGGCGGCCCTCGTCATAGCGGCTCCAGGTCTCGAAGGCCGTTGACATGCGTGCAGTCGTCTGGGGATTCACCGGGTCGAGCCGGATCAGCCAGTCGGCATAAAAATCGTAACCCCCGCCGGAGGCATGATGGAAACCGGCGTGATTGGCCGACAGCCCGCCCATCAGGGACCGGAAACGGTTGGGGTTCTTCCAGTCGAAGTCCGGATGGTCAGCCAGCCACCGCGCCACGGGGACCGCCTGATCGGGGGCGGCATACAGAACCTGCGTGGTGAACCATTTGTCGATCACCAGCCGGTTGGCGCGGAACCTGTCGTAGAAGGCCGCCAGTTCCGCCTTTCCGCGCCCGGCGTCGATCAGGCAGGCCAGTGCGCCCTGCATGTCGGTCATGTTGGTGGCATCGGCGAACAGCGTCGCGGCGCGCGCCCCGCCGTCCAGCCGGTTGAGATAGGACAGGCAGGCCAGCCGCAAGGCCCGCCGCCCTGCGGCCGCGGCGTCGGGCGAGAAGGGGCGGGCATCCGCGAGCACCGCGAAGGTGGTTTCAAGCGGCTTTTCCAGATGCCGCGCGACTGCGGCGGCAAGGCGCCTTGTCTCGGCATGAATCCGATCCGGATCAGGTATATGTCCGTCGTCCTTCAGGCTCTGCGCGAGGTCGTCTGCCGAGGGCAGGCGCAGGCAGAGCGCCCGGAAAGCCGGGTCAAGGCCTTCATCCTGAAGCACTGTGCCGAGCGCCGAAAGAAGCTGGCTCGATGGCGCCTCGCCGGACAGGATCATGCGGGTCAGAACGTCGCGGGCCAGCGCCCGGCCGGCTTCCCATTTGTTGAACGGGTCGGTGTCATGCGCCAGAAGGAAGGCGCGCTCGGCTTGATCGGCCTTGCGTTCCAGGATGACCGGTGCTGAGAAACCGCGCAAGATCGACGGGATCGGACGGGCCGCCAGACCTTCGAAGCGGAAGTTCTGGGTGGTCTCGATCATCTCCAGGATCCGGGTCGGCACAACCTCGTGGCCATTGGGGTTCAGAAGACCCACGGCAATCGGGATGACGCGGGCGGGTTTGTCCGGCTGGCCCGGCGTGGGCGCGGTCTCCTGCCGGAAGGTCAGCGTATAGGTTCCGCCCGACCAGGTCTCCGACACCGACAGGCGAGGCGTGCCCGCGTCGGTATACCAGCGCTTGAACTGGGACAGATCGCGCCCGGTCGTATCCTCGAACACCTTGAGCCAGTCCTCGACGGTGGCGGCCTCACCATCATGGCGGTCGAAATAGAGGTCGAGCGCGCGGCGATAGTCCTCCTCCCCGATCAGGTGCTTCAGCATCCCGATGACTTCCGCACCTTTTTCATAGATCGTCGCGGTGTAGAAATTGTTGATCTCGATGTAGCTGTCGGGGCGCACCGGGTGCGACAATGGCCCCATATCCTCGCGGAACTGACGGGCGCGGAGGGTCAGAACGTCGTCGATGCGCTTGACCGGGGCCGAGCGCATGTCGGAGGTGAACTGCTGGTCGCGGAAGACCGTCAGCCCCTCTTTCAGGCAAAGCTGGAACCAGTCGCGGCAGGTGATCCGGTTGCCGGTCCAGTTGTGGAAATATTCATGCGCGATCACGCCTTCGATCCGTTCGAAATCAAGGTCGGCCGCGGTTTCCGGGCTGGCCAGAACAAGCTTGGAGTTGAAAATGTTCAAGCCCTTGTTCTCCATAGCGCCCATATTGAAGTCATCAACGGCGACAATGTTGAAAATGTCTAAGTCGTATTCGCGACCATAGACATCCTCGTCCCACTTCATAGACCGTTTCAGCGCGCCCATCGCATAGGCGCAGCGGTCCAGATCGCCCTTGCGGACCCAGATGTTCAGCCCGACCTTGCGGCCTGATCGCGTGGTGAATGTGTCGGGCAGGTTCACCAGATCGCCCGCGACCAGCGCGAAAAGATAGGCGGGCTTCGGCCAGGGGTCGGACCATTCGGCCCAGCCCGCCCCCTCTGCCACGGGATTGCCGTTCGACAAAAGCACCGGCATGTCGCTTTCGATGCGCACCCGGAAGGGAGCCATCACATCGGGGCGGTCGGGGTAATAGGTGATCTTGCGGAAACCTTCCGCCTCGCACTGGGTGCAATAGATGCCGCCCGACATGTACAGCCCTTCGAGCGCGGTATTGCCTTCGGGGTCGATCTCCACCTCCGCCTCCCAAAGGAACGGGCCGCCGGGAATATGGGGTGCCGCGACCGTCAGGCCCTCGGCGGTGATCCGCAGGGCGGACGCGGGCAAAACCCGCCCGTCGATCGAAGCCGAAACCAGCCGCAGTTTCTCGCCATGGAGGAACAGGTCGTGCCGGCCCGGCCGCGCCGGATTGGGGGCAAGGCGGATGGCGGCCAGAACCCGTGTCGCCTGTGGTTTCAGGCGAAAGGTCAGGTCGACTTGCGCGATGGTGAAGGGAAAGGGCAGATAGTCCTTCAGGAGCGTCGGGGTGGGCTGGGCTTCGGTCATCATGTCCTCCGGTCGTCGCCGGCGAGTTAGGCGCGATTGGCGGGAAAAGGGAAGAGGTGGGCAATTATGCGGCATCTGCGAAAGGTGAATTCTGGAAACGGCGAAAACCAGGGCGGCGGACCTGTTGCCTGCCGGGCCGTCACGCCGTAACTGTGTGCCATGGCATACAGCCGGGGGCGAAGATGAAACGTCGGGATGTTCACGGGCTGAAGGTTGACGAACGGCTGGCCGCCTTTGTCGAGGCGCTGGCCCTGCCCGGAACCGGGATCGCACCCGACCAGTTCTGGCAGGGGTTTGCGGCGCTGCTCCATGACCTGACCCCGAAGAACCGCGCCCTCCTCGCCCGACGGGAGGCGTTGCAGGAGCAGATTGACACCTGGCACCGTGCCCATCGTGACAAGCCGCATGACCATTACGCCTATCGCGCATTCCTGGAGGAGATCGGCTATCTGCTGCCCGAGGGGCCGGAATTCAAGATCGACACTGCCGGTGTCGATCCCGAGATCGCACAGGTTCCGGGGCCGCAGCTGGTGGTGCCGGTCACCAATGCCCGTTACGCGCTCAATGCCGCCAATGCCCGCTGGGGCAGCCTTTACGACTGTCTTTATGGCACCGATGCGATGGGCTCCGCCCCGCCGCCCGGTGGGTATGAGCGCGGGCGCGGGGCGCGGGTCATCACCCGCGTCCGGGTGTTTCTGGACGAGGCTTTCCCGATCGCCGGGGCCAGCCATGGCGATGTGCGGCGCTATCACGTGAAGGACGGCGCGCTTCTGGTCGACGATCTGCCGCTGGTCAGCCCGGAGAAATTCGTGGGCTATCGCGGCAACCCGCGGGCGCCGGATGCTGTTCTTCTGAAAAACAATGGCTTGCACGTCGAACTGGTCTTTGACCGCGCCCATTTCATCGGTGCGCGCGATCAGGCCTGCCTGGCCGATGTGGTGATCGAAAGCGCCATGTCGGCGATCATGGACTGCGAGGATTCGGTCGCCTGCGTGGACGCCGAGGACAAGGTGCAGGCCTATGCCAACTGGCTTGGCCTGATGAGGGGAGATCTTGAGGCGGTGATGGAGAAGGGCGGGCGGACGATCACCCGACGCCTGACCCCGGATCGCAGCTATACCGCACCGGACGGCGGCGCCTTGATGGTCAAGGGCCGCGCGCTGCTGTGGGTCAGGAACGTTGGCCATCTGATGACCAATCCGGCGATCCTGCTGGCCGACGGGTCGGAAGTGCCCGAGGGGCTGATGGATGCGATGATCACCGTGCTGATCGCGCTCCATGATCTGCAAAAGACCGAAGGTGCGCGCAATTCGCATCTGGGGTCGGTCTATGTGGTCAAGCCCAAGATGCACGGGCCGGACGAAGTGGCCTTTGCCGACGAAATCTTTACCCGCGTCGAGGCGATCCTCGGTCTGCCCCAATACACCGTCAAGCTGGGTGTGATGGACGAGGAACGGCGCACGTCGGTCAACCTCAAGGAATGTATTCGCGCCGCAAAGCATAGGATCGCATTCATTAACACCGGCTTTCTGGACCGGACCGGCGACGAGATTCACACGTCGATGGAGGCCGGCCCCTTCAGCCGCAAGGATTTCATCAAACGCAAGGCCTGGATCACGGCCTATGAAAACCAGAATGTCGATATCGGGCTGGAATGCGGCTTGTCCGGCAGGGCCCAGATCGGCAAGGGAATGTGGGCGATGCCCGATCTGATGGCGGCGATGCTGGAGCAGAAGATCGACCATCCCAAGGCCGGGGCGAACTGCGCCTGGGTGCCGTCGCCCACGGCGGCGACGCTGCATGCGCTGCATTACCACAAGGTCGATGTCTTTGCCGTTCAGCGCAGGCTCGCCGCCGGGGGGCGCCGCGCCTATGTCGACGCGGTGCTGGACATTCCGCTGGCGACTTTCCGCAAATGGTCGGAGGCGCAGGTCAACCGCGAGGTGGAGAACAACGCCCAGGGAATCCTCGGTTATGTCGTGCGCTGGATCGATCAGGGGATCGGCTGTTCGAAAGTGCCGGATGTCAATGACATAGGCCTGATGGAAGACCGCGCGACCTGCCGGATTTCCGCCCAGCACATCGCCAACTGGCTGCATCACGGCGTGGTCGACGGGCAGCAGGTGATGGCGGCGCTGCGCAAGATGGCCGTGGTGGTCGACCGTCAGAATGCCGGTGATCCGGCCTATCGCCCGATGGCGCCGGGGTTTGACGGGATCGCCTTTCAGGCGGCTGCGGATCTGGTGTTCAAGGGGCGGGTTCAGCCCTCGGGCTATACCGAGCCGCTGTTGCATGCCTATCGGCTGAAAGCCAAGGCGGCGGCAGGGGCAAAGCCCTGAGAACGCTGGATTAACCGCGCTGGCCGCCCGCAAGACCTGCGTCCTGCGAGGGTATTCCCGACGTATTCCAAACGTATGCCTGCGGGGGAGGGTGAGGCGTGACCCCGGTCGATTAACCTCTTGCCCCGTCCCGCCGCACCTCCCCTGTGCGCCTGCGGCCTTTCCTGTCTCACATCCGGCGCGTATGTTGCTCCCAAGGAAGGGTGAGAATGCGCAGGACAAGGCCTGTTGTCGGCATTATCGGCAACATGAACATGATCAATGACGAATACCCGGTCCACGCCGGGGGCCTGACCAATTCGTCGGCCGTGGCCGAGGTGGCGGGGTGCCTGCCGCTGGTCATTCCGACCGATCCGCGTTTTGTCTCGGTCGCCGAACTGCTGGAGGTCTGCGACGGGTTCCTCCTTACCGGGGGGCGCCCCAACGTCCACCCCGAGGAATATGGCGAGGAGGCGACCGACGCGCACGGGGCCTTCGACCGGGCGCGCGATGCGATCACGCTGCCGCTGGTGCGGGCCTGCGTCGCGCGGGGGCAGCCGTTCCTTGGCATCTGCCGCGGCTTTCAGGAGGTGAACGTGGCGCTGGGCGGCACGCTTTATCCCGAAATCCGTGACCTGCCGGGGCGGATGAACCACCGCATGCCGCCCGACGGCACGCTCGAGGAAAAATTCGCACTCCGCCACGCGGTGCGCTTCTCTGACGATGGCCCGTTCCGGCGCCTGTTCGGCACGAGCGAGGTGATGACCAATACGCTGCACGGTCAGGGGATCAAGACCGAGGGGCGCGACATCGTCATCGACGGCTGGGCCGCGGACGGCACGCCCGAGGCGCTTTTCGTCAAGGGGGCCAAGGGCTTCACGCTGTCGGTTCAGTGGCATCCGGAATGGAATGCCGCCAACGATCCGGTGTCGCGCCCGCTGTTCCAGGTCTTCGGCGCGGCGGTGGCCGACTGGACGAAATCGCGTTCGGTCGGCTAGGGTCAGCCGTCGGGGAGGCGGACCATGATTAGCTGGGCTTTGGTCGCGAAGGAAATTCCGGGGATCGTGCGCCTTGCGGTGCCGCTGGTCGCCGGTCTTGCGGCGACGACGCTGATCAGCGTCGCGGATGCAATCATGCTGGCGCCGCTGGGTGCGATCCCGCTGGCGGCGGTCGGGCTGACGGCGGCGGTCGCGGGTCTGCTCTATGCGGCGATTTACGGGATGTTGTCGGTCCTTTCGGTGCGGATCGGCGCGGCCTGGGGCGCGGGCGAGGAACGGCGCATTCCGACGCTGCTCAGAAACGGGCTGATCCTGGGCATGATGGTGGGGGTCGCGGCGGCCTCGCTGATGGGCAATCTCTGGTTCGTGCTGCCCTACCTGGGCCAGCCGCCCGAAGTGATCGTGGCGATGGGTGGCTACTGGACCTCCATCGCGCTCTACATGATCCCCTATGCGGTGCTGACCGCCTTCAGGTCGGCCTTCGATGCGGTCGACCGGCCCTGGACCGGGACCGGGTTCGCTTTCGTCGCGGTCGGGTTGAACGTGCCGTTCAACTATGTGCTGATCTATGGTCTGTGGCCGATCCCGGCGCTGGGGCTGACCGGGGCGGGAATCGCGGCGCTTCTGGCGGAATGCATCGCCCTTCTGGTGGCGATGCTTTACTGGCAGAACGCCTGGTCGACCCGCCGCCTCAGGCTTCGGCGCGACCTGGACGGGCAGGAACTGGTCGAGGCGGTGCGCGAGGGCGCGCCGCTTGGCCTCCTCTATCTTGTCGAAACCGGCTCGGTCACGGCAGCGACGCTGCTGATCGGCCTGTTCGGGTCGGTGGCGCTGGCCGGGAACGAGGTGGCCATGACGGTGGGCGGCGTTCTTTACATGGTGCCCTTCGGCGTGGCGGGCGCGGTGGCGATCCGCGTGGCCCAGGCGCAGGGCGCGGGCGAAGGGCAGACCCTTCGCCCCATCGCCATAGGCGCGCTGGGGCTGGTGACGATCTGGCTTGGCCTTGCGGCGCTGGCCCTGTCGCTCCTCGGCCGGGAAATCGCCGGGCTGATCGTCGACGACCCGGCGGTGATCGCGGTCGCGGCGCAGATCTTCACCATCTTCGCGCTGTTCCAGATCATGGACGGGGTGCAGTCGACGGCGCTTGGCGCGCTGCGCGGCCTGTCGGACACGCTCTGGCCGGCGCTGGTGTCCTTCATTGCCTACTGGCTCCTGTCCTTGCCGCTCGGCTGGGTGCTGGCGACCTGGGGCGGGCTGGGCGCGCCGGGCATCTGGGCGGGGTTCTTCCTGGGGCTGCTGGTCGCCGCCGTGGCGCTGGTCAGCCGGTTCCGGGCCAAGACGCGGTTGCCGCCGGGGTGATGGGGGCACGAACCTGAGGGAAGAAGGGCAGAGGCATGAAACGCTCGCGCATCAATCGGGTCATGGCCGAAGCGGATCAGATGATCCGCTCCTTCGGCTTCATGCTGCCGCCCTTCGCCTCCTGGTCGCCCGAGCGGTCCCGCGCCCGCCAGGACGAGGCGCGCCGGATCATCGAGGCGCGCATGGGCTGGGACATCACCGACTACGGTCAGGGCGATTTCGACCGGCTCGGGCTTTTCCTCTTCACGCTTCGGAACGGCTCGCTGGCCGACCTCAGGCGCGGCGGCGGCATGTGTCATGCCGGAAAACCGTCCAAAGATCGGGGCGTAGCTCAGCCGAAAGGCGGACGGATACGCGTCTTTCTGTCATGGCTCAGCGTCCTTGAAATTGCGGTGGGATTATCTTACGTTTTGCATATCGATATACGGATGGTATGATCATGTCTGACACCGCGATCCTTTCCTCGAAGTTCCAGATCTCGATCCCGAAGGCGATCCGCAGCGCCCAGCACTGGGAAGCTGGGCTGACCTTTGCCTTTATTCCCAAGGGCACCGGGGTTCTGCTGGTCCCGGTCCCGAAGCGCGACGCCCTCAAGGGCCTTGCGCGCGGCGCTTCTGCCGCCGATTACCGTGACCGCGCGGACCGGTTCTGATGGTCCTCGTCGATACTTCGGCCTGGATCGAATGGCTGATCGGATCGCCGACAGGGGAGAAACTGGCCGAGAAACTGCCGGATCAGGCTGACTGGCTGGTGCCAACCATGGTCCAGATGGAACTTGCGAAATGGCTGACGCGTGAGGTGGGTGAGGACAGAGCCGATCAGGTGATCGCCTTCACGCAGGTCTGCCAGGTCGCCCCGCTCGACACTGAAATCGCCCTCGCGGCCGCCGATGCTTGCCGGGTCCACAAACTCGCGAGCGCCGATGCCATCATGTTCGCGACGGCGCGGGCGCAGGGTGCGACACTTTTGACTTGCGACAAGCATTTTGAGGGCCTGCCCGACGTCACCCTGATCGAGAAGATCAAGGCCTGAGGCTGCCGGGATCGGCTCCGCCTATCCTGCGAGCGAGTTGACGAGAACGGCCGTGCACATGCGGGCAGGGCTGGTGGCCTTCGCGGCCTGCCAGGCAAAGCTGGCCTGCACACCCTGCGGGCCTGCAATCTCGATCCGCGGGATCGGCAGGCAAACTGCATGTGCCGTGAAAGTGAAACTCGCGTTGGCCCCGAGGCTGTAGTTGAATTCCAATTCGCAAGGGCTGCCGTCGATGGCTTGGGTCGGGACCCGATCTCAGGCGGGGCCGCCGGAAGTTCGGAGGTGAGAGTGCTCGACAACCAAGGGAACCTTTCGTAAGAACTGGACCAAAGAAAGGAAACTGCGGAATCCTTTCCCCGCCACTCTGGCAAGGAAAGGGTCCATTTTCAACCATGGCGTTAGCACCGGATCCATCGAGACTCGGCCAACGAGTAGCGATCTCGACCGCAGGCGAGCGGGCGGAAGCTTTCGTCCCACCCCAGCTT